>CAZWDD010000138.1:5870-13752 GCA_964632345.1 uncultured Solibacteraceae bacterium | reverse complement strand
CGCGCCTTCCCAATAGAAGAAGTTGTCGCGATCCTTAGGTGCCTCGGGCATGAAGAGATAGAACGACAGAAAGGTGTCGCCGCCCTCCTGCACCGTGATGCGAGGGCCGCCCACCTGCACGCGCAACTGCCGGTCGTTAAACACGTCGTCGGCATGGATCGTAAACTTCCCGGCATACCTCCCTTCCCGAACAACATCGGTGACCACCTGCACGTTCCGGGGCGTGGCGTTCTGCCCTCGCGTGCCAGTGGAGGCCCACTGGCTGAGATCGCCGGTCTCAAAATCGGCGAGGAAGAGTATCTTTGCGGACGCCGGTGTGGCGCCCAGCATCAGGGGCAACGTCAACAGGCAGCGCTTCCAATCCATCGTCATCCTGGTTTCCCAGTCTGCCACACGCATCGATCAGAAGGGCTGCTCGCCAGCCACATTTCCCGGCGGGTCGTAGTTACAGACCCACACCTCCCGCCGGCCACGACGCGCCACGGCACAGCCGACTCGCTCAGTCGCAGCCCAGACGATCTGCGTGTAGTGTCCGCAAACACCGCGGCAGCGGTTGCGCCGGGCGTCGTATTCCGCCGATTCGAAAGCCCACTCCCGCACCACCCGCGCACCGGTTGTGGACGCCCCGCGGATCTCGAACAGGTTCTCCCCGAAGCGCCCATCTATCCGGTGTCGAAACTCGTTGCGGCGTAACAGGCTTTCGGCCCACTCCCGGGCGTAGGCGGCCAGTTCCCCGGACCACGTGAGTGGCCGGACCCCGACGCGGGTCCGGACCTGATTGTGCGCCGCCAGTATTTCGCTGGCCGCATTCGCAGGTATGCCCTGCCCCAACGCAGCGATCGGCAGAAATAGAAGGACCCAGCACCGGGACATAGGCCTTTGGACGTGCGCCGGCAGTCGCGGGAAACAAAATCGTTTCGATCAGGGCACGGCCCAGGTCCCGACGGCCTGCCATCCGGAGTTGTTTTCCTGCGTGTCGCGGGCGGCGGCGTAGATGATCCGGTTCCCGGAGAAGGCCGGGGAGTTCAGCGTCAGGGCGAGGTTCAAGGTGAGCTGGTTTCCGCTGACACTGGCCGAGGAACCGGCTCCCTGAATGGAGCACTGGGAGTTCGACGCGCTGGCGCCGGTGCCGAGCAGCACACCGGACAGCAGTCCGCCGCCGGCATCGTTCACGAGGTAGACCACGTTCTGCGATCGCACATAGGCGAGATAGCAGGCGTTGCGGCCATCGAGTGCGCTATTGATCAGCACGTTGATCACGTTCAGGTCGGTCCCGCCCTGCGCATCGGAGAAGGTAAGGGCGACGGTGGCCGCGGTAGCCGTAAACTTCGGCAGTCCGGCGGTGAGGACGGCGGGCGAGGTGGTGGCCGCACCGGGGACTCGCCAGACGCCGCCGGGTATCCAGCCGGAGTTCGCCTCCAACGTGTCCCGCGCCGCCAGGTAAATGACTTTACTCCCGCCGAAGCCCGACGCGAACGTCAGGGGCACTGTCAACGTGAGGGTATTGCCGCTGGCCACTGCGCTGGCGCCCGCCGCACTCACGCTGCACTGGCTGTTGGCCGCCGTTCCGGTGGTTCCGGGAGTCAGGGCCGGAAGCAACCCGGAGCCGGCATCGCTGACGAGGTACAGTTGGTTCGCCCCGCGCACATAGGCGAGATAACAGGCCTGCCGGCCGTCCAGCGCATTGTTGATCAGGACGTTGAGAACGTTCAGATCGTTCGCGCCGTTCGGATCACTGAAGGTGAACTGGAATGTCTGGCTGGAGGAAGAGCCGTTCGTCGGCAATACGCCGCCGGCAGAGGGCAGGCTGTTGACCAAGCCACCGACGGTCCACTGCCCGACGGTGACCCAGCCACTGTCGGCTCCGGCATTATCGGTTGCGGCGGCGTTGACGATTTTGGCGCCGACGAAGGCCGTCTTGAAACGGATACTCAGACGCAGCGTCAGCGTGGAACCGGACACGGTGACGGAACTGCCGCCGGCCAACACCTCGCAGCGCGTGTTGCCGCTGGATAGGACGCTGTTCACACCGGGCTGGGAGAAGAACCAGGAGTTGGGAGAGTCATTGTAGAGGCGCAGCTGGTTCGTACCAGGCCGGTACTCGATGTAACAGGCGTTCGTGGTTTCCCCTGCCGTACTGAACAGAACGCGAACGCTCTGCAATGTCGAGGCGCCATCGAGGTCAGCAAACACGACGTCAAAGACCTGCACGGTCTCAGCGGCCGCACTTCCGGAACCGGGCGTGACGCCCTCCGGCTCTGGCGTACTGTTCGGGCTGGCCTGGGTGATGGTGAGATTCTGCTGGCCCACCGTAACTGTGCCCATGCGGGGTGCCGGGTCCGGGTTGGCTGCAACGCTGTAGCTGACCGTGCCGTTGCCGGTGCCTGAAGTGGCGCCGGTCAGCGTGATCCATGAGGCGTTGGAGACGGCCGTCCAGTTGCAACCGGACGTGCCGGTGACGGAGACGGACCCCGATCCGCCGCCGGCGGGCGCCGTGGCCGTTTCTGGGTTCAAGGAGGAACAAGGCGCACCGTAGCCCACCGAGACGTTCAATCCCGCGGGCGAGGCGCCGGTGACGGTGAGCGTAAGGTTGGAGTAGGGATCGGTCCAGGAGTTGCCGGGTGTCAGCGCCGGGTAACGGAAAACGCCCGGGTTCGCCTGGGCGGTGTAGTTCAGAAGCTTGGAGTGGTCCGCCCAGGTGATGTCGGCCGGGTTCTCATAGTGCAGCAGCGCACCGGTGGAAACCTGCGTGGAGTAACCGGTGGTCGAAAAAGAGGCATCGAACCCGGTGGGCTGGCGATACTCGAGCCACAGCCAGCGCTCGTTGCCCGTTCCGCGGCGGATCCGCAAGGCCTGCGTACCGGTGGTCGGGGTGGCGAAGGGCAGAACGGTGTACGTTCCACCGGACTCCACGTTCTGGACATTACCGGTCTGAAACCACCCAAGTTGATTCTTCTGGTCCGCGGCAAAGTGCCCGGTCAGATAGTTTCCATTGAAGTTGTAGCACCGGCCCATCTGGGAGAAGTCATCCCGGTATTCGGCATAGGTCCCGTTATCGCCCAACGCACCGAGCGGCACGGAACCGTAGCTGAGCGACCCGGCATGCATCAGGCCCAGATTGTGCCCGAGTTCGTGCACGGCGCCGCAGCGAAACAGGCCGGTGCTCGTCGTGAAGTTCCCCCATACCCAGCTGAACGAGGCCGTAAAGCTGCCCCGCAGCGCCGATTGGTAGGTATAGCAGCCGATAGTGCCGAGTGCCCCGCAGTCGCCAGGCAGGACAAGGACAATGCGCGTGTAATTCTTGAAATCCACGGTCGACTCGGCGGCGGCGATTGCGGCCGTCCGGATGGCCGAAGACTGCGAGCACGAGAAAGACTGGCTGAGCGGAAAGGGGCCGAAGACGTCAGCGGACACCGAAGTCCGGCCATAAGATGCTTCCTGGTAGTACGCGCTCACCGACCCTGGCCCGGTGTTGAAGAGGCTCAGAACGGAACTCGCCGTCACGTTCTCCGGCAGCGGGGTGGAGGGATATTCAAGCAGGATGACGGCGGTCTTCTGCACACCGGTCGTTACACACCCGCCTGAGGCTTTGGCTCGTTCGAGCGTCGTCACGGTGCCGCCCATGGCGCCGGCCAGCCGGATGCCCGTCACCCGGAGGCGATCGCCGCAGCGCGCGCCGATCCCCTGGCCGGTAGCATAAAGATCCCACTCCCCCTCTTCGGTCCGGACCTTGACCACGGTGCGGCTGGTGCCCCGTTCCAGGTCCTCCGCAACGGTAACCTCGGCCGTTCCCTCCCACTCGCCCCACTCTTCGAGCCATTGTTCGGCCCGCCGTCCGGTACCCGGGCGGATCCGCTGCGCGCGCACGGCATCCCTGGACTGCAGGGCCGCCGCGATTGCCGCCTTGGGCGACTCCCGCAGGAGTTCGGTCAACTCACGGGCACGCTGCTCCCACTGGCCTTCCAATGCCAGTTCCGCAACCCGCTCCCGCCGCCCCGGCGTTTCCTGTGCATTCGCACCCGGCGAAAGCGCTGCCGCAATGCCAAGCCAGACCAAGCATCCAGCCCAGAGAAACCCGGGCAACTGCAAACTGCCAAATCCGAACAAACGGTCCCGTACCTCGCTACTCTCTCTAGAATACCGCCCCGTTATCAGGCCGCCGCGCCGGTTCAAATTCTTCTCCCAATTGCCCATCGGCAAATTCCGAGAAGAACTTTAGGAAGAACCCGATATTTCCTGCACCTTAGAAGGTCTCGATGAACCGGCGATCGAAGAAGTAGAAGAATCCGTCCTCGGCGCCGATCAGGACGTCGAGCTTGCCATCGCCATTCCAATCAGCGGCGTTGGGCGTCGGATTATGGCCGGCGAGCGGCGCACGGGTGAGAAGACCGCGATTCACCATGACGGCGCGTTCCCGGGTTCCGCGGTTCTCGTACCAGAGCGGGCCTTCGTTGGAGTCTGTGAGCAGGTCGAGGTCACCGTCGCCGTCCCAATCCACCAGGTCGACTTTGCGGCGGCCGGAGGAGCCGGCGCGGCCGTTGGCGAGATTGAGGTAGCGGCCCGATTCGGTGACAAAGATCCGTTCCGGGTGCTGGAGCACCAGTTGGCCATCCTTCCTGGCACGGCGGAAGAGGCAGAGGTAGCCCTGATGGTTGAGCATGACCAGATCCGGAAGGCCGTCACCGTCCCAATCCACCACTTCGGGCGTCGTGCGCCACTGGGTGAGCAACTGCTTGCCCTTGGGCTCCCACCAGACCCATTCCGGCTTCGGATTCGGGCCGTCCCATTCCACGTCGATATTGCGGGCGGGTTCGAGTTCCTGGGGATTCCCGGTGCCGCGGTACGAGACCACCTCGCCCCAGATGTCGTTGACCAGCAGGTCGAGTTTCCCGTCGAGGTCCCAATCGACGGCAGTGGGATTGGCATATCCCCACTTGGCCTCGGCGGGACCCTGAACGGACTTATTCTCGCCGGCGACACGGCGGATGGGTTGGCCGTTGACCTTCAGGTAGCCGCGCGCCTCGAACTGCGGTAGTTGCCGGGTGCCCGTGTTCTCGAACCACTCGATATAGCCGGCCGAGTTTCCGGCGAGGAGGTCGAGGAGGCCGTCGCCGTTCCAGTCGATGGCGACGGGGCGGGCGAGGGAACCGGACTTCACGTAGGGATCGAGTTGCTCCAACTGGCGCGCCGGGGCCCACCGGGGAGCTTCCCCGAACGGGGCAAGGTTTTCGATGAACGTCAACGTGCCGCCCTCCTCGCCGATCAACAGCGACGGGCGGCCGTCCTTGTGCCACGGCACGACGCGAGGTTGGATCATTTCCAGATCGAGGCGAAACGGGAGTACGGTGGATTTCGTCAGGTCGGCGCGTTCATGGAGCGTGACGTAGTCGAGGAAGCTACCGATCAGCAGGTCCGGCGGTGCGCCGGTGCGCCAGCGGAAGAGTTGGGGAACGGGAGAGCCGTAGGAATCGATGGGGAGCTTGACCGGTTCGGCGTACTTGGGGGCGGCGTTGGTGCCGGTGTTGCGCCAGAAGTATACGTAGCCATGGAGAGGCCCGCGAAGCCACTCGCCCCTGGCGTTGAAGGCGTCGTCCCAGCCATAGTCGCGCCAGTCGGAGACGCCGTTGAGGAGATCGATTTTGCCGTCGTTGTCCCAGTCGGCGGGCAGCCAGAGGTCATCGCGTCCGACGTGATAGGAGCGCTTCAAGTTGAATGTCTGCGGGTTGGAGAAGCCGTTGCGGCGGATATCGGAGAACCAGCGGCCGGCCGAGGAGGTGGCGTCGGGTTTCCCGTCGCCATCGACATCGGCGACGATGAGGTCTTTGAGCGCGGGGGCGAGCCAGATGGCACGGTCAAAGAGAGGATCGGCCTGGGATCCGATATTCCGGAAGAGGTAGGTACCGTTGTAGGGGCGATCGGGAGAAGCGACAAGGAGGTCGAGATCGCCGTCACCCTCCCAGTCCAGGGCGGCGGCGTGTGAGTAGAGGCCGACGGCGAGTCTGCCGCGGACACCGGCGCGGCCGAAAGTGACGCGGTCACCGGAGCCGACCATGGCGGGAGCGGCAAGGCGTTCGGTTTCGCCGGCGCCGAAGGTGTCCCAGGTGGCGCGATACCGGCCGGCGCCTGTGGAGAGAAAATGAAGCCAGGCGGTCGGCCGCCGGTAATCGACTTTGACGGGAATTGGCTTGCCGCTGGCGTCATAGAGTCGGACGGAGTCGGGCGAGAAGCCGCGCGCGACGGGGATCTCCAGACGGACGGGCGTACCGGCGGGTGAGGCCGCTTCGAGCAGATTCGATTGCCGGTTGCGGTCCGCGGCGAAGGCCGGGAGAGCGAGCAGAATCGCGAGGAAAAAGAGCATTGCAATCAGGATAGCGGCTTTGCCCGCGGACGGCCGAGCGGAGCGGGCGGCGTGAAGTGGGGAAACTGCGAGTGCAGGAGCGCCGCCACAACCAGCAGGGCCGCGGCCAGCACGAACCAGTCACCGTGACGGGTGAAAACGGTCTGCTGATCCTCAAAGGAAAAGCCGGCCCGCAGGACGGAGGGAGTAAAGCCGGGAAGGCGGTCGCGAATCGCGCCGGCGGGATCGATCGAAACGGTGATGCCGTTGTTGGTTCCCCGCAGCACCCAGCGGCGGTTCTCGACGGCGCGCATCCGAACCAACTGGAGGTGCTGTTCGCGGGCGGGGGTTCGGAAGAAGTAGCCGTCGTTTGAGATGTTCACGAAGACGGCGGCGCCGGCGCGGGCGAAATCGCGGACATGGTGGGACACGGCTGATTCGTAGCAGATGAAGGTGCCGATGCGGGAGTGTGCCAGGGGCATAGTGGTGACCGCGGCGCCGGGCGTGTAGGCGCCGACCTCGTCGGAGACCTGATTCACAAAAGAGAACAAACTGGGGATGTATTCGCCGAAGGGGACCAGGAAGACCTTGTCGTAGCGGATACCGGACGGGGCGAGGAAGGCGGAGTTGAAGGGGGCGCCGGCCGGGTCGCGCCAGATGCTGCCGAGCAATACGGGGGCCGCGGCTTTGGAGGAGAGTTCGGCGACGCGGGTGCGGAGGTCGGGATCGGACCCATAGAAGATGGGGCCGGGGGTTTCGGGCCAGACGATGAGATCGAGAGGGCCCCGGGAGGCGGCCGATTCGGAGAGGGCAACCAGATTGGACTTGGCCGCGGCATAGGACTCGGCGGTCCAGTCCATTTCGGCGTCCAGATTGGGCTGTACGAGGGCGGCGGTGGCGGTGGGCGGGAGAGCGGACGGCAGCGGGGGGAGGAAGGAGGGGAGGAGGGAGAGAAGGGCCCAGGAGGCGCGCTGGCGGGGTTGGGACAGGAAAATCACGGCAAACGAAGCGGCGGTCAGCGCGAAGAGAAACGACAGACCGTAGACGCCGGCGAAGGGGGCGAGGCGAAGGGGCACAGGCATGTCGATAGCGGCGTCGCCAAGCATCAACCAGCCGAACAGGGTGAGAGGTTCCTGGGTTCGTTCCAGAACGGCCCAAAGCAGGGCGGCGGCCGGAGGACCGTACCAGTGGCGGATCACGATGCCGGACAAGAGCCCGAAGACGCCATAGTGAATCGACTTGAGCAGGCAGAAAAGGACGAACGAACCCCATCCACCGAAGGCGCCCATGCCGCCATGCACCTCGAGAACCGGGGCTATCCACCAGCAGACGCCGGCCCACAGGACGAGGCCAGCGGCATAGCCGAGCGCAAAACGGCCGGCGGGGCGGAATTCGCGGCCGAGGGCAACCAGAAGGGGCGTGAGCGCGATGGGGGCGAACCAGCGGAGGTCAAAGGGAGGATAGAGTGCGGCGAGCAGCGAACCGGTCAGCAGGGCGAGTGCCAGGCGGAGGGGCACGGGGTTACTGCGCGGTGGCCTGGTCGTT
>CAZWDD010000138.1:2978-5860 GCA_964632345.1 uncultured Solibacteraceae bacterium | reverse complement strand
AGGTCGGCCATGTAGCTCGAACGGACGAACGGGCCGCTGAAGACCATCTGGAATCCGAGCGACATGCCGTAGGCCTGATAGGCGGCGAACTGCTCGGGGGTGACGTATTCGGCCACCGCCAGATTGCGGCGGGTCGGTTGCAGATACTGCCCGATAGTGGCGACATGGACACCGGCGGAGCGGATATCGCGAAGGAGTTCCTCGACCTCGGAGACCTGCTCTCCAAGGCCGACCATGAGTCCGGATTTCGTCAGGACACCGGGGCTGTAGCGGCGGGCAAATGCGAGGACATCGAGCGACTGCTGGTATCCGGCCTGAGGCCGCACGCGCCGGTAGAGGCGGGAGACGGTCTCCATGTTGTGGTTGTAGACGTCGGGGCCGGCATCGAGAACGCGGGCGACGGCGTCCATGTCGCCGCAGAAATCCGGTGTCAGTACTTCAATCTTGGCATTGGGGAGCGCCTTGCGGACTTCGCGAACGGTTTCGGCCCAGTGGTGCGAACCGCCGTCGGGCAGGTCGTCCCGGTTGACGCTGGTGATCACGACATACCGGAGGGCGAGTTGTGCCGCCATGTCGGCAACGTGCGCCGGTTCAAGGGGATCGAGCGAGAACTCCTTCTTCGCCGGGGAACCCTTGGGCACCGAGCAGAAACCACAACCGCGGGTGCAGAGATTGCCGAGGATCATGAAGGTGGCCGCGCCGCGGTGGAAGCACTCGTGGATGTTCGGACAGCGGGCCGACTCGCAGACGGTGTGCAGTTGGCGCTGGCGGAGTCCGCGTTTGAGCGAATGGACGGAGGCGAAGTGTGTTTCCGGTTTGCGGAGCCACTCGGGAAGCCGGGGCCGGGCGGGGACGATTTGAACGAGATCGCTCACCCTAGAATTTTCGCAGGATCGCGCCGTCGACGCCGATCTTCTTGAGGCGGGTTTTGGTGTCGGCGATCTCTTCGGCCGATTTCAGCGGACCGATCACGACACGGAACAAGGTGGGCGAAGAACTCGGGGTGATCGAAGCGGAGAAGCCCTGCTTGCGGTAGGCCTCCACCATTCCGGTCGCACCGGGACGGTCAATGGCGGCGACCTGCAGATACTGGCCGGGCGTGGGGGTCTGCTGGAAGATGTTGCCGGATGGCGGCGCCGGGGGCGGCGGGGCAGGAGTCTCCTTCTTTTTCTCAGCTTCCTTGCGCGCCTCCTCCTTCTTCTTCGGCTCTTCCTTCTTTTCCTCTTTCTTCGGAGTGACCTCTACCGAGACGGGGCCGGGTGAAGGCGGTGGGGTCTCGACCACCGACGGGGCAGGCTTGGTGGAGACAACACCCGCACTCGGGTCGACCGTCACCGGGGGTTGTTTGCCGGCCACTTCCACCTTTTCACGGGCCACCGCTACGCGGATCTTTTCCTCGCTCGGGTTGTTCCGGCCCACGATATAGCCCATCGTGAAGAACACACCCAACAGGACCACCAGGATAAAAAGGACGCTCAGCAACTGCCGGTTGCCGAGCACCAGTTCCATTTCGCCGTCTTCATTGCGAGGCATGCGTAAACCTCCTTGTCGCCATTCCTGAGGTTACACCGTCCCCGTGGCCGAAACAACTCATTCTAATAATGTTTTGTTGGCGGCGGCGCGCGCAGCAATGCGGAGAAGGAAGAAAAAGGCGGCGGGAACTGCCGCGGCCGACGCGGCCGGCGCCCATCCGACGGCGCCCGGTATCAACAGACGGCAGAGCGGGGGGACGGCCAGGGAGGCGAGCAGTCCGGTCCAGGCCGGCCACAGACGGTAACCACCCACGGCCGTCATGAGCAGGAGTGCAGCCAGGAGCAGCCCGATGCGGAGATCGGCGCCCAACTGCACCATCCGGTAGGTACCGCAGAGCAGCAACACCCCGCCGGCGACACCGGGGACAACCCAACCGGTCAGGCAGAATTCGGCGCAGATCAACAGGAATCCGGCCGAGACAGCCAGGATGGCGGCGCCGGGGCCCCAGTTGTCGAGCATCGCCTTCAGTGTAGTCGGTTACACTGCGAGGGTGGAAGCCACTTCCCTGCTCCAGCAGCTTGTCCGAATCAACTCCGTGAACCCAGAGTTAGCGCCCGGGGCGCCCGGCGAGGGGGAAATCGTAGCCTTTCTGCGGGACTATCTGGCGGGGTTGCCGGTGGGGGTCGAGATTCTCGAGGGAAGACCGGGCCGGCCGACGCTGGTGGCGACACTGCCGGGGACGAGCGGCGGCCGGAGCCTGATGCTGAACGCACACACCGACACGGTGGGTGTCGAAGGAATGGTGGATCCATTCTCGGGGCGCATCCAGAACGGCCGCCTATACGGCCGTGGCAGCTATGACATGAAGGGCGGCCTGGCGGCGGCAGTGGAAGCGTTCGCCGAGGTGGCGCGCAGCGGGCCGCTGGCCGGAGATCTGGTGCTGGCTGCGGTAGCCGATGAGGAGCATGGGAGTTTGGGAACGGAGGAACTGCTGCGGCACGTGCGAACCGATGCGGCAGTGGTCACCGAACCAACAGCGCTGAGCATTTGTATCGCCCATAAGGGATTCCTGTGGACGGAAATCCGGACGGAAGGCCGGGCGGCGCATGGTTCGCGTCCGGATCTCGGGGTGGATGCGAATCTGGAGATGGGCCGGGTGCTGGGCCGGTTGGCCGAGTTGGAGGAGGCGTTGCGGCGGCGGAATCCGCATCCCCTGGTGGGAAGCCCCTCGCTGCACGTTGCGCGAATTGAGGGCGGAACGGCGTGGAGCACCTACAGCGCCGAGTGCCGGCTCGAGGTGGAACGAAGGCTGGTTCCGGGCGAGAGCGTGGAGGCCGCCTTCCGGGAGGTGCAGGAAGCGGTGGCGCCGCACGCGGCGCGTCTGGTGTTCGCGCGGGAGGCGTTCGAGG
>CAZWDD010000138.1:0-2878 GCA_964632345.1 uncultured Solibacteraceae bacterium | reverse complement strand
TGAAACGCCCGATTTCGCGTTACAACTATTAGAAGTAGAAGGGTAGACGAACATTCATGCAAACGACGCGTATTCTCCTGGCAGGATTGGTTCTGGCCACGGCGGTCTTCGGACAGGAGGTGGCGCTGCCGCTGACGTCCCGGCTGCAGTCGAGGATCCCGGCGAATGGCATCCCGGCCGAGGCGTTCTACCTGCCGGGCAGCGCGGAGATCGGCTGCCTGGAAGCGACGCCATCGGGACGCAGGTTCCTGTGCCTTTCTGACTCGGGGACGATCATCGAATGGACGCCTGACAACAGGATCCGGGTGGTGGCAGATGGCTTTACGGGGCCACTGCAGGCCAAGGCTGCGCCGGACGGGACGCTTTTCGTGCTCGATCTGGGCCGGGGCACGCTGTCGCGAGTCTCTCCGACGGGCGAGGTGACGCGGATCATGGGTGCCGGTTCGGATCGCGTCATCCGGGAACGGATGGACCCGGCGACGTTCGACTTGCCACTCTTCACACTCTCCCGCGACACCTACCGCAACTCCGTCCAGCTGAGCATCGACCCGCAGGGCAATCCGTATCTGGGAATTCTGCGGGAGGAAAACACGATCGAGAGCGGTCAGGCGGTGACACGCCGCTTCCTCTATATCTTCCGGCTGGAGAACCAGGCCTCTTCCCTCGTCCTGCATTGGAACGGCAGTTCCGTTCTGGCAGGCCGGAACGAACTGCCGGAGTTCCGCGCACTGTCGATCGACAAGGACAGGTTGATCTTCTTCTCCATGGACGGCTTGCTGTTCCGCCTGTCGCCAGGGTTGGCTTACACGGCACTTGTAAACGGCACGTTCACGCCGTTCAACAACAGTCCCATTCAGCAGATCGTGCAAACCGATGACGGGAACATCTTTCTTCAGTCCTCGAACAGCGGCAGGCTATTCCGGCTGGCGTTCGCAGAGCTGCGCGTCGACCTGAACCTCTTCGGCACCCTGCGCGGACCGATTGCCCGGCAGGGCAGCAGCGTGATCGGCTACGACATTCCTGAGAAACGTCTGGTGCGCTTTGAACCGGACCCGGCGAATCTTTTCGTCGCCCGCGAACAGGCGCGGCTGCTGCGCCTGATTCCGACGACGGGAAGCACGGCCTTCCGGGCTGCGTTCGATTTTCCGGTCAGCGTAAGCCTGGACAATCAATCGCAGGTATACGTTGCCGAGGCGGCCGATGGGTCGGTTTACCGCATCGCCGCGAACGGCGTCCTTCAGCGGGTGAGCCGGACGACGTTCAATCCGGACAGTCCTCCGACGGGCACGGGCGCGGACTTGACACCGATCGACGCCATGCCTTACCCGGCCGTTGCCGTGGCCAACGACTCCACGGGCCGGCTGTTCTTCCTGGACCGGAACTGCGGACTGTACACACAACTTGGCACAACCACGGCGAGACGGGTGAAGCAGTTCGCCCTTGCGGCCGGATGCGGCGAAGCCACGATGCTATTCGACCAGCAGCGGCGCCTGCATGTGGCGTTCTTCGCGGCCGGTGAAATCCATACGGGGACCGGCGACGTGGAAGCCGGCGAGTGGAACTTCTCGCGCATCTATAGCGCGCCGCGCATCCGGTCGATGTCGCTTCTGAACTCCGGAGATTTGCTCGTGCTGGAGACCCAGGCCAACGCGGCCTCATGGCAACTCCGGCGAATCAACCCCTCCACGCAGGCCGCCGTGACGCTCCGCCTGGACGATTCCCTGCGGAACGCGCAGAACGTGCGATTCAGCTCCGTGGCGGCCGACTTCGGGGGCCGCATCATCGCCGTTTCCTGCTGCACCGCCGGGAGCTCCAATGAAAGCGGGCGCCGCTTCCTCTACTCGCTGCAGTTGAGCGCAACCGACGTACTGAGCGGGCAGCCGCGCCCGGTGTTCTACTTCGACGGCCCGGCGCAGGCTGCTGACCAGGTGTTCTCCCATCCACGCGGCGCATTGATCCGGACCAACCAGAACCGGCTGTACTACTTTGAAGACCCGCAGTTCCGCAATGAGGCCGCCGTATCGCTGCCCAACCGGCAGACCTGGACCTATCAGCCCGACGCGGGCGTGCAGGAGCTGGCTGTTCCCGTGAATCCGGTCTTCGGACCAACCGCATTCCGTGCCAAGGTATCATGCAGCGGGAACTTCGACCGGTTCGTCCGCGTAGGACCGTCTGCCGCCGTTGCGCCGACGCAGCTCCGTCTGGCATTGGATACGCTGGCCGCGCCATCGCGATCCGCAACCTGTCAGGTAGAACTGGGCGCCGTGGATAGCGCGCGGGTCTTGGCCACGACAACGATTGAACTGGTTCCCGACGCAGCCCGGCTAGCGCAGATCCCCTCGATCTCGCTGCTGGAGCAACTTGACCCGTTCCGCGTCGACCCGGCCGAGGCCGAGACGACCCGGACGGTGCGCCTGTTCAACAACTCGCCGCAGCCGGTGGCCATCCGGCTGGAAGGCCGGCTGCCGGAGGGGGTGGAAGTAACGCCGCCGGTGTTGGAATTGGAGCCGAAGCAGTCCGGGGAGTTCACTTTCAAGCTGACCGCGGCGAAGCTGTTCCGGCAGAACTACCAGATTCCCTTGAAGGCCGTCTGCGCCAACTGCAACCGGGAGGTAGACCTGAACCTGCGGTTCCAGATTACGGGACGCGCGACATCGATCGCCATCACGGCGGAATCGGCGCTGGTCGATATCGCCTCGATGAATACGCGGAATGTGAGCCGGTTGGCGGCGACATCCATCGTTCTTGACGGGTTGGAAGAGTCCGACCTGGTCGTGAAGACCGACCTGGGCGAGACGGCTCCGTGGTACAAGGTGGAACGTAGCAGCTCCACGCGGACCGAGGACGGAAAACTGGTGCTTGGCTACGATGTGGTGCT
>CAZWDD010000137.1:10715-13772 GCA_964632345.1 uncultured Solibacteraceae bacterium | reverse complement strand
CTCTGCGACAGGGACCCAAGCGAGTCCGCCTCAATGAACCGGCGGATCTCGTCGATAGAGGAATTGGCCGCAATCAACTGCTGCTTGTTGGGCGTATCCACCCCGTAAAAGCAGGGCGAAACCGTCGGAGGGCAGGAGATGCGCATGTGGACTTCACGCGCGCCCGCCTGACGTACCATGCGGACGATCTTGCGCGAGGTCGTGCCGCGGACGATGGAGTCATCCACCAGCACCACCCGCTTTCCCTCCAGCAGGTGGCGGACAGGATTCAGTTTCAGCTTCACGCCGAAATCGCGGATCGCCTGCGACGGCTCGATAAAGGTGCGCCCAACGTAGTGGTTGCGAATCAGCGCCTGCCGGAACGGGATGCCGCTCTCGGTCGAGTAACCAAGCGCCGCGGCAACGCCCGAATCCGGCACGGGAACGATCACATCGGCGTCAGCGGGCTGTTCGCGGGCGAGCAATCTCCCCATCCACTCGCGCGTCTGCTGCACCGGCCGGCCGAAGACGATGGAATCCGGCCGCGAAAAATAGACGTGCTCAAAGGCGCAGTGGGCCAGCGGACGCTTTGGCGCATACCGTTCCCGCGTGATGCCCTCGGGCCCGACGATGACCATTTCTCCGGGCTCAACGTCACTGAGATAGACGGCGTTGATCAAGTCGAACGCGCAGGTTTCACTGGCGAAGACATAGCCGATCCGGTGCTCGTTCAGCTCCATCTGGCCCATGGCCAGCGGGCGGAAACCGTGCGGATCCCGCGCGACAATCAACTGGTCGGCGGCAAGAAAGACGAGCGAAAAGGCGCCTTCCAACTGCAGCAGTGCCTCACGCAGCGCGCCGGCCATGGTCCGCTGCCGGGATCGGGCGACGAGGTGGAGAATCACCTCCGTGTCGCTGGTGGCCTGGAAGATGGATCCGTCCGCCTCCAACTCCCGGCGCAGTTCCGCGGCGTTGGTGATGTTGCCATTGTGGGCCACCGCGATAGGCCCCTTATTGCACTCCACACTGAACGGCTGCGCGTTCAGCATCTTGGAATCGCCGGTGGTGGAGTAACGGGTATGGCCGATGGCCATGTGCCCGGGCAGCGACGCCAGCACCTCCGGCTGAAAGATTTCCGCGACGTGACCCATGGCCTTGCGGCACGTGATGGTGCGGCCGTTGCCACAAGCGATGCCGGCCGACTCCTGCCCGCGATGCTGCAGCGCGTATAAGCCGAGATAGGTAAGATTGGCGGCTTCCTGGTGTCCGTAGACCGCGAAAACGCCGCACTCCTCGTGCAGCTTATCGAGGTGCAGGTCTCCTTCGTCTACGTCCCACTCCTGGCCACTCAAGTCCTGGTCACCCATGCAGCGTCCTCTCCAGCGAATTCGACCACGGTTCGCGCAACTCCTCGATCGTTGCGTCAATCAACCCTTCGACGATAAACCGGCCCGCTTCGGTCGTGCCGATCTCCACCACTTCCACATTGCAATCGGCCGCAACGGCCTTCACTGCGTCGGCGCGATCCGTGGAAACCAGGATCCGCGAGGGAGATTCATGGAACAGTTGAACTTCCGGCCGTTCGGAGGCCGGCAGCTTGGCCCGCACGCCCACACCGCCGAAACTCGCCTCAGCCAGCGCAACGGCCAGGCCGCCATCGGAAAGATCGTGCGCGGATTCCGCCAACCCTTCCACCGCGATCTTCCGGATCGCGCTCTGCACACGCTTTTCGTAATCCATATCCAGCGCCGGCGGAAGCCCCCACGCGCCGCCAAGGACAATATTGGCGTACTGCGAGGAGCCGAACCGGATCAGGTCGCTCTCCCGGAAACCGCCGAGCAGGAGAACGGTCCGGCCAGCGGACTGAAACTCGACCGGCAGCGGCTTGGCGGCCTTCAACACGCCGACGATCCCCATGACCGGCGTCGGGTGGATCCCCTCGCCCAGCGTCTCGTTGTATAGGCTGACGTTGCCGCCCGTGATGGGCGTTTCAAAATGCAGGCAGGCCTCGGCCATTCCTTCAACGGCCTCCACCAGTTGCGCCATAATCTCCGGCTTCTGCGGGTTGCCGAAATTCAGGTTGTTGGTCGCCGCCAGCGGCAGCGCACCGACCGTGGAGATATTCCGGCACGCCTCGGCGACGGCGAGTTTCGCGCCCTCCCGCGGGTCCAGCGAGCAGTAGCGCCCGTTCCCGTCGAGTGACATCGCCACGGCCGTATCCGTCCCCTTGATGCGGACCACAGCCGCGTCGCCGCCCGGGCCGTAGAGCGTATTCGTCCGGACCATGTAGTCGTACTGCTCGTAGATCCACTTTTTGCTGCACAGGTCGCCGGACTTGAGAAGGCGGATGAGCGACGCCTTCACATCCCCGTCGGAGAAGGCCGGGCCTTCCATCGGCGCCTTGCGGGCCGGCTTCGTATAGGGGCGCGAGTAGAGCGGTGCTTCGTCGGCCAGTTCCCGGTTCGGAATATGCGCCACGATCTCACCATGGTTCTTGACCACCAGCATCCCGGTGTCGGTCACGACGCCGATCTCGGCAGCGTCGAGCCCCCACTTCTCGAACACATCGAAGACTTCCTGCTCGCGGCCCTTGATCGCCACCAGCAGCATGCGCTCCTGCGACTCGGAAAGCATGATTTCGTATGGCGTCATGCCCACTTCGCGCTGCGGGACAAGGGCTAGATCGATCTCAATCCCCGTGCCCGCACGGCTGCCCATCTCGCAGGTGGAACAGGTAAGGCCGGCGGCGCCCATGTCCTGAATTCCAACGACTGCGCCTGTCTGCATGACTTCCAGGCAAGCTTCCAACAGCAGCTTCTCCAGGAACGGGTCGCCCATCTGGACGTTCGGCCGCTTCTGCTTGCTTTCTTCGGTGAACTCATCGGAGGCCATCGTCGCCCCGTGAATGCCGTCACGCCCGGTCTTGGCGCCGACGTAGATCACCGGATTGCCGACGCCATGCGCCTGACCAAGGAAGATCTTTTCCTTCTCGATGACGCCCAGCGCGAAGACGTTGACCAGCGGGTTGCCGGAATAGGACTTGTCGAAAACGCACTCGCCGCCGACGGTGGGAACGCC
>CAZWDD010000137.1:5136-10705 GCA_964632345.1 uncultured Solibacteraceae bacterium | reverse complement strand
GTAGACCTCGCCGCCCACCGTGGGGATGCCGAAGCAGTTGCCGTAGTGGGAAATGCCGCTGACGACGCCTTCCAGAATGCGCCGGTTCCGCGCACCGGTCTGCGGGTCGTCGAGCGGTCCGAAACGCAGCGAGTCCATCACCGCAATGGGCCTCGCGCCCATCGTGAAAATGTCGCGGAGAATCCCGCCCACGCCGGTCGCCGCGCCCTGAAACGGCTCGATGAAGCTCGGATGATTGTGGCTTTCGATTTTGAACGCCACGCCCAGGCCGTCGCCGATATCGATAATGCCAGCGTTTTCGCCCGGCCCCAGCAGGACGTGCTTGCTGCGCGTCGGCAGCTTCTTCAGGTGGACGCGGGAGCTCTTGTAGGAGCAGTGCTCGCTCCACATGACGCTGAAGATCCCCAACTCGGTGAGGTTCGGCTCGCGGCCCAAAATGGAGAGAATCTTGCTGTACTCATCCGCCGTAACGTTGTGGGCGGTGAGTATTTCCGGGGTAATAGTGGCCATGGGTTATTTCGCCGCGAATGCGGAAACCATTGAACGGAAGACGGTCAGGCCGTCGGTGGAACCCATCAGCGGGTCGGTGGCGCGCTCCGGGTGGGGCATCATGCCGAGAACATTGCGTTCCTTATTGCAGATACCAGCAATGTCGCGCAGCGAACCGTTCGGGTTATTGACGTAGCGGAATACGATGCGGTCTTCCGCTTCCAGCTCATCGAGCGTTGCTTCGTCGGCAGTGTAGCGGCCCTCGCCGTGGGCAATCGGGAAGGTGACAATCTGCCCCTTCTGCGCCTGATTCGTGAACGGCGTGTTCACCGTCTCCACACGAAGATCCACCGGCCGGCAGATGTACTTCAGGTCGCTGTTCCGCACCAGCGCGCCGGGCAGCAGGTGACATTCGGTGAGAATCTGAAAGCCATTGCAGATGCCGATAACCAGCCCGCCCCTGGCCGCGAACTCCTTCACGGCGCCGATGATGGGCGAGAACTTGGCAATGGCCCCGCAGCGCAGGTAATCACCGTAGGAAAAACCGCCAGGGAGGATGACGGCGTCGATATCGTTGGGGATCGCCGCATCGCGGTGCCACAACAGTTCGGCCTGCTCCCCGAGGTTGGCCGTGACGCTGAACTGCGCATCGTGATCGCAGTTGGAACCGGGAAATACAACTACGCCAAATTTCACTTTCCTTCAGGGTAGCACTCCGCGCCGGGCTAGCGGGCCTTGCGTCCGGACCATTCTGCGCCATTTCCCCACGTCGTCGTTCCGCGCAGCCGGAGGTTGCCCGCGCCCTCCCATGTGCCGCTATACTCGCCATTCGTGCTCGGGCGGCGGACGACGACGCCCCCTGGGCCGATCGCCATCACCGGCAGCTCCTCCTCCACCCGTTCGCCCCCGCCGCCGCGCCACTCCGACCGGATCCGCGTGGTGCCGGGTACCGGCCGCCAGATGAATTTCCAATAGCCGCCCTCGGTTCCTTCCCACTGGGGTCCGAAGATGGCCGACACCTCCTCGGCCCGCACCGGTCGCGGCCTCTCGGGCGCCGGATCCACCAGCATCCGCCGGGTTGGCACAATCGGCAGCACGGTCTTGGCCAGCACGCAACTCTCCCCTGCCTCGCAGCTCATCTCGACTTCCAGGTATTCGAACTCCATCGACGAAAACCGATGGCGAAACGTTGCCGCTCGACTCAACGCCACCCATGGGCTCGTCTCCGGCGCCGCCAGCTTGCCGCCGAACGCCGTGAAGCGCAGAAACGCGTCCCGCCCCGGCAACTGCCCTTCGGCCGGCCCGAGAACAGCCATTTCCCCGTTGGCCTGGTGCATCCGCAGAAACAGAAAATCCTCCTGTTTCTCCGTCGCCGTGCCGCATATGGCACCGGTGCAGAAGACCAGTTCTTCCTCTGCCGACATCGTCCCGCCCAGCCGGTAAGCGCCAATGCCCGGAGCGCGAACCGGCACCGGCATCTGCCAGGCGAACCGCGAACCGACGGGGAACAGCATCAGGTCCGGCTGCATCTCCGGCTTCACGGAGCCGGTGAAGTAGCGCGCGCCCGGATTGAGCCGCATCAGGTTCCAGAACAGCAGTTCCCAGTGGTTGTAGGCGATATGAATCCGGCGGGCCTGCGCCACCAGGCTTCGCACCGCCGGCGACGTCCGGGAAACAGCGTCCTCCTGATCACCGGTCTGAAACGCGCTCTGGACGTTGCGCTTCGGACTAAGCCAGAGCGAGGCGCCGGCCAGCCAGAAGTTGCTGACAAGCACCACAGGAACGGCCATGCGCAGGAGTCGCGAGGCCACGTCCGTGGCGTTGGCGGCGCGCGCAAACGCGATGCCGAGCCCAGCCATCCCGGCCGGCGCCGCATAGGCGTAATAGGCGCCAACCGTTTCGGCGTACCGCATGAAGCTCGTAAAGAGCAGATGCCAGGCCGGAAGTGTCAGCAGCAGCGCCCATTGCCACGCGGACAGGTGGCGGCGATGCAGAACGGCCCACAGAAGCAGCAGCCCCACCAGCCACGGCACCAGGCCAAGCCAGTGGGTCTGCTCATAGAACGTGACGGCATCCGGCGGCGTCAGTCCGCGGAACTGGTAGTGCGTATGGGTGTAAGGCGGCCCCTGCCGCACATCGGTGAACAGCGTCCGGCCCGTGATTTCATTGGCCCTCGCGTAGGCGGCAGCCGCCGTCTCCCGGCCAAACGGGTAGACGTGATCGGGCAGCGGCGCCAGCAGCAGTTGTGCCGTGATCAGCCGGAGGGTCTGCACCGCGGCTCCCGTGTGAAACGGGGTATTGAGAACGGATTCGCTCAAGTCCGAGCTCGTAAGTTTCCCCGTCGCGGCCAGATTCGTGACGATGAAGCCGCCGCCGATCGGAATCGCCACAATCGCCGCCAGCACCGGCGCCCGCAGTCGCGCACCGCGTAGTTCGCCAAGCCGTGCGGCCACGTCTTCCCGATGCCGCCAGAGACACGCCGCGCCGGCCAGCACCAGATACGGCGCCATAAAGATGATGTGCAACTTCGTGCCGGCAGCCAGCGCCAGCGCGGCAATGGACAGCGCCAAACCCGCCGGATGGCCATTCCGAAGCCACTGCGCCAGAAATAGGATTGCGATAACCAGCGGCGTCCCGGCGATCAATTCGTCGTTGGTCGAATTGGCGAGGCTCAGGACAATCGGCGTCGTGGCGAACAGCGCCGATCCGGCCAGCGCCGCGCGAGCCGCCGCCCCTAGCGACAGCGGCACATAGAAAACAGCCACCGCCGCCGCCAACCACGTCGCGCTGGAGACTAGGTTCCAAACCACACCCGTCCATTCATACTGCGCAAGGAACAGATAGAGCGCGCTGCCATTGTAGGGGTAGTAGAGGATGCGCGGGTCGATCCGCTCCGCCGGATGCCCGATCGACCCGGAGCCGAGAAACAGCATCACCCGCGCAAACCGGTACGCCAGCGTGTCCCAGTTGTTCGGCAATACCGAAACCGCGACAAGCACCACCCCTGCCGCCACCACGCCGAGGCCGGCCAGCAGAACCAGCGAACTCCGGCTCGCGCGCAGCTCTGCCCACCATCCCGCCGGCTCCGCGGGCGGCGCAGGCTCCAGATCGCCGCAGGCCCAACGAAGACCGCGAACCGCCAGCCACTGCAACAGCAGCGACAGTGCGAAATAGACCTCCGGGCGCCCAAGCCATCCCACCGTCGAGGCCAACTGCGCCGTCAGAACCAGATTGCTCCAAATCAACACAATTCCGGTGAAAATCCTGGGAAAAGGAGAGACAAACAAGCCCCGCCCCGAGCGGCCCGCCAAGACCAGCAACGCCCACAAATGCAGCAGGAACATTACCTTCAGATACGGTGTAGTCATGGGAGTTGGCTAGACACAGGAGTGTAACGCGAATTCACATGAGTCAACAACGGACACGCCGTTTAGCGTATTTTAGTCCAATGGCTCTGCCGAAATGCGATGTCGATTTTCTGACCGGCCCGTTCCAAAACATCGAGGGATGGTGCATCGATGACGCGGCCTGGCTGACGGCCTACCTCCTGCGCTACCAGCAGTCGAAAGGCCGCCTGGGACCGTCGTTTGAAATCGGGGTCTATTGGGGCAAGTATCTGAGCGTCCTGCAGCACTGCGCGCGCGACCGGGGGATGGAGGTGCTCGGCTTCGACACCTACGAGTGGGTAAAGCAACAGGCCGTCGAAGAGAAGCTGGCCTCTGTATTTGGAGATCTCACCGGCCTGCGCCTCATCCAGGGCGACTCCACAAAAATGACCCCGGAAATACTAAACGAGCACCTCGCAGGGAAACCCGCCGCATTCATCAGCATTGATGGCGCACACACCACCGCAGCCGTCCTCAGTGACCTTCTGCTTTCCGAGCAGGTAGTGGCGCCCTGGGGCATCGTGGCCATCGATGACTTCTTGAACGCAATGGCAATTGGCGTCACCGATGGCGCCATGCGCTACTGGCACACCACACCCGCAACGCTGGTTCCCTTCTGCTTCTGCCGCAACAAGCTCTTCGCCGCGCCGGCCGCTTATGCCGACGAGTATTCCGATCAGGTCCTGCAGTGCTGCGAGGAAAACGCGCACATGCCCGCATTCCACCGCATGCTCGAAAACAAAAAGAAGGGCCTCCACTGGGCCAAGCAGGGCTTCACCGACCGCGACATCTGGATTATCTGACCGCCGACACAATCCGCGCCAGCAACGCCGTCCGGTCCGCAATCCGGTCGATGAGAATACTCTCGTTGACGGCATGAGCGCCCTCGCCAACCGCGCCCAAACCGTCAAGCGTCGGAATCCCCAGCGCCCCGGTGAAGTTCCCGTCCGACCCACCGCCGGTCGACGACTCCTCCAGCGCGACACCAAGGCCCGCCGCCAACTCCCGCGCCTGCGCAAACAGTGCCGCGATTTCCTTCGTCCGCTCCATCGGCGGCCGGTTCAACCCGCCTTCCACCGTCACCTTGCAGCGTCCATCCACCGCCCGCAGCCCCTTGAACTTCTTCTCCAGCGCCGCCGCATCGCGCAACCTGGCAATTCGAAGATCCACCTCCACCTCGGCTTCCGCCGGCACCACGTTCGTTCGCGTCCCACCCCGGATGACGCCCGGGTTAACGGTCAGGCCGATGTCGAGATTGGTGAACGCGGCAATCCGCTCAATCTGGCGCGCCAACTCCACAATCGCATTCGCCCCATTGGAGAAATCCACCCCCGCATGCGCCGCCACGCCGCGGACTCGAACCGTATACCCGCCGACGCCCTTGCGAGCCGTTTTCAACTTGCCGCTCAGCCCCGTTCCCGGTTCCAGCACCAGCACACACTTCGACCGCTTCGCCATCGCCTCGGTCAGCGCCCGTGACGAGTGGCTGCCCACCTCTTCATCCGAATTCAACTGCAGCACTACCCTGGAAGCAACCGGGATATCCAACTGCCGCAGCGCGCGCATGGCATGAACAAAAAATGCCACGCCGCCCTTCATATCGAGGACGCCCGGGCCCCACAGGCGGCCGCCGGCGACTCGCCACGGCATGGCCTTCAGAATGCCGAGCGGATAGACGGTGTCCGTGTGGCCCA
>CAZWDD010000137.1:0-5036 GCA_964632345.1 uncultured Solibacteraceae bacterium | reverse complement strand
CGCCACGGCATGGCCTTCAGAATGCCGAGCGGATAGACGGTGTCCGTGTGGCCCAGTGCCAGGATCTGCCCTGACTTTTTCCGCCCCGGCAGGTGAAACTCCGCCAGCAGGTGGTCGCCGTAAACGCCGCCTTTCTTGCGCGTCAACTTCGCATCGCCGGCCAGAAGGTCGCACATCTGGTCCACGTGGCGGTTCACCGCCGCGCGGTCATCGCTCGGCGATTCGCACTCCACCATCTGCCGGATCGTGTCGATGATGGCGCCTTGTTGCGCCTGCGCGTAAGCCAGTATTGGGTCCATGCTCTGTTACAATCGCTAGTTTACATGGCTATTCTGGACATCGAGGCGATTCGCGACATCCTGCCGCACCGCTATCCGTTTCTCTTCGTCGACAAAATCGTGGAGTTGGAGCCGGATCGCATCGTCGGCATCAAGAATGTCACCTTCAACGAGCCGTACTTCGTCGGCCACTTTCCGGACTTCCCCGTCATGCCCGGCGTTCTCATCACCGAGACCATGGCGCAGGTGGCCGGCATCCTGGTGCTGAAGGAGATCCCGGACCGGCATCAGAAACTGGTGCTGCTGGCCTCGGTGGACGAAGCGAAGTTCCGCCGCCCCGTCCGGCCTGGGGACCAGTTGCGTGTCGAAATGAAGATGATCAGCAAAAAAGCCACCATCTGCAAGATGCACGGGCAGGTAACGGTGGATGGAGTTGTCGTCGCCGAAGCGACGCTGATGTGCGTCATCCGCGACCGCGCCTAGCTATCTCAAGATGCCGATTCACCCGACCGCCATCGTCGATTCCGCCGCACGGATCGACGAGACTGCGATTGTCGGCCCCTACTGCGTCATCGGGGCGGAGGTCTCCATCGGCGCCCGCACGGAGCTGAAGGCGCATGTCTACTGTGAAGGCCCCACCTTCATCGGCGAGGACAATCTCTTCTACCCGTATTCCAGCGTCGGCGTGGCGTCGCAGGACAAGAAGTACATGGGCGAACGCGCCGAAACGCACATCGGATCGCGGAACAAGATCCGCGAGTTTGTCACCGTCCACCGCGGCACCGAGGGCGGCGAACTGCGGACCAGCATCGGCGATGACAACCTGTTGATGGCCTACACGCACGTCGCCCACGACGTCGTCCTGGGCTCGAACTGCGTCCTGGCCAACGGCGTCACCCTGGCCGGCCATGTCACCATCGGCGACTGGGCGGTGATCGGGGCCTTCACCGGCGTGCACCAGTTCTGCCGCGTGGGGCGCCATTCGATGATCGGCGGCTACAGCGTCATCACGCAGGACGTGATGCCGTTCGCGACGATTGTCACGCCGCGCGACTCCAAGGCGTTCGGCGCCAACGCCACGGGCCTGGAGCGGCGCGGGTTTCCATCGGAGGTCATCGAGAATCTGCAGAACGCGCTGCGCCTGTTGACGCGCGGCAAACTCAACACCTCGCAGGCCATTGAGAAGATCCGGGCGGAGATCCCCCCCTGCGCCGAGGTGGAGGAGTTGATCGAATTCATCCTCGGCTCCGGCCGCGGCGTCATCAAGTAACCATGCCGTACGGTCTCATCGCCGGCAATGGCCGCTTCCCCATCCTGGCGCTGGAGACCGCGCGCGCCCTGGGCATGGAAGTGGTGGCCATCGGCATCGAAGAGGAAGCGTCCCGGGAGATTGAGTCACTCGCCGCCAGGTCCTACTGGATCTCGCTCGGCGCGCTCGGAAAGCTGATCGATATCTGCCGGAACGAGGGCATCACCGAACTGATGATGGCCGGGCAGGTCAAGCATGTCTCGATCTTCTCGTCGATCAGGCCGGACTGGCGGCTGGCAAAGCTGTTGTTCACTCTGAAAGAAAAGAATACGGAAGCGCTGATCGGCGGGGTGGCGCGGATCCTGGCCGACGAGGGCATCCGCCTGGTGGATTCGACGCTCCTGTTGAAACCGCTGCTTGCCGGTGAGGGCGTGTTGACGAAGCGCAAGCCCGACACCGACGAGGAAAAAGAAACGCGCTACGGCCGCGGCATCGCTAATGCACTCGCCGGCTACGACGTTGGGCAAAGCGTTGTCATCTGCGACCGCGCCTGCGTGGCGCTGGAGGCCATGGAGGGTACCGACGCCATGCTGCGCCGCGCGGCTGCGTTGGTGAACGGCCGTCCGATGCGCCTCGTGAAATCTTCGCGCCGCCGGCAGCATATGCTGTGGGATGTGCCTGTGGCCGGATTGCAGACGATCGAAGTGATGCGGGAAACGAACACGACGATTCTGGCCTGCGACGCCGGACGGACACTGCTGCTCGATAAAGACGAGTTGATCGCCCGGGCGAACGCGCTCGGCATCTGCATTATCGGCCACAAGCCGCTGGAGGAATCCGCGTCATGAAACCCCGCATCGCCGTCGCCGGCGCCGGCGTATTCGGCCGCCACCACATGCGCGTCCTGAAGTCACTCGAAACCGCTGAACTGACCGGCGTCTTTGACATTGATCCGGCCCGGGCCGCCGAAGCCGCCGCCGAACACGGTGTCCGCTCCTTCGCATCTCTCTCCGAACTCGCCGCCAGCAACGACGCTGCCGTCGTTGCCGTGCCCACCACCGCGCACGCCTCCACCGGCTGCGCCCTTCTGGAGGCCGGCCTCGACGTACTGATCGAAAAACCCATCGCACCCTCGCTCGCCGAGGCAGATTCGCTCCTCGCGGCCGCCGCTCAGTCCGGCAGGCTGATTCAGGTTGGCCATCTGGAACGGTTCAACCCGGCCGTCGAGGCGCTTGCCGCCAAAATCACTACCCCGCTCTTCTTTGAGGTCCACCGGCTCAGCCTCTTCACCCCTCGCTCGCTCGACGTCGATGTCGTGCTCGACCTAATGATCCACGATATCGACGTGGTGCTCGCCCTCACCAACGCGATGCCCGAGGAGGTTCGCGCCGCCGGCATCTCCATCCTCTCGCCAAAGGTCGATATCGCCAACGTTCGCCTGGCCTTCCCCGGCGGTTGCGTTGCCAACCTCACCGCCAGCCGGGTCTCAACAGAGCGCGTCCGCAAAGTCCGCCTCTTCCAGCCCCACGAGTACATCTCCCTCGACTATGCCGACCAGAAGGGCGTCGCCTTCCGCGTCTCGCCACAAAAGCAGATCGGATTCGAGCCATTCCTCATCCAAAAGGAAGAACCCCTGCGGCGGGAGGTGGCGCATTTCGTGGATTGTGTAACGCAACGCACCGCGCCACGCGTCGATGGGGTAGCGGCACGCCGCGCACTTTCGGTCGCTCTGGATATTCTGGAGAAGATCGAAGCGCACGCCGCCATCATTTCCCAAACCCTTGCCGCCCAGCAGTGAACCAGCAGAACGAAGAGCTCCGTAGCCTTTTCGGCGTCGAAGAACAACTTCCGCCACGTCCATTGCGGGCTATTGCCGGGGCCTCGGTCGCACTACATCTCCTGCTGGCCTTCGCCTTCCGGGAACTGCCGGTCTTTGAAGCCCGCACCTTCCGCGATGTCGCGCGGGTCGAGGTCCCACGGGTCGTCACCCCCCTCTATGCACCGGTGATGGAGCCCACGCAGAACACGCCGAACAAAGCCAAGATCAATCGCGACTTCGATGTCGACAGTCTGAAACCTCGCCCCGCTGTGCAGATTCCCGAAGGGCCGCCCTCCACAACCCGGGAAGCCGCGCGTACCGCCGCCCCCATCCCCGCCCCGCGCACGCAGGAGCCGCCGAAGCCTCTCGCGGAACCGCCGCGCATGGAAGCCCCCGTTCAGGCGCGGAACACCAACCCGCCCCAGATCGGCATCCCCGATATCGCTCCGCCGCCCCCGCCGCAAACCGCGCCGCAGGAAAAGCCGAAGCTCGCCTTCGAGCCTATCGGCGCCGGCGGCTACTCCAGCCGCCCCGGCCAGGGCGAACGCCGCATTCCCGTTCCCACCTCAAGCGTCAGCGAAGCCGTCAGCGCTGTCGCTCGCAGCAGGCCCTCCGGCGGCATCATGGTGGGCGACTCAGGCGATGGAATGGGCGGCATGGGCGAAGGCATCAACCTGCCCCCGTCCCCCGGCAAGACCGGCTCCAACCTCGAACTGCTCAGCGACCCGCAGGGCGTTGACTTCCGGCCCTACCTGATCCGCGTCCTCGCCGCCGTGCGCCGCAACTGGTTCGCCGTTATCCCCGAAAGCGCCCGCCTCGGCAATCAGCGCGGCCGCGTCCTGGTGCAGTTCGCCATCGATCGGGAAGGCAAAGTGCCGAAGCTCGTCATCAGCGTTCCATCCGGCTCTCAACCGCTCGACCGCGCCGCCGTCGCCGGCATCAGCGCCTCCAATCCTTTCCCTCCACTCCCCTCGCAATTCAAGGGCGAACAGATCCGCCTGCAGTTCACGTTCTCCTACAACATCCCGAAGCAGTAACGCCCACCTGGGCACTCATCTGGCAGGGCGAAAACTGATAGCATTAGGGATCAGAATGGACCGTCGGAATCTACTCCAACTGGCGGCAGTGGCCGCACCCGGAACCGCGCTGGCGCAGGTATCCACCACCGCCGACTGGAAACCGGAACTCTTTGACGCGCACCAGAACGAGACGGTTGTCGCGCTGAGCGAACTCATTATTCCGGCTACCGATACGCCCGGAGCCAAGGCCGCATTCGTGAATCGCTGGATGGACCGCTTGCTCGCCGCCGGACCGCAGGAGCAGCGCGACACCTTCATCGCCGGCCTCGGCTGGCTGGACGGACATTCCATCGACTTGCACCGTAAACCGTTCGTGCGCCTCACGGAAGCCCAGCAGGTTGCGATCCTGAAATCGTTCGACGCCGGCTCCGGCCCCGGTACGCAGTTCTTCCGCATGGCCAAGGGGCTCACCTCCCGCATCTATTACGCCACCGAGATCGGCATGCGCGAGTTGAACAAAGGCGGCCGTGTCCCGGCCTCCTACGCCACCTGCACCCACAAACACGCCTGACGCGCGCGTGAATTACCCGGAATCGGTTCAGTACCTTTACGCGCTCGGCAACGAGATCAAGACCGCCAAGCTCGGCCTGGAGCGGATGGAGGCCGTCGCG
>CAZWDD010000136.1:0-13814 GCA_964632345.1 uncultured Solibacteraceae bacterium | reverse complement strand
CGCTGATCAACACGAGCGGCGAGTGGGTGGGGCTGCCGGACGGGCAGATGGGCAACAGCGAGGTGGGGCACCTGAATATCGGGTCGGGCCGGGTGATCCAGATGGACATCACGCGGATTGACTGGATGGTGCGGAACGGGTCCTTCCACACGGACCCGGTGCTGCAGGAGAGCGTGAAGCATGCGCGGGGGCGGCGGCTGCACCTGCTGGGGCTGGTGAGCGACGGCGGCGTGCACTCGCACAACACGCATCTGTACGGGCTGCTGGAGATGGCCAAGCGGGCTGGGCTGGAGGACGTGGTGGTGCACGCCTTCACCGACGGGCGCGATACGCCGCCGCATGAGGCGGCCGGATTCCTGGCGGCGCTGGAAGCCAAGATGCGGGAGATCGGCGTGGGGCGCGTGGCGACGGTGACCGGGCGCTACTTTGCGATGGACCGCGACAAGCGCTGGGAACGGGTGGAGCGGGCATTCCGGGCGATCGTGCTGGGCGACGGACGGCGCGTGACCGACCCCGTGCAGGCGATCAAGGAGAGCTACGAGAAGGGCGTGACCGACGAGTTCATTGAACCCGTTGTGATTACGAACGCGGCGGGTGAGCCGACGGGCCTGATGCGGGACGAGGACGCGGTGATTTTCTTCAACTTCCGTGCCGACCGGGGGCGGGAGTTGTCGCAGGTATTGACCGACTACCCGCTGGATGTGCCGTACAAGGAGCTGGCGCCGAAGAATCTGCACTACACGACGATGACCGTGTATGACCAGACGCTGAAAGTGAACACCGTGATCAAGCCGGAGCAGCACACGGGGCTGCTGGGCGGCGTAGTTGCCGCCAACGACATGAAGCAACTGCGCGTAGCGGAGACGGAGAAGTATCCGCACGTGACGTTTTTCTTCAATGGCGGCGTGGAAAAGCCGTTTGCGGGAGAGGAGCGGGAGATGGTGGCGTCGCCGAAGGTGGCGACGTACGATCTGCAGCCGGAGATGTCGGCCGAGGGTGTCTGCAATGTGGTGTTGAAGGGCATCGAACGCGCCGACTTCGACGTGATTGTGGTGAATTTTGCCAATCCGGACATGGTGGGCCACACGGGCGTTTACGAGGCGGCGGTGAAGGCATGCGAGACCTGCGACGTGATGCTCGGACGGATCCACGAGGCGCTGCGGCGGACGGGTGGGCAGTGGATCATCACGGCCGACCATGGCAACGCCGAGACGATGATTGACCCGGTGACAGGCGGCGCTCACACTTATCACACCACCAACGCGGTTCCGCTCATCTTAGTGAATGAAGAGCGCCGGCCGCTCCGCAGCGGCGGCTCGCTTCGCGACCTCGCGCCGACGATTCTCGGTCTGTTAGGCTTACCCAAGCCGGCCGAGATGTCCGGCGCCGATTTGCGAGCCTGACACTTGAGCAACCTACTCCAACACCTCACTCCACTTCATCGATTCAAATACTACGAGATCTGCCTCAGCTTCTTTGTGGTTGTGCTGCTGATCTCGAACCTGGTAGCCAGCAAACTGTGCTCGTTCGGGAGGATCTCCATTCTCGGTTTCGAGATGGAGCTCATCCTGAGCGGGGCGCAGTTGCTGTTTCCGATCACCTACATTTTCGGAGACATCTTCACCGAGGTATACGGTTATGCGGGAAGCCGGCGGGCGATCTGGCATGGGTTTCTGTCGATGTCGCTCCTGACGGCGTTGGGGATGTTGATCGTGAGCCTGCCGCCGGCGCCGGGGTGGCCGAACCAGGCGGCGTTTGAGACGGTTTTCGGATTTCTGCCGCGGCTGGTGGTGGCGAGTCTGATTGCGTACTGGTGCGGGGAATTCGCCAATGCGTTCGTGATGGCGAAGATGAAGCTTCTGACGAAGGGGAAGCACTTGTGGGCGCGGACGATTGCGTCGACAGGCGTTGGGCAGTTGGTAGACACGGTGATTGTGATGACGATCGCCTTCTGGGGGCAGATCAACGGGGAGATGATCCGGGATCTGATTGTGACGGGGTATCTGGTGAAGGTGGGGTATGAGGCGGCGGCGACGCCGTTGACGTATCTGGTGGTGAACTTCCTGAAGAAGGCGGAAGGGATCGACCTGTTCGACGATCAGACGGATTTCAACCCGTTTTCGGGCGGGCCGGCGCAGCAGGGGCCTGCGTAGGACCGAATTTTCTGACGCTTTTCTAATGCTGCGAAGGGTTCTGGCCGATGAGGTGGGTTGGAGCAGAGCGTGGAGCAGATCAAGGTTTCAGAGATGGTTGGCGCACTGTCGTATGCGCTTGACCTGACTGAAGGGCAGCCGATGGGCCATTCGGCGCGCGTCTGCATGCTGGGGATGCGATTGGCTGGAGAGATCGGGATGGCGGTGGGGGGCCGTGCTGAGCTCTACTACACGCTGCTGATCAAGGACGCCGGGTGCAGCAGCAACGCATCGCGGCTATTCCATATCCTGGCGGCCGACGAGTTGAAGGCGAAGGCGAATGTCCGGGCGACGGACTGGACGCGTGTGGGGTGCGACAATTTGCGGTTTGCGCTGAGCCAGGGCGGGAATGGGAAGTCGTTTCTGAGCAAGATGCGGACGATGGCGCGTTTTATGGTGAAGCGGCCGAATATGCAGACGCTGGTGAAGATCCGGTGCGAGCGCGGCGCGAGCGTGGCGCGGCAGATGGGCTTCAGTGAGCGTGTGGCGGACGGGATTCAGTCACTCGACGAGTTGTGGGATGGGCAGGGGCATCCGGATGGGCTGGCCGGGGAGGCGATTCCGCTGTATTCGCGGATCGCGCTGTTGTGCCAGACGCTGGAGGTGTTCTGGCGCCAGGTGAGCGCGGAGCGGGCTTTGGAGGTGGTGCGGGAGCGGGCGGGGCGGTGGTTCGACCCGAATCTGGTACGGGCGGTGGAATCCATCGCGGCGCGCGGGGAGTTGTGGGCGGGGCTGGATTCGGAAACGCTGCTGCAGGATGTCTGGATGCTGGAGCCGGTGGAGACGCGTATGGTGCTGACCGATGCGCGGATAGACAGCATCTGTGTTGCGCTGGCGGAGGTAGTGGATGCGAAGTCGCCGTTTACCTACCGGCATTCGAATGGTGTGGCGGAGGCGGCGCAGGCGATCGGGGCGACGTTGGGACTCGCGCAGCACGAGCTCGACATGTTGCGGCGGGCGGCGCTGCTGCACGACATCGGGAAGTTGAGCGTGCCGAACTCGATATTGGAGAAGCCCGGGAAGCTGGACAGTGACGAGTGGGAAGTGGTGAAGCGGCATCCGCACTATTCCCATGAGATATTGCGGCGGATTCCGGGATTCGGGGAGTTGAGCGAGATTGCGGCGTCGCATCACGAGAAGTTGGACGGCTCCGGGTACTTCCGGGGCTATGACGAGGAACGGTTGAGCCTGCCGGCGAGGATACTGGCGGTGGCCGATATCTATGACGCGCTGGCAGCGAAGCGGCCGTATCGGGATTCGCTGCCGCTGGAGCGGGTGCTGCACATCATGGAGCAGGAATCGCCGCGGGCGCTGGACGCTGATTGCGTGACGGCGCTGAAGGAGTCGAAACGGACGGGTACGGGTGGCTTGTTGGGCCTGGAGAACGCCGTGCGGGAAGCGTCGCAGCCGGCGGCGGATCAGAGCGCTGCGGGACGGCGGGAGTAGGCCGTTAGCGAAGCGGCGGCGGAGAGGACCAGATGGTCGTCGCCGGGGCGGCCAGTGATCTGCAGGCCGACGGGCCGGCCGTCGCGGGTGAAGCCACAGGGGACCGAGATGGACGGGAGTCCGAAGAGGTTCCACATCGACGTGTTGCGCAGGAAGACGAGCGAACCGGGCTTGCCGAGGGGAAAGGCCGGACCGGGGGCGGTGGGTGTGACGAGGAGATCGACGCCGGAGAAGAGGCTGGCGGCGGACGCGCGGAGGCGATCCATTTCGCGCCGGGCACGGATGTAGCGGGTGGTGGAGACGGACTGGCCGAGCGAGATGGTCTGGCGGGTCTGCGGGTGGTAGAGATCCGGAGCTCGCTGCATGAGCGGCTCATGATAGGTGTAAGCTTCGGCGTAGATGACGTCGCCATAGGCGGCGGGGAGTTCCGGGGCGGCGAGGATCATTTCAACGGCCGGGAAGGGGACCTCACGGGCGCCGGAGAGGCGGGCGATGGCGGCATCGATGAGCGAGGCGGTTTCGGGGTCGAGTGTATCGAAAAACGGCTTGCGCGGGATGCCGAAGCGAAGGGACCGGGGCGCGGCGGCGGGGCGGCCGCCCATGGCGTGGAAGAGAATCTGGCAGTCCTGCGGTGAGCGGGCCATGGGTCCAACGGTATCGAGCGACCAGGCGAGGGGCAGGACGCCGGCAGTGGGCAGGAGGCCGTAGGTGGGCTTGAAGCCGGCGATGCCGCAGAAGGCGGCGGGCAGGCGGATGGAGCCGCCGGTGTCGGAGCCGAGGGAGGCGAAACACATGCCGGCAGCGACGGCGACGGCCGACCCGCCGCTGCTGCCGCCGGGCGAGAGGGCTGTGTCCCACGGGTTGCGGGCCGTGCCGAAGTGGCTGGTTTCGCCGGTGTAGTTGTAGGCGAACTCATCCATATTGGTCTTGCCGAGGATGACGGCGCCGGCGGCCTTGAGGCGGGTGACGACTTCGGCATCGGCATCGGGGATGCGGGCGGCGAAGTGCCGGCTGGCGGCGGTGGTGCGGACGCCTTTGGTGTCGTAGAGGTCCTTGAGGGCGATGGGGATGCCGTGGAGGGGGCCGCGTGGCTTTTCGCGTTCCAGGGCGCGGGCGGCGGCGAGGGCCTCATCGGCCATGACGGTGATGAAGGCGTTGAGGCGGGGGTTGAGCGATTCGATGCGGGCGAGGCAGTGGCGGGTGAGTTCGACGGGCGATAGCTTGCGGGCGCGGATGAGGGCGGCGGCTTCCGGGATGGAGAGCCAGTGGAGATCCGGCGCGGCCGCGGCAGCCGAGAGGGAGGCGAGGAAGGCCCGCCGGGAGGTCACTTGACGTCACCAAAAAAGTTGCCGCGGCCAAGGCGCCATTCGGGGTCGAAGCGCCGCTTGACGGCCTTCATTGCCTCAATCTGCTCCGGGGAGTACTGAACGGGGAGGAACTTTGCCTTGCGCTTGCCGAGGCCATGTTCGGCGGCGACGGAGCCGCCAAGGGAGGCGGCTTTGCGGGCGAAGAGCAGGAGGGCTTCCGAACCGGCATCGAACTCCTCCTGGGTGGCGGGGAGCATGTTGATGTGGGGGTGCGCGTCGCCGACGTGCCCGAAGATGCAGTAGTGGCCGGGCATGATGCGGTCCATATGTTCGCGGTAGAAGGCGAGCATGGCGCGGTTGTGCTCCACGGGGACGGAGAAGTCACTGCCAAGGGCGGGGAAGCCGTTGCGCTGGGAGATGGCGAGGGCGGTTTCCGGGAGCGCGTGGCGGAACTTGCGGAAGCGTTCGCGGTCGAAATCCGAGGAGCCGAACCAGCTTTCCGCTTCCATGGCGCCGGTCTGTTCGAGGCGGGTGGCCCAGGTGTCGATGTCGTCGTCGCGTTCGACGATCTGTTCGACGATGAGGGCGGCGCGGGCGCGGGCGGGCACGTCGGGATAGCGTTGGGCGATCATGCGGAGGGCGGGGTCGTCGACGTATTCGAGCATGCGAAGGCCTACAATGGAGCGCCAGGCGTCGAGGGCGTCGAGGGCGGCCTCGTCGGAGGGGAAGAAGATGATGCCGTTCAGGAGTTCGCTGGGGTTGGGGAGGAGTTGGACGTCGGCCTCGATGACGACGGCGAGGGTACCCTCCGAGCCGCAGAAAAGGTCGATCCAGTCCATGCCGGGCTGGAGTTGGTAGCCGGCAGAGTTCTTGCGGGCGGCGGTGGGGGGGATGGAGGGGACGTCAAAATCGATGGGCTCGCCGCGGCGGACGTCGCGGATGGTGCCGTCGATGAAGGCGACGCGGAGGCGTTGGAGCCAGCGGCGGGTGGCGCCGTACTTGAAGCTGCGGGAGCCGGAGGAGTTGCATGCGACGGTGCCGCCGAGGAAGGCCATGGTCTCGGTGGGATCGGGGGGATAGAACTGTCCGGAGGATTTGGCGGCGGCGTGGAGATCGTGCAGGGTGACGCCGGCGCCGACGGTGGCCGAACCTTGGCGGATCTCCAGGCGGCGGAACTTCTCCATGGAGACAAGCCAACCGCCGTAGGGGACGCGGCCGCCGGTAAGGCCGCTGCCGCCACCGGCGATAGTGACCGGGACGTGCTGGCTGGCTGCCTCGCGGAGGAGTTCGACGAGTTCGGCTTCGTCAGCGGGGATGCAGATACGGTCGGCGTGGCCTTTGGCGCCACTGGCGTCTTCGAGATAGCTCCAACTCATTTCCAACCATTCTATGTTGGGTACTTGCCGGGTTGGCTACCTGCCGGGATCCCAGATGGTGGCGCCGATGTAGCGTTCCTTGTGCTCGTCGTCGTTGAAGTAGTAGACGGTGACGAGTTTGCCATCGGGGCGGCGGACCGTGCGGGGATAGCCGAGATCGCCGCCGCCGCCGTCCTGGCGGAGGATGAACTCCTCGCCCCAGGTGTTGCCATTATCCTTGCTGATTTTGGCGCGGATGCCGAAGGGGGCGAGGCGGTAGCCGTAGGTGAGGACGAGGCGGCCATCGTCGAGGCGGACCATGCTGGGCGGGTTGCTGCCGATGTTGATCATGGGCTGGTTGACGAAGCGCCAGGATTCGCCGTTGTCGGTAGAGCGGTAGATGTCGATCCAGTGGCGGCGGCGGATGGCGGTGACGATATCGGCGGGGCCGACGCGGACGGAGGAGGGCATGATGGCGTAGTCGACCGGTTCGGGGCCGATGAAGGAGACCATGTTCCAGGTGGCGCCGCCATCGATGGTGCGTGCGGCGAGGACGCGGCCCTCGCGGCGGTTGGACTTGGCGGCGGCGAAGAAGGCCATCATGTCGTGCTTGCCGTTGATGAGGTAGTCGGTACGGGCGGCGATGCCGGGCTGGCCTAAGTTGGGGAGGCGGCAGGGGCCATCCCAGGTTTTACCGCGGTCGTTGGAGAAGTGGTAGCGGGAGACGCCGTCGTGGACGCTGGTCATGCGGAAGGTGATGGCGAAATCGGGGTTGGAGAAGTCCATACCGCCGGGGCAGTCCCTGAGGCCGGCGCCGCCGATGGTGGCAAGGTCGGCGACCTTGGAGCCGCTGGGGGGGCGGAGGCCGTCGGGGCGGGAGATGGTCCAGGTGCGGCCGGCGTCGAGGCTGCGTGCGATGACGTGTTCGGTGGGTTTCGAGTAGTCGATGTCGTGGCCGGTGGGGTTGTCCTTGAAAGCGCCGATTTCGAATCCGACGGCGATTTCATTGCCCCAGGACCATATGCCATGGTTGGCGGGCCAGCCGCCGAAGCGGCCGGGTTCCTTGAATACGATGACGTTTTCGATGACGCGCGGCGCGGTCTGGGCGGCGGCGGCGAAGCAGAGCAGTACGGCGAGGCAGAGTTTCATGGAGTCCTAATGATGGTAGCCGAGCGTGAGTTCCAGGTCGAAGGCGATGGTTTCGGCGAGTTTGGCGATGGCGTCGGGCGTGGCGAGATCCTGAGCGTAGAAGTCCTCGGCCCAGCGGCCGCGGCCGGTGGCGGGTTCGGCAAGGAAGGCGGTGATGCGGTACTGGTCGTTGGTTTTGCGGACGGAGATGGCGAGGACCATGGCGGCCTGGACGTCGCTGGCGAGGGCGGTGGAGACCTTTGGTTTTTCGCGGAAGGGAAGGATGGCGGACCAGGGAACGAGGGGGACGCGGCCGCGCCCGGCAGCGTGGGCGGCGATGGCGGCGGCGAGGGGTTCGTCGGCGGGGTCGAGGCCGGCGGTGTCGAGGAAGGTCCAGCGAGCCGGGACGATGGCGACGGCGTTGGGCGGGGTGGCGGGGCGCTTGAACCAGTAGACGCCGGCGAAGAGGGCGGCAACGGAGGCGGCGAGCAAGAGGTTCCGGCGCAGGCCCGGGTTGGCAGTCATCTCCCTGATTTTGGCACTGTTGCGGAGCGATGGACGGCCGGGGGCGCGTGTTAAATTAAGAATTATCCGCGCCGTGCCTTCCCCTCAAGCTGGACAGGAGTTCCAGCGCCTCGTTGAACTAATGGCGAAACTCCGTGCGCCCGACGGCTGCCCGTGGGATCGCGAGCAGACGTTTGATTCGATCAAGCGTCACACGCTGGAAGAGACGTATGAGGTGTTGGAGGCGATTGAGGAGCGCGATTGGCCGGGGTTGTGCGAGGAGTTGGGCGACCTGCTGCTGCAGCCGGTTTTTTACGCGCAGATGGCGTCCGAAGAGAAGCTGTTCGCGATTGAGGACTCGCTGCGGGAGATCAATGAGAAGCTGATCCGGCGGCATCCGCACATATTCGGCGACGCGGTGGCCGAGACGGCCGACGCGGTGTTGACGAACTGGGACGCGATCAAGAAGCAGGAAAAGGCAGGGAAGGGCGAGGCGCCGCAGGGGCTGCTGGACGGGATACCGAAGGCGCTGCCGGCGATGCTGGAGGCGAAGGAGATTTCGCGGCGTGCGGCGAAGGCGGGGTTCGATTGGGAGAACGCCGGGCAGGTGGTGGAGAAGCTGCACGAGGAGCTTGACGAACTGGTGCGGGCCGAGTCCGAGGAAGAGATCGAGGGCGAGATCGGGGATCTGTTCTTCGTGTTGGTGAACCTGGCGCGGTTCTACAAAGTGGACCCGGAGCAGGCGCTGCGGCGAACGAACGCGAAGTTCAAGAAGCGGTTCGCGCACGTGGAGGCACGGCTGGCCGAGCAGGGCCGGGCGGTGGAGGGAACGCCTGTGGCGGAGTTGGAAACATTCTGGCAGGAAGCGAAGCGGAAGAAATGATCCAGGTTCGAACGATTACGGAGACAAGTGACCTTCGGGAAGCCGTGCGGCTGCAGAAGGAGATCTGGGGGTTTGAGGACCTGGAGCTGCTGCCGGTGCGGATGTTCGTGGTGGCGCACCGGGTGGGCGGGCAGACGATGGCGGCGTTCGACGGGGAGCGGATGGTAGGTTTCCTGATTTCGGTGCCGGGCGTGAAGAGCGACGGCAGCCACTATCTGCACAGCAACATGATGGGCGTGGTGGCCGATTACCGGAACCACGGCGTGGGGCGGCAGTTGAAGCTGGCGCAGCGGGAAGAGGCGTTGTCGCGCGGGATCGAGATGATCGAGTGGACGTTCGATCCGCTGGAGTTGAAGAATGCGTTTTTCAATATGCAGCGGCTGGGGGCGGTGGTGGAGCGCTACGTGTTGAATCAGTACGGGGTGACGACCAGCCACCTGCATGGCGGGCTGCCGACGGACCGCTGCATTGCGACGTGGTACCTGAACAGTGAGCGCGTGAAGCGGGTGGTGGCCGGGGAGTCGGCGCCGGCCGTGGAGATCGTGGAACGGATCGAAGTGCCGAACGACATCGGGGTGATGCGGCGCGAACGGCCGGCCGAGGCGCGGACGTTCCAGGCGTCGCTGTCAGAACGGTTTCTGGAGTATTTGCGGCGGGACCTATATGTGGCCACCGTTGCGCGCGGCGAAACGCACGGCGCCTATCTGTTTGCGAAGAGGACCTGATGGCTTTTCAGATTGACGAGATTCGACTGCGCCAAGTGGCGATGCCGCTGGTGAAGTTCTTTGAGACCAGCTTCGGCCGTACATATGAGCGGCAGATGGTGTTGGTGGAAGTGGTGTCGGACGGCGTCACCGGATGGGGTGAGGTGACGGCGGGGGAGAATCCCTTCTACAACGAGGAGTGGACGGAATCGGCGTGGCAGATTGTACAGCACTACGTGGCGCCGCAGTTGTTGCGGAAGCCGCTGGAGAGCGCCGGTGACGTGGCGGGGTATTCGAAACACATTCGCGGCCACCGGATGGCGCGCGGCGGCGTGGAGGCGGCGGTTTGGGACCTGGAGGCCAAGCAGAAGGGCGTGCCGTTGTGGAAGCTGATCGGCGGCGGGGCGCGGCCGGAGATTCCGAGCGGTGTCTCGCTGGGCATTCAGGACACAGTGGACGATCTGCTGCGGGTGATTGAGAAAGAACTGGCCGACGGGTATCAGCGGATCAAGATGAAGATCAAGCCGGGGCGCGATGTGGACGATATCCGCGAGGTTCGGAAGCATTTTCCGGGGATCAAGCTGATGGCCGATGCGAACTCGGCGTACACGCTGGCCGATGTGGACCGGCTGAAGGCGCTGGATGAGTTTTACCTGATGATGATCGAGCAGCCGCTGGCGCACGACGACATCATTGACCACGCGGTGCTGCAGGCGCAGGTGCAGACGCCGATCTGCCTGGATGAGTGCATCCGTTCGGCGCACCATGCCGAGCATGCGATCCGGCTGCATGCCGGGCAGATCATCAACATCAAGCTGGGGCGCGTGGGCGGCTTCAGCGAGGCGAAGAAGGTGCACGACCTCTGCCAGGCGGCCAACATTCCGGTGTGGTGCGGGGGGATGCTCGAAAGCGGCATCGGCCGGGCGCACAACGTGGCGCTGGCGACGCTGCCGAACTTCACGCTGCCGGGCGACGTTTCTGCCTCGAAGCGCTACTGGAAGCGGGAGTTGCTGACGGAGGAGATTGTGGCGACGCCGCAGGGGACGATCCGGACGAACGACCGCCCGGGTTTCGGCTATGAGATCGACATGGCGTTTCTGGATTCGATCACGGTGCGGCAGGAGCGTATCCGTTGAGCGAAGGGGGCAGTCGAAGCCGCGGTCAGTGGATCGTTTATCTGACCGTGGTGGCCGTTTACAGCTTGTGGGGCGGGAACTTCGTATTTTCGAAGATTGCCCTGCGTGAGATTCCGAGTTCATTGGCGGCGGGGCTTCGAACGCTGATTGCGGCGGTGCTGCTGTTTGCGGCGTTCCGGCGATGGAGAACGGAGGGCCGGCCGCCGCTGCGGCGGGACGAGTTACCGCGTTTGTGCCTGATCGGGGTATTTGGGATTGCGGTGAACCAGATCTGTTTTCTGATGGGCTTGTCGCTGACGAGCGCGAGCCATGCGGCGCTAGTGATCGGGATGACGCCCTTCATGGTGCTGTTGCTGGCGTGGATGCGGGGGCAGGAGGCGTTCACGTGGCGGCGGGCGGTGGGGCTGAGCGTGGCGATCGGCGGGGTGTTGCTGCTGCAGAAGCCGTCGCCGAGCGCGCAGACGGCGTCGTTGCTTGGCGATCTGCTGATTCTGGGCGCGGGGCTGAGCTTTGCGGTGTACACGGTGTACGGAAAAGAGTTGGCTGCCGAGCACGGTGGGATGGCGGTGATTGCCGTTTCCTATGTGGCCGGGAGCCTGGCGCTGCTGCCCATGACGTTGTACCTGGCAAGCGACTTCGACTTCACGCGGGTGAGTCTGGGAGCGTGGGGCGCGTTTGCCTACATGACCGTCGTTTCCTCAGTGCTTTGCTATATCGGGTGGGCATTCGCGTTGAAACAGTTGACGGCGTCGCGGTTGTCGGCGTTCTCGTATCTGCAGCCGCTGGTGGCGACGATCCTGGCGCTGCCGTTGTTAGGTGAGCCGATAACGGCGGCGCTACTGGGCGGCGGGGGACTGATCATGGCTGGCGTGTTTCTCTCCGAGAGGGGCTGATGACCGGCTTCGGCGAACTGCTGCGGACCAACCGGAACTACCGCAATTTGTGGATGGGGCAGGTGGTGAGCGAAATCGGCGACCACTTCAACACCATCGCGGTGTTCAGCCTGGTGCTGGCGCAGACCAATTCGGGGCTGGCAGTGGCCGGGGTGATGCTGGCGCGGGCGATTCCGATGCTGGCGGCCGGACCGCTGGCGGGAGTGAGCCTGGACCGGTTCGACCGGCGGCGGTTAATGATCGCCAGCGACCTGGTACGGGCGGTATTCGCGGTGTTGTTCGTATTCGGGGTGCCGGAAGGGCGGAGCTGGGTGGTGTATGCGTTGAGCGCGATGACGATGGCGGCATCGCCGTTCTTCACGAGCGGCCGGGCGTCGATACTGCCGTCGATCGCAACGCGCGAAGAGCTGCACACGGCCAACTCGATGACGCAGACGACGCAGTGGACGACGACGGCGGTTGGGGCGCTGCTGGGAGGGGTGAGCGCGACGGCGCTGGGGTACGAGGCGGCGTTTCTGCTGAACGCGTCGTCGTTTCTTTTCTCGGCGTTCTGTATTGGCCGGCTGCGGGTGGAGGGTGGCGGGTTCGTGGCGCGGCGGCAGTCGCTGGATGAGACGAAAGTGGTGAAGCCGTGGGAAGAGTACCGTCAGGGGCTGCGGTACATGCGGTCGATCCCGTTGTTGATGGGTTTGGGAATGGTGAGCGTGGGTTGGGCCTCCGGCGGCGGGGCGGCGCAGATTCTGTTTCCGCTGTTCGGGGAGCGGGTGTTCGGGCGTGGGCCGATGGGTACGGGGCAGCTGTGGGGGGCGGCCGGGTTCGGGTTGGTGGTAGGCGGAGTGCTGGCGCACCGGATGATGCCGCGGCTCAGCTTCGAACATTACAAGAAGGCCGTGGCGATGGCCTATGTGGTGCATGGAGGGGCGTATGTCGGGTTTGCGCTGGCCGAGCCGTACTGGCTGGCGCTGTTGCTGATAGGGTTGTCGCGGGCGGCGGTGGCGGTGAGCTCGGTGATGAACTTCACGCAGATGCTGCGGATTGTGGACGATGGGTACCGGGGGCGGGTGTTCGCCACGTTGGAGACGCTGACCTGGGGCGTGATGATGCTCTCGATGACGGCGGCGGGGTTGGCATCGGACCACGTGGAAACGCGGATGATCGGCGTGGCGAGCGGAGTGCTGAGCAGCCTGACCGCCGTATTCTGGACATGGGCGAACGCGACGGGAAGATTGCCGCGTCCGGCGGCGGTGGCGCATCAGATAGCCGAGGAGGATGTGGAAGTGCATGGAGAGCCGAATGTCTGAACTGGCGGGGAAGGTGATTCTGGTGACGGGTGCGGCCAAGCGGATCGGCCGGGAGATCGCGTTGCGGCTGGCGGCGGAAGGGGCGCGGGTGGCGATCCACTATTCGACGTCGGAGGCCGAGGCGGCACGCACGGCGGCCGATTGCGGGGGGGCGCCGTTGTTCCGGGCTGACCTTGCGAAGGTGGCCGAGATCGAGCGGATGTTTAACGAAATCGATGAGCGGCTAGGCCGGATCGACGGGCTGGTGAACAATGCGGCGCGGTTCACGCGGTTCGACCCGTTGGAGGTGACCGAAGCCGACTGGGACTACATTCACGACGTAAATCTGAAGGCGGTGTTCTTCTGCTGCCAGCAGGCGGGGCGGCGGATGAAGCGGCAGGGGGAGGGGCGGATCGTCAATATCAGTTCGCTGGGCGGGCTGCGGCCGTGGGCCGAACATGCGCATTATTGCGCATCGAAGGCGGGTGTAATCATGCTGACGCGGGCGCTGGCGAAGGCGTTTGCGCCGGAGATCACGGTGAACTCGGTGGCGCCGGGGGTGATCCCGTTCGGGGAGTGGGATGAGTCTATGACGAAAATGCTGGCGGCGACACCGGCGGGACGGGTGGGGACGGGAGGGGAGATTGCCGACGCAGTGGTGTACTTCCTGCGGGCGTCGAACTTCGTTACCGGCCAGGTGCTGGCGGTGGATGGCGGGTTGTCGCAGAGGTGATCATAAGAGGAGGATGCGGAACATTCTCCTTTTGCTTTTGACGGCTGCCGGCGTGGCGGCTGAGGTGCGAACCGTGACCCTGGCGCAGGCGGTGGAACTGGCGAGCACGCAGAATGCGGATGTCGTTCTGGCACGGCTGGACGAGCAGCGGGCGGCGCAGGCCGTGCGGGTGGCGCAGGATCCGTTCCGGCCGAAGATTTTTGCCGGGAGCGGGTTGGCGTATTCGAGTGGGTTTCCGTTGAGCATCGAAGGA
>CAZWDD010000135.1:0-13891 GCA_964632345.1 uncultured Solibacteraceae bacterium | reverse complement strand
GCACATCGAGCAGAAGTGCGCGTCCTTGAACCCTTCGGCCGGCAGCGTCTCGTCGTGGTACGCCTGCGCCGTCTCCGGGTCCAGCGCCAGCTCAAACTGCTTCCGCCAGTCGAACCGGTACCGCGCCCGCGACAACTCGTCGTCCCGGTCCCGCGCCCCCGGCCGGTGCCGCGCAATATCGGCCGCATGCGCCGCAATCTTGTACGCGATAAGACCCTGCTTCACGTCTTCCTTGTTCGGCAGCCCCAGGTGCTCCTTCGGCGTCACGTAGCACAGCATCGACGCACCGTACCACCCGATCATCGCCGCCCCGATCGCCGACGTGATGTGGTCAAACCCCGGCGCGAAATCCGTCACCAACGGCCCCAGCGTGTAGAACGGCGCCTCGTGGCACAGCTCTTTTTCCTTCTCCACCTGCATCTGGATCTGGTCCATCGGCACATGCCCCGGACCCTCGATCATCGTCTGCACGTCGTACTCCCACGCCCGCCGCGTCAACTCGCCCAGCGTCTTCAACTCGGCGAACTGCGCCTCGTCGCTCGCATCCGCCAGCGATCCCGGCCGCAGCCCGTCGCCCAGCGAGAAGCTCACGTCGTGCTTCTGGAAGATCTTGCAGATATCGTCGAAATACTCGTACAAGAAGTTCTGCTTGTGGTTCTTCACCATCCACTCGGCCAGAATCGATCCGCCCCGGCTCACAATCCCCGTGATCCGCTTCGTCGTCATCGGCACATACTGAATCAGCACGCCGGCGTGGATCGTCATGTAATCCACGCCCTGCTCGGCCTGCTCTTCAATCACTTCCAGCATCACGTTCCGGTTCAGGTCCTCCACCCGCCGCACGCGCGACAGGGCCTCGTAAATCGGCACCGTCCCGATCGGCACCGGCGAGTTCGCGATGATCGCCTTCCGGATCAGCGGAATGTCCCCGCCCGTCGAAAGATCCATCACCGTATCGGCCCCGTACTTCACCGAATACCGCAGCTTCTCAAGCTCGCCCTCGACATCCGAAGTGGTGGCGCTGTTGCCGATATTCGCGTTGATCTTGCACGTAGACGCCACACCGATCGCCATCGGTTCCAAAGCGGCGTGGTTGATGTTCGCCGGGATGATCATCCGTCCCCGCGCCACTTCGTCGCGCACGGTCTCGGCTGTCAGCCGTTCCCGCTTCGCCACGTATTCCATTTCGCCGGTGATGATGCCCTTCCGGGCATAGTGCATCTGCGTACGGACCGCGTCGTTCGCGCGCGCGGCCACCCATTCACTTCGGATTCCCATGCGACCCATTATCTCATTCGTTATAGTGAGGTCATGTCCCCCCGCTTCCGGGTCCTGGTCGGTCTCCTGGGGCTCTCTCTGTTCGCTGTCGACGCCCCCTCCGGCGTCTCCCACGCCGAGTACCGCCAGCGCCGCGCCAAGGTTCGCGAGCAGCTCGCCAAACAGAACGGCATCCTTGTCCTCTATGGCCACAACGAGGACGAGCGTGGCGACCTCCGCGGCCGCTTCTTCCAGGAAGCCAACTTCTATTACCTCTCCGGCTGGTCCGAACCCGGCGCCCGCCTCATCCTCACCCCCACCGCCGACTTCCTCTTCCTCCCCCCGCGCAGCGAGGTCAAGGAACGCTACACCGGCCGCAAACTCGTCCCCGGCGATCCCAACGTCGCCGCCCTCACCGGCTTCGAACACGTCCTGCCCGCCACACGCTTCGAACTCACCCTCTTCCAGCAGCTCGAATCCGTCCAGAAAATCTTCTCGATTCTCAACATCGCCACCGAATCCCCCCTCCGCGGCCTCGCCGGCGGCCGCCCCATTGAGAACGCCTCCTCCATGGTCTTCCCCCTCCGCCTCGTCAAGTCCCCCACCGAACTCGCCCTCATCCAACGTTCCATCGACGTTTCTATCGACGCCCACCTCGCCGCCTGGCGCCGCGCCGCCTCCGGCCTCTTCGAATACCAGGTCAGCGCCACCATGACCAACGTCTACTTTGAAGCCGGCTGCGAACGCAGCGCCTATCCCCCGATCGTCGGATCCGGCCCCAACGCCACCATCCTGCACTACAACCGCAACGACCGCCGCATGGACTCCGGCGAACTCCTCCTCATGGACGTCGCCGGCGAATGCGCCATGTACGCCGCCGACATCACCCGCACCATCCCCATTAACGGCCGCTTCACGCCCCGCCAGCGCGAAATCTACGAAATCGTCCTCGGCGCCCAGCGCGCCGCCATCGCCGCCGTCAAGCCCGGCATGCGCCTCGCCAAGGATGTCGAAAACAGCCTCCACAAAATCGCTTTCGACTACATCAACACCCACGGCAAATCCCTCGCCGGCGAACCCCTCGGCAAGTACTTCACCCACGGCCTCGGCCACCACGTCGGCCTCGACGTCCATGACCCCGGCCCCCCCGCCGTCCCCCTTGAAGCCGGCAACGTCATCACCATCGAACCCGGCATCTATATCCCCGAGGAAGGCATCGGCGTCCGCATCGAGGACATGGTCCTCGTCACCGAATCCGGCGGCCTCCTCCTCTCCGGTGCGCTTCCCTCCGACCCCGCCGAGATCGAAAAACTCCTCCATGCTCGCCAGCGGTAAAACCTACTGGCTCGCCGTCGCCGCGGCAGGCCTCGCCGCCCTCCTCGCCAGTTGGACCCCCCTCGCCGCACAGATCGATAACTACGCCGCCGACTGGCTCTTCCGCGTTCACAAGCCCTCCCCCTGGCCCCCCCAATCCGCCATCCTCGCCCTCGATGAGGACTCCTTCGAACTCACCCAGGGCGTCCGCAACCTCCGCGCCCGCCTCGCCGAAGCCATTGAGATTGCCACCCGCGCCCAGCCCAAGGTTATCGCGCTCGACGTCGTTCTCGTCGACGCAGGCCAGGGCGGGGAAGACTCCCAGCTCGCCGCCGCCTTCCGCCGCGCCGGCAACGTCATCCTCCCCTGCGAACTCCTCCCCGGCCCCCGCTGGAAGCTGCCCCAACCCGTCTTCCTCGATGCCGCCGCCGCCCTCGGCCATGTCCATGCCGAACCCGATGAAAGGGACGGCATGAGCCGGCACATGCCCCTCGAAAAGGCTGGCGGCCGCGAACGCTACTGGGCCCTCTCCCTCGAAGCCTTCCGCCTCGCCCGCAATGCCCGCATCACCGAATCCCCCGAAGGCCTCGACGTCGCCGGCCTTCACATCCCCGCCTCCCGCCACGCCGGCCGCCTGCTCCGCATCCGCTACCTCCCGCCGGACCCCGCGGAACTCTCCCGCATTCCCCACGTCACCCTCCAGCAACTCCTCCGCGATCCCGCCTCCGCCGAGGCCTTCCGCGGCAAAGTCGTCTTCGTCGGCGCCACCGCCCAATCCGCCATGCGCGACCGCATGATGACCCCCTATTCCACCCTCCGCCCCATGCCCGGCGTGGAAATTCACGCCCACGCCTACGAAACCCTCGCCCAGGGCCGCTTCTTCTCCGACGCTCCCCCTTCCCTGGTCCTCCTCTTCTCCCTCGCCTTCATCGCCGCGGCCGGCGCTCTCTTCCTCCGCTGGTCCGGCTCCACCGGCTACCTCCTCGGCGCCGCCCTCATCCTCTTCGCTCACACCCTCCCGCACATCTTTTTTCTCAATGGCGTCATCTTCCCCTACGTCGCCCCCGCCGCCACCGCCTGGTTCGCCGTCACCTGCGCCGCTGTCTTCCAGTACTTCCGCACCAGGGAACAGCTCGCCCTCACCGAAGGCGAGCGCTCCCGCTACCAGCAGGCCATCCAGTTCGTCACCCACGAAATGCGCACCCCCTTGAGCGCCATCCAGGGCTCCAGCGAACTCATGAACCGCTACAAACTCCCCGAAGAGAAACAGAAACAGCTCTCCCAGCAGATCCACGCCGAATCCAAACGCCTCGCCCGCATGATCCAGACCTTCCTTGACGTCGAGCGCCTCTCCGCCGGCCAGATGGAACTGAAGAAGGAACCCTTCGAAATCGCCGCCATCGTCGATGCCTGTGTCGGCCGCGTTCGCCCCCTCGCCGAACGCAAGTCCATCTCCATCGCCCTCGATCCCTGCCCCCCCGCCACCCTCCTCGGCGACCGCGAGTTAATGGAGTACGCCGTCTATAACCTCCTCACCAATGCCGTCAAATACTCGCCCGCCGAAACCCGCGTCGATGTCTCCGCGTCCCTCGATCAGGGCACGCTCCGCGTCGCCGTCCAGGATCAGGGCATCGGCATGTCCCCCGACGAAATCGCCAAAATCGGCCAGAAGTTCTACCGGACGAAGAAAGCCGAGCAGTCCGGCGAGGTGGGCACCGGCATCGGACTCTCCATCGTGCAGCAGATCATCACCCATCACGGCGGCCGTTTGAAAGTCACCAGTTCCCCTGGGCATGGCTCCTGCTTTACGATGTTAGTACCGGCTTACACAGCTTCCGTGTCCGCTGCGCCGGAATCGGAGACTTGACCTTGCAACGTTTGCTCGTTGTTGAGGACGATAACGCGGTTCGCACGAATATCGTCACCTGCCTGGAACTCGAAGGGTTCGATGTCGACGCCGTCGGCTCAACCCGCGAAGCTCTCGCCAAACTGCAGGACGGCACCTACCCCATCGTCCTTTCGGATATTTACCTCGACGAACGCACCGGCATCGACGTCCTCAACGCCGCTCGCTCCGCCAACCCCGATTGTGCCGTCATCCTCATGTCCGGCCGTGGCTCCATGGAAACCGTCATGGCCGCTACCCGCGGCGGCGCGTTTGATTACCTCGCCAAACCCTTCGATCTCGACGACATGATCGAGAAGATCCGCCGCGCCGAAGCCTCCCTCACCGAAGTACAGGAAAAGGAAGCCCGCATCGACGACATCCCCGAGACTGAGATGATCGGCTCCTCCGCGCACATGGTGGAGATATTCAAGGTGCTCGCCAAAGTGGCGCCCACCGACGCCACTCTCCTCGTTGAGGGCGAAACCGGCACCGGCAAGGAACTCATCGCCCGCCTCATCCACCGCTACTCCCTCCGCGCCGATAAACCCTTCGTCGCCGTCGATTGCGGCTCCATTCCCCCCTCCCTGCTAGAAAGCGAGCTCTTCGGCGCCCTCAAAGGCTCCTTCACCGGCGCCGACCGCGACCGCCAGGGCGTCTTTGAATCCGCCAACGGCGGCACCATCTTCCTCGACGAAATCGGCGACATCGACCTCAACTTCCAGGCCAAGCTCCTCCGCGTCCTCCAGGAACGCGAAATCCGCCCCCTCGGCTCCCCCCGCGGCAAGCCCATCGATGTCCGCATCGTCGCCGCCACCAACAAGAACGTGCGCCAGCTTGTCGAACAAGGCAAGTTCCGCGAGGACCTCTGGTTCCGTCTCGACGTCGTCCGCATCGATCTGCCTGCCCTCCGCGAACGCCGCGGCGACGTCCCCCTCCTCGCCCAGACCTTCCTCGATCGCTACAACGCCCGCTATCAGACCCGCGCCATTCTGACCGATTCCGGCGTTCGCGCCCTCGATTCGTTCACCTGGCCCGGCAACGTCCGCCAGCTCCAGCACCTCATGGAACGCCTCGTCATCCTCGCCCCCCAGGGCCGCATCGACGAAGCCGCTGTCCGCGAAGCCATCGCCGACAGCGAAGGCAAGGACTCGGCCGGCGAAACTCTCGAAGACGCCAAAGTCGAACAGATTCGCAAAGTCCTCGCCGCCACCGGCGGTAACAAGAGCAAGGCCGCCAAAATCCTCGGCATCGAACGCAAAACCCTCTACCGCCTCATTGACCGGTTCGGACTCGATAAGCAATGATCCATCGCCGCTCCTTCCTCGCCGCCACCGCCGCGGCCGCCGCCTCCTCCTGCGGTCATAAACCCCAAGAAATGAACCAGATCGCCGAGCGTTACGTCAAACTCATCCTCGCCATCGGCCACCACGATCCCAACTACGTCGATGCCTTCTACGGGCCTCCCGAATGGAAGCCCGCCAAACAGCCCCTCGACGAAGTCGCCACCGCCGCCTCCACCCTCCTCACCGATCTCCTGAAAGTCCCCGCCTCCGGCGCCGTCGCCCGCCACGACTACCTCGTCACCCAGCTCCGTTCCGCCGAAGGCCGCATCCGTATCCTCAAGGGCGAAAAGTTCTCTTTTGACACCGAGGCCAAGCTCCTCTACGCCGTCGACCCGCCCTCCGTCAGCCGCGCCGAACTCGAAGCCGCCCGTGAGGCCGTCGACAAAGCCCTCCCCGGTCCCGGTTCCCTCGAAGAACGCTACACCCGCTTCGACGCCCGCTTCCACATCCCCGCCGACCGTGTCGACCGTGTCTTCAAAGCCGCCATCGCCGAAGCCCGCACCCGCACCAAAAAGTGGATCCCCGATCTCCCTGCCGGTGAATCCTTCGACATCGAGTACGTCAGGGATAAGTCCTGGAGCGCCTACAACTGGTATAAGGGCGGCGCCCGCTCCCTCATTCAGGTCAACATCGAACTCCCCATCGGCATCGACCGCATCATCCACCTCGCCTGCCACGAGGGCTACCCCGGCCACCACGTCTACAACGCCCTCCTCGAAGCCCGCCTCGTCAAAGCCCTCGGCTGGAATGAGTACTCGGTCTACGCCCTCTATAGCCCGCAGTCCCTCATCGCCGAAGGCACCGCCGACTTCGGCGCCGGCCTCGTCATCCACGGAGAGGAACGCCTCGCCTTTAAGCGCGACGTCCTGTTTAAGGAGGCCGGCCTCGATCCCTCCCTCGCCGCCGAACAGCACCGCGTCCAGAATCTCCTCCGCGGTCTCCGCCACGCCCCCATCCAGGCCGCCCGCGACTACCTCGACGGGAACAAATCCGCCCCCGAAACGGTCGAATACTTACAGAGGTTCGCTCTTCAGCCCAAGCCCATGGCCGAACGCCGCCTCCGCTTTTTCGACGAACACCGCACCTACATCATCAATTACAGCTTCGGCGAGGACCTCGTCGCCGCCCATGTCGATCGGGCCGCCGGCGAAGACCCCTCCCTCCGCTGGAAGGCTTTCACCGACATCCTCAGCAATCCCCGCACTCCCGCTTCTCTCCTCTAGCGAAACCGCTGAAAAGAAACGGAAAATAATTTTGTTCCACCACGTCCAAACGGGTGTATTCTCAAATTGGAAATACGCCCCGCGACCCGCGCACCTTACTCCTTCATAACGCACGGGCCACCTGGCGAGACCGCTCCCGGCCTCATAACTCACTTGCAGGCATTGACCCAAGGAGGTCTCCCATGTTTGACAGCCTCGACGAAACCATGAAGAAAGACGCAGAACAGGCGTCGACGAAGTCCGAACGCATGATGGTATGGCTTGCTGTTGCCGCCGCCAGCGTTCTCATCTTCGGTGGTTTGTACTTCGGCGTCCGTGTGGTCGGCTAGGCCGCTACTCGGATTCCATCGCTAACTGGGCCATCACCCGCTTCACCACTGCTGCGTAGCGTGGATTGCGGTTGTATGTGCGAAGCTTGCCTTCCAGGCTCTTGCCTTTGTAGTACGGCGAATTGGCAAGCCGTTCGGCCACAATGTGGATTCCTGCCTGCACACTCGGAAATCTCTGCCGGCAGGAGTCCCAGCCGAACACATTGTTGTTCTTGTAGGCTTTCCCGCCGCTGCTCTCTACCAGCGCAAGGCTCGGAAGCAGTCTCCAGTCCAGTTGGTGCGCGTCCGCAGCCGCCACCAGGTCGGCCGCATACCGTTCCATCGGGCACGCGCGTCGCTTAAAAAAGGACTTGATTCTTTGGAACCGGGTGTCCCCGGTGTAGTGCTTCTCCAACGGCACCTCCGCGCGTGTTGTCGCGGCTGGTGGCAGGAAAAACGAGCACAACACCAGTCCCTTGGTCATCCATCGCTTCAAATCGGTCTCCTCAATGTTGGTTGGGGGTTGGATCTTCGGTCAGATCCGGCAGCAGGTTTGGGGTCAAAACGGTAAAGGTAGGGCGCGCCCTATAAGGGAAACTTACTGAAAGGTCATGGTCCTATTATACCAGAGCACTTTCCGGTGCCTGTTCTCCGGTGTTGCCTCGCCGGATCTCGGGTGTTGACAGGATACCGGCGGCTGGTTCCCCGCTCACCGGACCCGCAGCGTATGCCGGCTTTCCGCCGCCGCCGGAAAGCCGACACGGCGTAGGGCCCCCAACAACGGCGCCGTCGCTTCACTCACCCGCATGACCACGTAAACACGTTCCCCTGCGCATCCCGTCGCCGCTGCTCCCAGTTCCCGTTCTCCGCCTCCGGAGTCCGGGCAGGCGTATCGCCGTTCGCTCCGCACCGCTAGCCCCTTCCGCCCGCTCTTCCCCCGCAGTTCCGTCTCCAGGTTCGCCGCGTAGCTCTGGAACTCCTGCTCCCCGGCCCCCGCCCACCCGGCTCGCGCCGGTCCCACTCGCCCCGCTGCCCGGCGGCTCAACGCTTCCAGCTCCGTCTGCTGCCAGAAGTATCCCCCGAAATCCGCGATCCCCGCGAACAGCAGAAGGGCAAACGGCATTGCCACCGCAAACTCCAACAGCGCCGCGCCCCGCTCCCGCTTCCTCATCGCTTCCCCACCACGCTCCGCGCCCGCACCGCCACCGGCTGCGGCCGAACCATTCGCAGAAAATACACCTCTGCCTGCCGCTCCACCACCACCGCCCGTTCCTCCGCCGTCTGTTCCAGCCCCACCCCCGCCGCTATTCCGTTCCACGCCGCCGCCGCCCGCGCCGTCGCCTCCAGGTACGCCCCGTCGGCTCCCGCGTTCCGTTCCAGCTCCACCGCCACCGCCTCGGCCGCCAGGTTTGCCGTCGTCTGGGCATTCGATTTCGCCCACAGTAGCGACGTCCCATCCACCGCAAGGCCCACAAACAACGCCCCCACAAGCGTCAACAAGAGGCTCAGCAGCAGAGCGCTCCCTCGTTCCGGCTGCTGTCTTTGCGTCTCGGTTCTTTCCATCGATCCTTCGTGTTCCCGTCGCCCTGGGGTCGCGGCACCGCGGGCTCTCGACGCCTCATCCCTCCTATCGGCTCCTTCCCGCCCGAACTTTACCCCCCCAACCCGTAAAACTCCCGCGCCGTTCCCCCCAGCAACTGCTCCCGCAGCTCCATCGGCATCGCCCCCAGCGACTGCGTAAACGCCGCCAGCGTCTCCTTCCACGTCCCGCCCCCGTGCGGCCACCCGGAAGCGAACATCAGCCGCTCCGGCCCCGGCCGCCGCAGCAGCCGCCGCAGCCGCTCGGCCCGCTCCGCCGTCACTGGCATCCGGAAACCCGTCAACTTCACATATACGTGCCCCGGCAGCTCCGTCTCCTCCGGCATCCCGTCCAGCGCCACCGGTATCTCCGCCGCAAACGGCCAGTGCCGCGCCTCCACCTCCACCGCCAGCCCCCGCCGCTTTAGCTCCGCCAGCGCCCCCGGCTCCGGCTCCGTCAACCGCACCGAAACAATCAGCGGATGCTCCGGCACCCGCCCCAACTCCTCCGGCCGAACCCGCGGCGCCACCCGCCGCACATACCCCAGCCCCTCCGCCAGCGCCAGCGCCTCCTCGATCGTCCCCTCCTCCGGCGCATACACAGACCCCTCAAACCGGTTTCGCGCCAGGATCTTCCCGTACCAGTCCGGATTCTGATGCGGGGGCAGGAACGCATGTTGCGCGTCCACCCGAAACATAATGAAAGAATCTCCCCCTCTCCCGCGTCTAAACCATCAGACGCTCTGTTCCCATTCTAGGGCTCTGGTTTCTTAATTAAGGAAGGATTCTCCCGCTTCATGTCGCTCCGCCTTCTCCTGGCCGCCGTCCTCGTCCTCGCCGCCGGCTGCTCCCGCCAGCGCACGAACGTCGCCGTCGACGCTGCCCTCCTCACCCAGGTCCCCTCCGATACCATCGCCCTCGGCGCCATGCGCGTCAAAGCCCTCCGCTCCACCGCTGCCTGGAAAAACGTCCTCGCCCAGCCCGGCGTCAACGCCGCCCTCGACCGCTTCGCCGCCGAAACCTCCTTCGACCCCCGCCAGAACCTCTGGGAAGTCCTCTGGTCCTCCGACGGCAAGGACACCATCGTCTACGCCCGCGGCGAGTTCGCCCCCCTCGGCCTCGAACCCCGCATCGACCGCGAAGGCGTCCAGCGCATGAACTACAAAGGCTCCATGCTTCTCGGCAACGAGGAAAACGCCGTCTGGTTCGTCAACTCCTCCACCGGCATCTTCGCCCGTACCCCCCGCCTCCGCGCCCTCATCGACTCCCGCGATACCGCCAAAGCCGGCCCCTCCCCCGCTCTCCGCGCCAAAATCGACGCCTTCCCTCCCGACGCTCACTTCTGGATGGTCGCCGACGCCGCCGCCCTCCCCAAACTCCCCTCCTTCGACCCCGCAAAAGCCGATGGCCTCGCCGCCAACTTCCTCCAGAACCTGCCCAAACTCCTCCAGACCGTCCAGATGACCTCCGCCTACGCCAGCCTCACCGACGGCATGCTCATCCATCTCACCGCCTACTGTGCCGATGAAGCCGGTGCCAAGCAGGTCCACGACTCTCTCCGCGGCATCGTCGGCATTGCCCGCATCGCGCTGCCCGAAAAGCAGCGCGCCCTATTCCTGCCAGTCCTCGACGCCGCCGAAGTCACCCAAAAACAGACGGAGTCATCCCTCCGAACCCGCCTCACCACCGAGCAGTTCGGCCATCTCCAGTCTTCCCTGATGCCCCCCCGCGCCGCCGCTACGGCTTCTTCACCGGAATAGCGTCGCCCAGGTTGATCGAACCCCCGCCCTCGGAAACATAGTTCCGGTTCCAGTTCGGGATCTCCACTGTCACGTCGCCCTTCACCACCGCCTGGCAACCCAGCCGCGAATGCAGCGTCAGCCCCGCCGCCGTCTCCACTCGGTCGGCCTCTTCGTCTTCCATCTCGGAAAGATTCGTGTCCCCCGCCCGCACAATCACATGGCACGTCGTGCACGCGCAGCTCCCGCCGCACGCATGTTCCAGCTGCACGCCGTTGTTCAACGCGATGTCCAGCAGCGATCCCTGGAATCCGTGCTCGGAATATGGCATCGTCGCCGGTTCATAGTCAATCGTCACATTCTCGGGAAGAAAGGTTACCTTAGGCACTCTCTTTACATAATGAACCAACCCTCGCCAAAGATGCAGGTTTCCATCTGTCGATCTTTTTGATCGAATTTGCTATGATTTGATTCGTCGTATGGAATCCCATTCCCGCAGTGTCGCCAAAGCCATCAGCTACCGGCTGTTCGGCTCCCTGTCCACCGCCGGTATTTTCTTCTTCCTCACCGGCGATTGGAAAGTCTCCGCCGGCGCCGGCGTCGCCGATTCCGTCGTCAAACTCGGCCTCTACTTTCTCCACGAACGCGTCTGGAACCACATCAACTTCGGCCGCCCAAAACCCCCCGAATACGAGATCTGATCGCACGGCGCGTTTGCACCCCGCTGATATACTGAGGTAACGTGCTTCCACTACTCGAATCGCGCATTGTCAGCGCGGTTTCCCAACACATTCTCATCCGTTACGGCGTCGAAATTCCCGTCACTCTGGAGCAGCCGCGCCAGGCCTCTTTCGGCGAATTTGCCCTCCCCGTCGCCTTCCAACTCGCCCGCCAGTTGAAGAAGGCCCCCCGCGCCATCGCTGAGGAACTCATCGCCGAACTCCCCGCCATCGAAGGCGTTCAGACCCTCGAGGCCGCCGGCGGCGGCTACATCAATCTCCGCCTCGACCGCGGCGCCTTCGCCTCCGCCGCCATCTCTCCCGCCCCCGCTTCCTCCTCCGCCTCCTCCGCCGGCAAGGTCATCGTCGAGCACACCAACATCAACCCCAACAAGGCGGCCCACATCGGCCACCTCCGCAACGCCATCCTCGGCGATACCTTCGTCCGCATGCTCCGCGCCGCCGGCCACCACGTCGAGGTCCAGAACTACATCGATAACACCGGTGTCCAGGTCGCCGACGTCGTCGTCGCCTTCCACCACCTCGAAAAGAAGTCCCCCGCCGAAGTCCGCGCCCTCATCGCCGCCGAAAAGTTCGACTACTACTGCTGGGATCTCTACGCCCGCATCTCGCAGTACTACAAGGACAACCCCGACTCCCTCCAGTGGCGCCGCGACACCCTCCACGCCATCGAATCCGGCCACGGCGAACTCGCCGAACTCGGCACCCTCGTCGCCGACGCCATCGTCAATTGCCATCTCAACACGATGCTCCGCCTCGGCATCGTCTACGACGTCCTCCCCCGCGAAAGCGAAATCCTCCACCTCCAGTTCTGGGCCTCCGCCTTCGAACAGTTGAAGGAACGCAAGGCCATCTATTTTGAAACCGAAGGCAAGAACGCCGGCTGCTGGGTCATGCCCGGCTCCGCCTTCGATGAAAACCGCGAGGACGAAGACTCCAAGGTCATCGTCCGCTCCAACGGCACCGTCACCTACGTCGGCAAGGACATCGCCTACCAGATGTGGAAGTTCGGCCTCCTCGGCAAGGATTTTCACTATCAGCTCCTCCGCACCTATCCCGGCGGCCACCCCGTCTACGTCGCCACCGCCGATGCCGCCGGCGCCGCCCCCGTCAATTTCGGCGGCGGCCGCACCGTCTATAACGTCATCGACTCCCGCCAAAGCTACCTCCAGGACGTCGTCGTCGCCGGCCTCAAAGCCCTCAACTACACCGAACAGGCCGCCAACTCCATCCATTTCTCCTATGAAATGGTCGCCCTCTCCCCCCGCACCTGCGTCGAAATGGGCATCGAACTCTCCGACGAGGACAAGGCCCGCCCCTACGTCGAAGTCAGCGGCCGCAAAGGCCTCGGCGTCAAGGCCGATGACCTCATCGACAAACTCCTCTCCTCCGCCCTCGCCGAAGTCGCCAGCCGCAATCAGGACCGTACTCCCGGTGAAAACGAAGCCGCCGCCCACGCCATCGCCATCGGCGCCCTTCGCTACTTCATGCTGAAGTACACCCGCAACACCGTCATCGCCTTCGACTTCCAGGAAGCCCTCAGCTTCACCGGCGAAACCGGCCCCTACGTCCAGTACGGCGCCGTCCGCGCCGGCAAAATCCTCCAGAAAGCCGGCGATCTGCCCGATTTCCCCGCCGTCCTCTCCCCCGCCGTCTGCGCCCGCCTCCTCCACGAAGAAGGTCTCTGGCAGTACCTCCTCGCCGTCTCCCGCTCCGGCCAGGCCCTCTCCTCCGCCCTCGCCGCCGGCGAGCCCGCCCACATGGCCCGCTACGCTTTCCAGTTGGCCCAGCAGTTCGCCAACTTCTATCACGACTACCCCGTCATCCAGGAAGCCGACGCCGAAAAGCGCGCCTTCCTGCTTTGGCTCACCGCGCAGTTCCGCGCCCAACTCGAACACACGCTCGGCATTCTCGGCATCGCCGTGCCGGCGTTCATGTAAGATGCAGAGGATTTCCAATGGCTAGCAAGAACTCTTTCGGCGCCGCTAAGACGCTCTCCGTCTCCGGCAAAAACTACACCATCTACAGCCTCCGGGCGCTCGAAGCGAAGGGCCTCACCACCCTCTCCCGCCTCCCCTACTCCATCCGGGTCCTGCTCGAAAACATCGTCCGCAATGAGGACGGCGTCTCCTTCAAGGCCTCCGATGCCGAGTACGTCGCCAAATGGGACACCTCCGCCCCCGCCCAGGACGTCAACATGATGCCCGCCCGCGTCCTGCTCCAGGACTTCACCGGCGTCCCCTGCGTCGTTGACATCGCCGCCATGCGCGACGCCCTCGCCGCCAAGGGCGCCGACCCCAAAAAGGCCAACCCCCTCATCCCCGTCGATCTCGTCATCGACCACTCCGTCCAGGTCGACCACTTCGGCGCCGCCGATTCCTTCAACCTCAACACCATCCTCGAATACCAGCGCAACCGCGAACGCTACCAGTTCCTCAAGTGGGGCCAGTCGGCGCTCCAGAACTTCCGCGCCGTCCCCCCCGAAACCGGCATCGTCCACC
>CAZWDD010000134.1:0-14217 GCA_964632345.1 uncultured Solibacteraceae bacterium | reverse complement strand
ACTCCATGTCCGATCCTGTTGACCCTGCGCGTCTCTTAGTATGCGTAAAAAAAAAGAAGGACAATCCTTCTTTTCCAGTACGCCGGAAAATTGACCCGATTCACACGCCGACTATCTGAGCGACGCCCGCAGTAAAAACAAAAAGGCCCCCCCGAGCGGGGAGGCCTTTGTTGACCGCTGCAAACAGAAGCGGCGTCAGAACTGAATACGCAGGCCGAGCTGAATATTCCTGGCGCCGATGTTGGTTGTGCCCGACACGGTGCCGAAGGCGCCGGCGCCGAGCGTTGTATTGGCACGCCCGAACTGCGGCGTGTTGGTGAAGTTGAACATTTCCGCGCGGAACTGCGCCTTGAAGGTTTCCAGGAAGCGGAAGTTCTTCAGGATGGCGAGATCGGCGTGGTTGGTGGGGCCGAAGCGGATGTTGGGAATCCAGCGCGGCGCGTTGCCCATGGTGAAGGGCGCGGGCTGCGTGAAGGCCGCAGTGTTGAACCAGCGGTCCGGCGTGGGGTTATCGACGGCGGCGGACTTCAGGTCGGCGACGTTCGGCCGCTGCACCTGCACGCCGTAGGCGCCCAACTGGTTGGGGGCGGTGAAGCCGAGGGGCAGGCCGCTGCCGAAGCGGACGATGGAGGAGAACTGCCAGCCGCCGATGACGGCGTTGGCGACGGGGTGCATGTCGGCGCCGAACTTGCGGCCCTTGCCGACGGGCAGTTCGTAGACCAGCGCGTTGACGAAGCTGTGGGGCAGGTCATGGGCGCTGATGGAGCGGTCCAGGCTCTGGTCGTAGAAGTTGCGCATGGTGTCGCCGACCTCCCAGCCCTGCCATTCGCTGGCGTTGTCGATGGCCTTGGACCACTGGTAGGTGGTCAACAGGTTGAGGCCGCCCTGGATCTGCCAGTTGTATCGGATGACCAGCGCGTTGAAGGACGAGCTGGCGCCCGGCGTATCGCCCGACAGGTTGACGGCGGTGAACTGCGGATGGGGCCGGAGGAGGCGCTGCTGCGGGATGGTGCGGCCGGCGAGGATACCGGAGGGGATGATGCCGAAGAACGGGTTCGGCACCTGGGCATCGAGCCCGGCACCCCGGCTGAAGAACTGCGGGTGGAGCTGATTGGCCTGCTGGCCGGTGCCGTAGAGCAGCTTGCGGCCCTGCGAACCGGTGTAGCCCAATTCCAGCACCATGCCGCGGCTGATCTCATACTGGAAATCGGCCGAGAAGTTCTGGACATAGCCGAGCGGGTGATGGGCCGACAGCGCGCTGACGGCGTCGCCGGTCTGCGTCAGCAGGCCGCGGGAGGAGCCGATGGGCTGGGAAAGGCCCTGCGGGAAGGGGTTGCTGAGCAGGGCGGCGGGGTTGGGGTTGATGCCGTCGCCGCCGATGGTGGAGACCCAGGTGGTGGTTGTGGCGAAGCCGTCGCGGGTGCCGCCGCCGGTCTGGGGATAGAAGATGCCGTAGCCGCCGCGGAAGACGAGCTTGTCGGTGATCTTGTAGGCCATACCGAAACGGGGCGCGAGGTTGAGCTTAGCGGTGTTCCAGGCGCCGCGGTTGTTGGAGTCGGCGAAGACCAGGCCGCCGCGGAGGTCGAGGCCGGTCGGCTGGGAGAGGGGGTTGACGACGGTGAAGTCGAAGTTGTTCTGGCGGTTGTAGCGCTCGGTGCGGGCCTGCTGGAGTTCATAGCGCACGCCCATGTGGAGGGTGAGGCGGCGGTTGACGCGCCAGGAGTCCTGGAAGTAGGCGCCATGGTACATGGCGGTGACGGCGATAGCGGCGTTGATGGGCGCGCTGCCGCCGGAGCCGGTGCCGAGCAGGAACGAGGCGATGGCATCGCCGGAGGTGGTGGAGGCGGCCGCCGCCACCGGGCCGGACGTCAGGCCGCGGTTGAAGGAGAACGCCGGCGTGTTGAAGTCCGTGTTGTTCAGGCGGGCCAGTTCGGAGATCCAGCCGAACTTCAAGCTGTGGGAACCGAGTTCCTTGGTGATGTTGGCCTGCAGGTTGTGCGTTTCGCGGGGCACGTTCAGGAAGCGGCGGTTGTTGAGCGAGGTATAGTTCTCAAACGAGAAGCCGGGGTAGGTCTGCGCCTGGAACTGGCTGACAAGCGACGACGGGAAGCCGAGCGCGGTGGCGTTCAGGCCCTGCGAGGGGGAGACCTGATTCTCACGCCAGCGGCCGGAGCCGACCAGGAAGTTGAGCACCCAGGTGGGCGAGGGCGTCAGCGTGATGCCGATGACGGCCTGGTGGCGCGGGTTGACGTCGGAGAAGTTGGTGTCGGCGCCGTTGCCGAAGTAGACGGGGGCGACGTTCTCCTGCCAGGCCTTGGTGAGGCGGCCGAACATGGACATCTTCTCGTTGCGGGCCCAGTCGATGCGGAGGTCCAGACGGTCGTTGTTGGTGACGGTCTTGCCGGCGGCGACGAAGTTGCGCTGGAAGGTGAAGTTGTCGCCCGGGGTGTTGGAGGCCGGGAAGAGCTGGATGACCTTGGCGGCCACCGGGTCAATGCGGGAGGGCGGGATGACGTTGCCCGGGAACGGGGAGCGGACCAGGCCGGCGCCGTTGGGGTTGGGCACGTTGGTGAAGGGATCGTAGATCATCGACAGGTTGCCGTTGGCGATGCGGGTGTTGGAGAAGTCGCCGGCGCGCTGGGCGGTGGTGGGCACGCTGGAGATGTTGGTGCCTGGGTTGCCTTCGCGGCGGCCTTCGTAGGCGGTGAAGAAGAAGAGCTTCTTCTCGCGCCAGATGGGGCCGGAGAAGGTGGCGCCGAACTGGTTGCGCTGGAAGATGGGGAGACTGCGCCCGGAGCGGTTGTTGGCCCAGCTGTTGGCATCCAGGTTGTTATTGCGGAGGAAGTTGAACACCGAGCCGTGCCAGTTGTTGGAACCGCCGCGGGTGATCATGTTGACGGCGCTGCCGTCGGACTTGCCGAACTGGGCGTCGAACTGATTGCGCTGGATGTTCATTTCCTGCACGGAGTCGACCGACGGGGAGGCGATGAGGCCGCCCCAATCGACGGCCGCGGCGGGCACGCCGTCGATGAGCGTGAGGCCGGCCTGGCCGCGTCCGCCGTTCATCGAGAAGCGGTTGTGGTTCTGGTCCTGCGTGGCCTGGGAGATGCCGGTGCGGACGGCGATGACGCCGGCGTTGACGTGCACCAGCTGGAACGGATTGCGGGCGTTGGTGGGCAGATCGAGCACGGCCTGCTGGTCGAGCGTCACGGCGCGGTTAGCCGACTGCGTATCGAGCAGCGTGACGCCGGCGGCGACTTCGACGGTCTGGTTCACTTCGCCGAGCTGCAGCGTGAAGTTCAATTCGAGCGTCTGGTTGACGCGCAGCGCGGCGCCGGTCTGGATGCTCTTGCGGAAGCCCTGGCTTTCCACGCTGACCTCGTAGTTACCGGGCGGCAGCTGCGAGAAGACGAAGAGTCCGTCCGCGCCCGTGGCCACCTGGCGCGTGTCGCCGGTGGCCTCGTTGCGGGCGCGCACATTGGCGCCGGGAACGGTGGCGGCATTCGGGTCAGTCACGACGCCGGAAATGGTTCCGGTGAACGTCTGTGACAGGAGAAGGGGAACAGCCAATAGAGAGAAAAGGAGTGTTTGAAGAATCTTCATGGTTTCAGACCCCGGCCTAAGCGAGTAGGTTGTGGGCCCGCGAATTGTATCAGAACGATTTCGGGGTCGGGCAGGGGGGAAGCGGGCGTGATATAACGGCTCGGTGCGACTCGTTTCGATTGTCCTTCTGACTGCGCTTCTGCTGCCGGCCGCCGATGGTCCGGTGACCTGGACGTTTGACCGGTTGGACCGCATTGGCGGCCATGCCGTGACCGTGCTGGGCGCGCCGAAGGTGATCGATACGCCGGCGGGCAAGGCGATTCAGTTCGATGGCGTGGACGACGCATTGTTCCTCGACGTGCACCCACTGGCCGGGGCCCACGCCTTCACCTGGGAGGTGATCTTCCGGCCCGATAGCGACGGTCCGCCGGCGCAGCGCTTCTTCCATATGCAGGAGAACGGCTCGCAGCACCGGTATCTGTTTGAAACGCGGATCATCGGCGGCAAGTGGTGCCTGGACAGCTTCGCCAACTCCGCGGCCGGGTCCAAGGCGCTGATGGATACGGCCAAGCTGCATCCGGCCGACCGCTGGTATCACGTCGCCGCCGTCTACGACGGCAAGGAGTATCGCAACTATGTGAACGGCGTGCTGCAGGGCAAGGCCGACGTGACGCTGAGCCCGCAAGGCGCCGGGCGGACCAGCGTCGGCGTGCGGATCAATAAAGTGGACTACTTCAAGGGTGCCATCCGCCTGTCGCGCATGACGCCGCGGGCGCTTGCCGTCTCCGAATTCCTGCCGCTTCCCTGATGCGTGCGCTGCTGCTGCTTGCCGTCTCGCTGTCCGCGCTGGCCGACACGGGCAACGCCGTCTGCGCGCGCTGCCATGCGGCCATCGCGCGGCAGTACGCCGCCACGCCGATGGCGCGCACCAGCGGACGCACCGGCACGCCCGGGTTTGCCGAGAGCTTTGCAACACAGGCCGCCGCCGGAGCGCGCGTGGCGCCGGGGTTTGTGCTGGAACTGGGCGGCGTGTCGCGCCGTCTGGAGTGGTTCCTCGGTTCCGGCCACATCGGCCGCAGCTACCTGTTCCGCAAGGGCGGGCAACTGTTTCAGGCGCCGGTGTCATATTATGCGGAGCCGCGGAAATGGGACGTTTCGCCGGGCTATGAGAACAAGCCGTATCTGGAGATGACCCGCACCGTGGAACCGGCGTGCCTGCAGTGTCACGCCAGCCGCCTGCAGCCGGCCGGGGCCGCGCAGCCGTTTCTGGAGGCCGGCGTCAGTTGCGAACGTTGCCACGGGGCGGGCGAAAAGCACGCGGCCGCCCCGTCGCCGCGCAATATTGTCAACCCGGCGCGGCTTGCCCCCGAGCCGCGCGACTCCGTCTGCGCGCAGTGCCACCTTACAGGCGCCGCGCGCATCGCCCGCGCGGGCCGTGAGCGCGGATCGTTCCAACCCGGCCAACCGCTGCGCGACCACGTCGCCGTCTTCGTCGCCGCCGGCGATGCCGCCGCCGCCTCCACCGCCACCAGACACTTTGAAAAGTTCGCCCGCAGCCGCTGCAAACAGGCCAGCGGCGAGAAGCTGTGGTGCGGCACCTGCCACACCGTGCACGCCGCCGTCACGCCGGAGACGCACAACCGCCAGTGCCAGAATTGCCACCAGCCGGCCGCGTGCCAGGGCGGCGGCGGCCCGGACTGCATCGCCTGCCACATGCCGAAGAGTGCCGGGGCGTCGATTGAGCATCTCGCCTTCACGGATCATTCGATCCCGCGGCGGCCCATGGCGGCGGACGCTGCGGCGGCGCCGGTGACGGAGTTGCGCGAGTTCTGGACCGGCTCGGCCACCCCTCGCGATACCGCCCTGGGCTACGCCGCCGCCGCTGTGGCCGAACCCGCCCTGCGCGCCTTCGCGTTCGCCAAATTGCAGGCGTTCGCCGCCTCCAGCGATGTGCCGCTGTTGTCGCAACTCGCCCAGTTCCAGGAACGTATGGGGCGGGAGGCGGAGGCCGCGCAGGTGTATGAGCGGATCCTGGCGCTCGACCCGGCTCATGCCGCCAGCGCCGTCAACCTCGGGACGATTCAGATCCGCCAGGGCCGGCCGAAGGAGGCGATGGCGCTGTGGATGCGGGCGCTGTCACGGAATCCTACTTTGATCGGCGCCCGGCTCAACCTGGCCGTCGCCCAATACCAGAGCGGGGACCCGGCCGCCGCGCGCAAGTCGCTGGAGGCCGTGCTCGACTACGAACCGCTGCACCCGGCCGCTCGGCGCATGCTCGATCAACTCCAGGTATCCCCAACTCCGCCCTGAAACGCCGAACGGGCCCCGCCGCACTGTATGCGGCGCGGGCCCGTTGCGGGATAAGTCGTTGCTTAGCGGGCGGCGAGCAGGGCGCGCAGATGACGGGCGCGTTCCGGGGAACGCAGCTGCCGCAGTGCCTTGGCTTCGATCTGCCGGATCCGTTCGCGCGTCACGTCGAACTCCTGGCCGATCTCCTCCAGCGTGTGCTCCCGGTCGCACCCGATGCCGAACCGCATCCGGATGACCTTTTCTTCCTTCGGCGAAAGGGTCTTCAGGATGTTGGCCGTCTCGTCGCGGACGTTCGATTCGATGACGGCGTCGACGGGCGAGCCCACCCAGCGGTCCTCGATCAGGTCGCCCAGCGCCGATTCGCCGTCGCGGCCCACCGGCGTCTCCAGCGAAACCGGGTCGCGCGAGATGGTTTTCAGCTTCTGAACCTTCTCCACCGGAATGTCCATCCGGCGGCTGATCTCTTCGTTCGTTGGCTGCCGGCCGAGTTCCTTTTCCAACTCCCGCGTCGCCCGCAGGAACTTGTTCATCGACTCGTTCATGTGGACCGGAATGCGGATGGTGCGCGACTGGTCGGCGATCGAGCGCGTGATCGCCTGCCGGATCCACCACGTCGCATAGGTCGAGAACTTGTACCCGCGGCGGTATTCGAACTTGTCGGCCGCGCGCATCAGGCCGATGTTGCCTTCCTGGATCAGGTCCAGCAGGTGTAGTCCGCGGTTGACGTACTTCTTGGCCACCGAGACCACCAGGCGGAGGTTCGCCTCCACCAGATCCTTCTTCGCCTTCTCGGCTTCCACTTCGCCGTGACGGATAACCGTGATCGTATGCCGCAACTGCGCCACCGAGGCGCCCGCATACTCCTGCTTCTTCTTGAGCTCGCGCTTCAACTCCCGGACTCGCGACGCCAGCGACGGATCCTTCCGCGCTTCCAGCTTGTGCAGTTCGGTGTCGAGATGCGTGATCTCTTCCACCGTCCGTTCAATTTCCTTCGCGAATTCGCGCCACCGGCTGGACAGGAAAGGCGTGTCGCGGATCGCCACGCTGGTTTCCACCTGCGCCCGCGCGGCTTTGTAATACAGCTTCCGGTAGGCCTTCTTCACCGCCGGATTCTTCTCCGAAGCCTTCGGCGCCGGCGTCTCGTTCAACTTCTCCAGCGTCTGCAACTGCTTCCGGTGCAGCGCGCCCAGGTTCAACACGCGCTCGGCCAGTTCCTTGCGCATCTTCGCCTCGGCCGGCGTACCCTCTTCCACATCGCCCAGATCCACCAGGGTCTCCAGGCCGATCTCGGATCGCTTCAACTGCTCGACGAACTCCACTACCCGGTTCTGCACCACTGCCGACCGGCTGATCGCCTTCAGCATCCGCAGCTTCCCGCGCTCCATCCGGCGGGCAAGATTCACCTCGCCTTCCCGCGTCAGAAGCGGTACGGCGCCCATCTCGCGCAGATACACGCGAACCGGGTCATCGGTGTAGATGGACTCTTCCTGCTGCTGCGCCGCCTGAAAGTCTTCCCCATCATGAACCTCTTCCGGATGGAAGAAATTCGTTTCCTCGTCAAAGGGCAGACCTAGAGGCTCGGTTGAGTCGCCAAGGTATTGATCGTCAAAATGATCCATTCATCCCACTTCTCCGCCACCAGGGCGGAACAAGTTCACTGTGTCATGCCATCGAACAGCCAAGCTGCCCGCCCTACAGACACGCAGACTCGTCCCTGCTTGCAAGGCGCGCCAATGTTGAGTATAACACCCAACCGCTTGAAAGTTAAGAGCAAAATAGCCCTCACCCTTTCAGATGCCATGGCATTGAAAAGGTTACGAAATCCCCGCGTAACCACCCCTGCGGTCTCGTAAATCTTTGACTTCTACCACTGTAGCAGAAAGCCTACCGCCCATCCCCCCGCCGGCTCCGCAACAGCTCCTGCAGCTCATCCAAGAACGCCCCCTCGTCCTGAAAGTCCCGGTACACAGACGCAAATCGCACGTACGCGATCTTGTCCAAGCCCCGCAATTCGTCCATCAAGATTTCTCCTATATTTGTAGTTGAAATCTCCCGCTCCGCGTTGTCCGCCAGCCGGCTCTCAACCTTGTCCACAATCGCCGCCAGCTTGGTAATCGAAATCGGCCGCTTCTCGCACGCCTTCAGCAGCCCGTTCAGGATCTTCTGCCGTTCGAACTTCTCCCGCCTACCATCTTTCTTTACAACCATATACGGGATCTCATCGATCTTTTCGTAGGTTGTAAACCGCCGCTCGCAGCCCAGGCACTGCCGCCGCCGCCGGATGGCGTCGCCTTCCTTGCTTTCCCGCGAATCGATGACCTTATCTTCCTGATGCGCGCAAAATGGACATTTCATCGTTCCGATTCCTGACTCTGCAGCTCCTCGGCGATCCGCCGCAGATTCTGCCACCGCAACCCTTCGCTGGCCGCCAGCCCGAGCCCGAAGGGAAGAATACTCACCCATGTTACCAGCCAGTTGGCCACCGCGATCCCCGCCGCCTCCGCCGCACCAAGCCCGAAGAGCTGCGATAGCACCACCGTCCCGGCAAGCTGCACCCCGCCGCCGATTCCGGGAATCTGGACGATCGATCCGAACGCCACGAATCCCAGGTACACCACCGTGTCGAGGTTGCTCATGTGCAGCGTGGCCGGGAAGGCCCGGAAGAAGCAGATGGTCCCGCCGGCGATAATCAGCCACTCGATCGCGGTAATCCCCAGCAGCCAGGCGATATCGGCCGGCTGGCGGCAGCAGGCCATGCCGCTCGAAAACGATTCGGCCAGCCCCCGCACCCGCGATGGCCATGGCTCGGGCAGGAAGGCTACCGCGTCCGACAGCCGGTCCCCGATCAACTCCCGGGACCGCCCGGCGAAGAACAGGATGATGAGGCAGGCCGTTGCCAGCGCCGCCACCAGCGCTCCGCCGGTGTTCAGAATCCAGGCGATGCCCGGCGATATGCTCCGCCCGGCCGGATCGAACGCGTACAGCCCGAAGCCGAACAGCGCCAGCACCGCCAGCAGATCGAAGACCCGTTCCAGGAACCATGTGGCCATCTGTGAGGAGAACGGCACGCCCACCCACCGCGCGATCAGCCACGGCCGAACCAGCTCCCCCGGCCGCCCCAGCACCACCACGGAGGTAAAGCCGATGGCCGTCGCCTTGAAGATCCGCCGGCCCGACGCCGCCGGGGCGATCGGGCGGATCATCATTTTCCACCGCACCACGCGCGCGAGGTAGGTGCCCAGCACGAGCGCCCCGGCGAGCGCCATCCACCCCCAGCGGATACTGCTGTAAACGGCTCCGAACGCCGCCCAGTCAAACGCCGCCAGCCGCTCCCACCCGGCCACGGCGAGCGCCGCCACTACCGCCACCACCAGCACGGGGAGCCACCGCCGCAGCTGCCGCAATCGTTCGGACGAGGAAGTTTCGCTCACGGGTAATCAAAGAAAAGGACTGCCCGCGTTGTAAACTACAAACGGCAGCAGCAACCTGCAATTCCTGCGAACTTATTATGGCAGATCCTCGTATCTCCTTTTGAACGCGAACCTCGGCTCAACACCGAATTGAGCAAAGAGGCGCGCCAGGAAGGAGTCCGAGGAAGTGCTGGCATCGACCGCGGTTGTGGAATCCGAAATTTTCGGGAAAGGCGTGTCGCCGGCCTGGGATCGCACCCAGACTGCCCGCCTCGGGAGCCGGAGCTTGGAACCAACTTTCGACCTCGACAAACAACTGGTGGAGCGCTGCCTCACCGGCGACGAGGGCGCGTGGGAAGATCTGGTCAAAACCCATACCCGCCGGGTTTACGCCATCTGCTATCGCTTTACCGGAAAAGACTCCGAGGCCCAGGATCTGACGCAGGAGGTGTTCCTCCGCCTGTTCCGCACCCTGAAGTCCTTCCGGTCCGGCGAGGGCTCTTTCACCGTCTGGCTCGCCCGCATGACGCGCAACCTCCTCATCGACCACTACCGCCGTACGCGCCAGGAGCGGGTTACCGACTCCATTGAAGACCAGCTCCCCATGCTCGAGGAGCGGTCGCTGTCCTCCACACGCGCCGATGGCATCCTGGCCGGGCGCGAGGCCAGCGAACTGCTGCAGTACGCGCTGCAGCGCCTCTCCCCCGATCTTCGCGAGACCGTCATTTTGCGCGACCTCGAAGAGATGGAATATAAAGAAATTGCCGAAACTCTGGGCGTGCCCGAAGGCACCGTGAAGTCCCGCCTCAACCGCGGCCGGGCCGAGCTCGCCCGCATCCTCCGGAAGTATCAGGTAGCGGTGTAACGCCATGACTTGCAACTGTGCGGAATTCGAAATCCTGCTCTGCGACGCCGCCGACGGCACCCTCCGCGGCGAGCAGCAGGCTGCCTTTGAAGCCCACCGCCAGTCCTGCGCCGCCTGCAGCCAGCTTGCCGCCGACGTCCTCGGCGTGACCGCTTTCATCGAACGCGCCGCCGTCGTCGAACCGCCCAGGGAGCTGCTCACCCGGATTCTGTTTGAAACCTCCGGCGCCCCGGCCGCCCGCCCGGCCTCTTCCGCCGGCGGCTGGGCCGGCCGCCTCCGCCAGTGGTTGGGACCCATCCTCCAGCCCCGCCTGGCGATGGGCATGGCGATGACCATCCTTTCCATCTCCATGCTCGCGCAGGCCTTCGGCATCGAGGTGCGCCAACTTCGCCCCGCCGACCTGGAACCCGCCAGGGTCTGGGCCGGCGTCGAGGACAGCGCCTACCGCCAGTGGTCGCGCATGGTGAAATACTACGAAAACATCCGAGTTGTCTATGAAATCCAGTCCCGGCTCCAGGAATGGGCCGAGCAGGAGGAGCTGGAGCGCCAGGCGCAACGCCAGGCACCGCCCGCTCAGAAGCAGTCCGCGCCAAACGGCCGCTAGAGCCGGCAGCGCCATGATCCGCACAAGTACACCAGGGGATTTTGCCATGGAACCATCCGGGAACATTCACGTCGCCTACTGCCGCATCTGCGGCAAGGCGCTTCCTCCGGAAGAACAGCACGCCGCGCTCGGCACCGTTTATTGCTCCGAGCACGTCCCTTCCGAGCCGCCACCGCCGCACAATATGCCTCCGCCCGGTTCCCCCTGGACCGTGCCGCCCTCCTCCACGCCGCCCCCGCAGGCGCCGTCCGCCGGCGCCTCCCCGGGGCTCGCCTTCATCCTCGGCCTCATCCCTGGCGTCGGCGCCATCTACAACGGCCAGTACGCCAAGGGGCTCGTCCACGTCGTCATCTTCGGCCTGCTCATCAGCATCGCCTCGGCCGATTCCACCGGCGACCTCGCCCCCCTGTTCGGCATGCTCGCCCCGGTCTGGGTCTTCTATATGGCCTTTGAAGCCTTCCATACTGCCCGCAAACGCGAGCTCGGCCAGCCCGTCGAAGAGTACTCCAGCGTCCTGCCTCTTCGCTCCAACGGCGCCGCCGCCACCGGCCCGGCCATCATGATCGGCCTCGGCGTCATCTTTCTGCTCAACAACCTCGGCCTCCTGCGCTTCTCGCAGATCTTCAAGTTCTGGCCGCTCATCCTCATCGGCTTCGGCGTCCACATGCTGATGGAACGCACCGGGGCCGGCAACAATGGGGAGGGCCGCCGTGAATAACAACGCTCTCCTGCTGCGCGCCCTCCGCGGTCCGCTCACGCTCATCCTCATCGGCGTCCTGTTCGTCATTGACCACGCCGGCGTCATCAGCGTCACCAAGACCTGGCCCCTCATCATCATCTTCCTCGGCGTCATGCGCCTGGCCGAGCACACCCTTACGCCCCCCTCGGCCACGCCCCCGCCGTTCAACCCCCACGGAGGCCCCCGATGAGACGCACTTCCGTAATCGGCCCCCTGGTCCTCATCACCATCGGCCTTGTCTTCCTGCTGCGCAACCTGCTGCCAGAGTTCCGCCTCACCGAGATCCTGGCCATCTACTGGCCCTGGCTGCTCATTGGCTGGGGCACGCTCCGGACCGTCGAGATCCTCAACTGGCACCGCCAGGGACAACTGTCTCCTCGCGGCGGCATGGGCGGCGGCGAATGGGTCCTCGTCATTGTCATCGTCATCTTCGGTTCCGGCCTCTACGCCACTCGCAACGCGCAATTCTTCCGCATGAACGGCATCCGCCTGCCGCATTGGGAGATCCTCGGCGAACGCTTCGACTATCCCCTGTCGGCCTCGCTGCCCGCCGCCGGTAAGGCGCCGCGCATCCTCATCGATAACGCCCGCGGCGATGCCCGCGTCATCGGCATCGACACCGAGGAGGTCCGCGTCTCCGGCACCAAGTCCATTCGCGCCATCACGAAGGACGACGCCAACCAGCAGGACAAAGCCACCGGCTTCGAACTCGTCCGCTCCGGCGACCAGATCATCATCCGCACCAACCTCGACCGCGCCAACGACTCGCGCCAGGCCAATGCCGACCTGGAGATCACCGTCCCCAAGGGCGCCGTCATCGAGGGCCGCGGCCGCTTTGGCGATTTCGACATCGAGAATATCGACGGCGCCGTGGAAATCAACTCCGATAACGCCGGCGTCCGCCTCAACAACATCGGCGGCGAAGTCCGCGTCAACCTCCGCCGCTCCGATATCGTCCGCGTCGTCAACGCCAAATCCGGCGTCGAAATCAAGGGCCGCGGCCAAGATGTCGAACTTGAAAACATCGCTGGTCCCACCGTCATCAACGGCCAGTACTCCGGCGACATGAAGTTCCGCAACCTCGCCAAACCGTTCCGCTTTGAAAGCCAGGCGTCCAACGTTCGTATCGAGCGCATCGAGGGCGAAGTGGAACTGCTCGACGGCCGCCTGTCGGCCCGCCGCATCACCGGCCCGGTCCGCATCACCAGCCGCAACAAGGACGTGGAGATCTCCGATTTTACCGACACGCTCGAAGTCGAACTCGAACGCGGCGACATCCAACTCCGCCCCGGCCGCCTGCCGCTAGCCAAGATCAACGCCCGCACCCGCTCCGGGAATGCCGAACTCGTGCTGCCCGCCGGCGCGAAGCTCGACCTGAAGGCCGAGGTCAAGCGCGGCCAGATCGAGAACAACTATAGCGATCTATTCAAGGTCACCGAGGACGGCCGCGCGGCCTCCATCGCCGGCTCCACCGGCGGCCCGGAGGTTCGCTTCCAGGTGGACCGCGGCGAGTTCCACATCCGCAAGGCCAACGCCCCGGATGCGCCCCCCGCGCCCGCCCCCCCCCCCCCCCCCGCCAACGCGGCCGGCCGCTCGAAGTCACGCGGCAATAAACCTCGCGGTCCGGACCCCCGCCACGCCCCCTTGCCGGGGTCCGGGCCCGGGAGTATGATGCGGGTGAGTACGCCATGCCCACCCGCCGCCAGCTCCTTCAATCCGCCGTCGCCCCGATGATCGTCCCCAGCGTCGTCCTCGGACAGCGCGCCGGCGCCGTCCCCCCCAGCGACCGCATTCTCTTCGGAGGCATCGGCCTCGGCGGCCGCGGCGCGCACGTCCTCAGCAAGCTCCTCAATATCCCCCAGGCCAAGTTCCTGGCCATCTGCGACGTTCGCAACGAACGCCGCGAAACCATCAAGTCCACCGTCGACCAGAAGTATGGCGACCGCGACTGCCAGATGTACGCCGACCAGTTCGAACTCTTCGCCCGCCAGGATATCGACGCCGTCCTCATCGCCACCGGCGACCGCTGGCACACCCCGCTCTCCATCATCGCCGCCCAGCACGGCAAGGACGTCTACTGCGAAAAACCCTGCTCCATGTCCATTGAGGAAAGTTGGGCTCTCGCCGACGCCTTCCGCCGCTACAACCGCCTCTACCAGGCCGGCTGCCAGCGCCGCAATGGCGCCAACTTCGTCCAGTGCCGCGAGCTCCTCCAGTCCGGCGCCCTCGGCACCCTCCGCGCACTCTATGCCAACACCGGCCCCTCCGTGAACTGGCCTCCTCTCCCGTCCCGCGACTGGCTCGCTGCCGAGGAGCTGCCCCCAAAACAGGTCCTCGATTGGGACCGCTGGCTCGGCCCCGCTCCCTGGCGCCCCTATCACTCCTCTTACGTCCGCGGCGGCTGGCGCAACTACTACGACTTCCACGGCGGCGGCATCCTCGAATGGGGCTCCCACACCGTCGACCTCTGCCACTGGGCCGCCAACCTCGACGACACCCAGCCCGTCGAATACGAACCCGTCGGCGGCAACACCGGCCCCTATAGCGTCAACTGCAAGTACGCCAACGGCGTCAAACTCGTCATGCGCGACAACGCCTGGGACGGCGCTCTCAAGACCGGCTCCTGCAGCTTCCGGATTTCGACTTTCATCTCCGCAACAGCCTCGATGAAATGCTGCTCCCGGAACGCCCGAACGACGGCGAGTTCCGCGAATACCTGCTGACGGCCGTGCGCGAACGGCGGCCA
>CAZWDD010000133.1:3277-14324 GCA_964632345.1 uncultured Solibacteraceae bacterium | reverse complement strand
TCTTCCAGGCCACCCCCGAGGCCGGCATCCTCCAGGGCTATTGGGTGCAGGAAGCCCGGCACTACTACTCGTTCGCCCGCAACACCGTCCCTCCCGGCATCGCCATCGAACGCTATCCCCTCTACTTCCATGCCGCCTTCTTTCCCTTCGTCCTCGAGGAAGTTCTCAAGAATGAGCAATATGTCCCCGTATGGAGCGGCGAAACCGAGTCGGTCTCCTTCCGGTTCAACCAACTGCCCCACGCCGTCAATCGCCCCGTTATCCTCCACGAGGATCTTCCCAACCAGCATCGCCAGGAAATCTACCTTCGCCCCCGCATCACCGGCCATTACAACGGTTACCCGCTCTACGAAGAGCAGATTCTCGTCTTCGCTCGCCCCGGCCGTGACCTCTGGGCCCCGGTCCCGCTAGACCGGGCCCTCCGCCTCGCCATTCCACTGCTCGAAAAGGATGCCGCCACCGCCAAGCAGCGCCTCGCCGACCTCAGGAAACGCAACGACGAGGCCCAGTCTCCAGCCTACGCCGAGCAGATGCGCGCTCACCTCGAAAAGACCTCCGGCAGCCTCCGCACCACCAATCCCAACAAATGGAAAGGCCGGGAAGACGGCATGCTTCGCGAACTGCAATATAACCGCGACCTCGCCGCCAGGCGCGCGGATCCGCAACGCGATCCCGACGGCCTCTGGTACTGGAATCCCCTCGACGCCCTCGCCGAGGCCAAGGCCGCTCTCGCCGCGCTCTCCCCCGCCACCGCCAGCCAACCGGCCTGCTTCCTCCCCGTCGCCCGCGAAAAGGCCGACGGCCGCTACGCCCTCCGCGGTTCCATTCTCCCCTCCGGCGCCAACCCCGCCTGCGAACCCCTGGTCACAAGCAATCCCGCCTACTTCGACCTCACCCGGCCCCGCGGCGAACCTCAACTGCTCATCGTCGATGCCCTCGGCCGCTGCGGCAAACTGGTCAACGGCGTCTTTCAGGCCAACTTTAAACCCCAGCCCGGCAAAATCGCCCACGGCTGCGCCCGCCATCCCACTTTCTGGGAGCAGCTCGATTGGGCCGCCGTCAGCGCCATCGTCAAAGCCTCGCCGCAGTAGGCCCGCTACCCGCCGTAACTACGTCCGCATCCCGATCAACACTCGCGTCACCGGCGTCCGGCGGAGCACTTCGTACGCCGCCCAACTGCCCACTGCCGTCGCCGCCATTACCAGCCCCAGCTTCCCCGCCCAGTGCAGCGGCAGCTTCGCCAGGTAGTAAATCGCTGCCACCGTGAACGTCTGGTGCAGGATGTAGAACGGATACACCGCTTCATTGGCCCGGTCCAGCCACCACGGCCGCTCCCGGACCAGCGCCCTCGCAAATCCCACCAGCGCAAACAGCCATAGGAACCCCAGCCATCCATCCACCATCGAGCGCACCGCCTCCCCAGTCCCCGGAAACCACAGCCGGATCGAGTAAAAAACACCCTGGCACGCAACGGCCAGCAACAGAAACTCGCGCCGCCGTCGCGTGATCGTTTCCAACAGCGGCGGACTCGAAGCAACCACGAATCCCCACAAGAAGGTAAGAAAGCTGCCCAGCAGGTTGTTCCAGTCCCCCCACAACGCGTGGGTTGTCGGAAAGTGCGGTCCCAGCGTGAAACCCACCGCGAAATTCGGTAGGCTCAGCCCGTAGAACGCAATCGGCCGGCGCGCAATCAAGTCCGCCAGTTCCGCAACCAGCCGCCGCCCCCGGTCCGACCGCAGAAACGCAAACACGGGCAGGCCCAGCAGGCTGTAAACCAGCAGATAAACCACGAACCACAGGTGATGCCACGAGAAGCTCCCGCCCATCGGGTACGGAACCAGATTGAACACCGTCCCGTGAAACTCCCAGTAGGACGCGTAACTTCGCCCCTCCGCCAGACGTTCGAAATAGATCTGCGGCGGCACCGTCACGAACATGCCGAACAGCACCGGAACCAGCAACCGCTGCAGCCGTTCCCCGGAGAACCGTCCTAGCGTCCTCCGCCGCAGGCTGAACCATACGCCGCACCCGGAGATGAAGAACAGAAGCGGCAGCCGCCAACGATTGAACAACAGCATCAGCCACTCCAGTTCCCGGCTCAGGTCGTTGTTCTTGACATGGAAATCCCACGTCACAAAACCCATCCCGCTGTGGTAGAAGATCAGAATCGCGAAGGCGAACACGCGCAGCGCATCCAACCCATGTTCCCGGGGATTCGACATAGAAGACTTCTAACCTAAACGAAAACATCCCGCAATTCGTTCCATCGCATCAATCGCGCCCGCCTCCCCACCGCCGCGCCGCCTCCCGGTACACCGCCAGCGTCTCCCGCGCCGTTCGCTCCCACGAGAACTCCGCCGCCCGCGCCAAACCCCTCACCCGCAACTCCGCCCGCCATTCGGCCCGTTCGCACACCGCCGTCAACGCCTCCACCCACGCCCCCGCATCCCGCGCCTCGCAGTGCACTGCCACCCCGCCCGCCACCTCCACCACCGATTCATCCGTCGACGTCACCACCGGCGCCCCGCACTGCATCGCCTCCACCACCGGCAGCCCGAAGCCCTCATAGAACGTCGGATACACCACCGCCAGCGCTCCGCTGTATAGCGCCGCCAACCGCCCCTCCTCCACCGGCCCCATCACCTCCAACCCGTCCCCGCTCGCAATCGCCGGCCCGTCCTCTCGCCGCCGCCCAGCCAGCACCAGCCGCACCCGGTGCCGCTTCCGCACCTCCCGCCACGCCTCCACCAGCATCGGCACATTCTTCCGCGGCTCAATCGTCCCCACATACAGCAGATACGGCTCCCCGCCCCCGTCACTCGCCACCGGCCGCAACCCCGCCGAAGCCGCCAGCGGTACCGCTACCACCCGCTCCGCCGCCAGTCCGAAACGCGCAATCGCCCGCCGCCGCACCGCCTCGCTCAACGTCAACACCATCGTCGCCAGCCCCATCCGCAACAGCCATGGCGTCCGCCGCCGCACCCGCTCCACGCCTGCCCCATGCCACGCCGCATCCATCCACGGCGAGAGGTCGTGCAGCGACAGGACGCTCGCGCACACCGGCAAATACGGAACCGCAAACTCGGTCCCGTGAAATACCGTAAACCCCTCCCGCCGCAGCAGCATCGGCAGCCCCGCAAGCCACCACCGCCGCTCCAGCCGCCCGCCCCCGGGGCCCAGTGCGCCCGGAACAGGCTGATCGCTCACCAGCGCGAACCGGTCCCCGCTCCCGGCCCGCTCCAGTGCCCCATGTAACTCCCGTACATACCGCGGTACTCCGCCCGTTCCCGCCACCAATGGCGTTGCATCCAACGCCACCCGCACTTACACGATCCCCTTCTTCAGGTTCGCAATATAGCCACCCGCCCGGCCCTTCCCGCCGTCCGGCAGCTGCTTCACCCGCGCCCGCACATCGGCCGGTGCCCGGGTTCCCATCTCCGCCAGTCCGTTCAACGCCAGCATCGCCACATACACCCCGTGCTTCGACGCATCCCCCAGCTCCAACAGAGCCTCCGCCGCTGCCCGCGCCTCGCTCTCCGCTCCGAAACGCCCCACACTCTCCGCCGCCACCGCACGCACCGATGCCGACGCATCCCCCGCCATCATCCCCGCGCTCTTGCCCCGCATCGTATGGCCCAACACTGCCCAGTACCGCACCGCCGAGTCGCCGTCCCGCAAACCCTCCGCTGGCGGCGGACCATCCATCCGCGCCGCCCGGTCCGCCATTGCCTTCACCCGCCTCACGTCATAAGCCCGGCCCGCCTCGTGCAGCTCCGCCTCCGGCAGAAAGCCCCGGTCGCCCGTTGTCTCCATCCACCCATCCAGCGCCTTCCGCATCCGCGCCAGCACCCCGGGCGCCTTCCCCGCCAGATTATTCACCTCGTCCCGGTCCGCCTTCAGGTCGTATAGCTCCTCATACGGCTTCCGCTCCCAGAACTTACGCTGCGCCGCATTCAACTTACCCGCATCATACAGCTCCTTCCACACCCGCGTCGTCGGCGTCTCGAACATATACGCAATGTGCTGGCCGTATATCTTATGCGGCATGTAATTCCGGATATATACATACCGCCCGTCCGTCACGCTCCGCACCAGGTCATACCGCTCGTCCATCCGCCCCCGGAAACCGAAGACGTACTCCCGCTTCCGCCCCTTCACGAAGTCCACGCCCTGGTGATACGGCGCCGCCGCCGCGCCCGCCAGACCCAGCACCGTCGGCGCCAGATCCACAAACGAAACAGGCCGCGCCGTCGTCGCCCCGGCCTTGTACTCCGGCGGCCGCAGCCCCCGGTACTTCTCCGGCACATGAAGCACCAGCGGCACCCGCAGCCCCGAGTCATACGGCCACCGCTTGCTCCGCGGCATCCCGCTCCCATGATCGGAGTAGAAGAAAACGATCGTCTCGTCCTTCAACCCATCCGCTTCCAACTCCGCCAGTATCCCACCCACCCACCGGTCCATCTCCTCGATGTTGTCGTAATACTGCGCCCAGTCCTTCCGCACCTCCTCGGTGTCCGGATGGTACGCCGGCACCCGCACCCCCTCAAACGAATGCTTCCACTCATGCGGCCGCGTCCGGATCTGGCTCTCGTGCGTCCCCGTCTGGTTGAACACACTGAAAAACGGCTGCCCCGCCACCCGGTTCCGCCAGTGCGCCCGCCGGCTGCTCTCGTCCCACACCTTTCCCGTCAGCGTCAGGTTGTAGTCTTCCTTCGCGTTGTTCGTCGTGTAGTATCCCGCCTCCCGCAGCAGTTGCGGGAACATCTTCCGCCCCGCTCCCATCCCGACCTCGCTTCGCATGTGTTCCGCACCCAAAGCCGGCGCATACATCCCGCTGATGATCGTCGTCCGCGCAGGCGCGCACACCGGCGCATTCGACCAGCAGCAAACGTAACGCAACCCCCGGGCCGCCAGCCCGTCAATCACCGGAGTCTTCGCAAACGAATCCCCGAAACATCCAAGATGCGGCCCCATGTCCTCGCACGTAATCCACAGAATATTCGGCCGCGCCACCCCCTGCGCACCCGCCAATACCCCGATTCCCCCTATAAAGCTTCGTCTCGTCATGCCGATCCTCTGTGAATGGAGTCCCATCGTCTCTCCGCTAGCATATAATTGTCCAAGAGTTCGTAGCTGCTTTTTGTCGCGTCTCCATCCTATCGGCCTTCATCCCGCGATCTACGCGTGAGTCAGGGAGAACCTATTTTGAACCCCGCCCAACGCACCGCCCTCTTCGACGAGTTAAACCGCCTCGACGCGGAGATCCGCCGCGCCACCGACGTTTATCAGTTAAAACCCATTCACCAGCGCCTCGAAGAGCTCTCATCCCTCTGTGCCTCCGATGCCGGCATGATGAGCGCCATCGCTTCCCTCCGCGCCACCATGGTCACCCATGGCCAGGGCCTCATGTCCGCCTCCGGCCACCAGGCCGCCGCCCCTTCTCCAACTTCCCCTCTCCCGTCCTCCACCCCGGCCTCCGCACTGCCCACGCAGGTCATGCCCACCGGCCCCGCCCAGGCCCTGCCCCCCCCCCCCCCCCCCCGGCCCCGCGCCGCCCCCCCCCCCCCAGCCGCCGTCCCAGACCCGCAAACCCGCCCCTGCTCCTTTCAATTGGAAGCGCGCCGCCGCCGTCGGCGGTTTCATCGGACTCCTTGTCGCCGCCGGCGGTATCTACACCGTTCACAAGTCCCGCGAGGCCAAACAGGAGGACCCCGCCGCTGGCCTCCAGGTCGCCGTCAAAACCAACCCACCCGGCGCCTCCATCCGCGTCAACGGCGAGGTAAAGTGCACCTCGGACTGCAACATCCCCCTCACTCCCGGCTCCTATGAGATCCAGGCCGTACTGCCAGGCTACGAGCCCGCCACCTCCAAGATCGAAGTCGCCGCCGGCGCCGTCCCCAACGTCGACCTTACCCTCCAGCCCCTGGCCCTGTCCGTCCGCCTCTTCACCGACTTCAACACCGGCAAAGTCATCTTCGATGGCGAACCCTACGGTGACCTCCAGGATGGCCAGCTCATTCTCGACCGGATCGCACCCGGCAAACACACCATCAAGGTCTCCTCGGGCATTAATGAGGCGCAATTTGAATTCGAGGCCCAGCCCGGCGCCCAGCCCTCCATCACCTCTCCCGTCTCCGCCCGCAACACCCTCGCCATCCTCGTCACCAACGCAGGTCAGCAGACCCGCGTTCACTCCTCCGCTCCCTCCCTGAAACTCTCGGTCGACGGGAACCCCGTCGGCGACGCCACCCCCGCCGGCCTCGCCATCAACAGCCTTCAGCCCGGTGACCGCGAACTCTCCGTCGATGATGGCTCCACCAAGCGTAACCTTCTCGTCTCCATCTCCGCGCAACCCACCCTCACCGCCTACCTCAAGCTCGATATCAACGCCGGCTCCCTCTTCATCTCCACGGCCGGCGAGGATGGCGTCCAGGCCTTCCTCAACAACCGGCCCGCCCGCGTCCTCTCAAAGAACGGCCAGATGCGCCTCCCCGGCATCCCCGTCGGCAACTACACCGTCCGGGTCGTCAAGGATGGCTACACGGCGGACGCGCCCAAACAGATCGCCATCGCCAAGGGCCAGGAAGCCCGCCTCGAATTCAAGCTCAAGGCCATTCCCCGCCTCGCCACCCTCCGCCTCCGCGGCGCTGCTCCCGGAACACAGGTCCTCATCGACGGCGCCACCCTCGGCACCGTCGGCGCCAACGGCCTCCTCGAATTTGCCCAGGTCGCCCCCGGCGAACACGTCGTCGAACTCCGCCGGGACAAAATGGCCCCCAAGCGCAACCCTCGCCAGTTCCGCGCGGGCGAAACCGTCGAACTCTCCGGCGCCGACGTCACTCTCTCCGCCGCCGGCGGCACCATCAAACTCAACGTTACCCCCGCCTCCGCGCAGTTGACCATCAAGGGCCCCGGTGACGCCGCACCCAAACCCTTCTCCGGCAACACGCTCCAACTCCCAGAAGGCACCTACGTCATCACCGCCAAGGCCCCCAACTACGCTGACCGCTCCCAGACCGTCGTCCTCGCTTCCGGCGAAGTCAAGACCGTCGACATCCCACTCACCGAGCAGAAGCAGGCCCAGAAACAGGCCGAACCCGCCCGCCGCACCGGCGGCATGGCCGATTGGGACGAGCCCGGCCAGTGGATCCCCGAAGGCGGCTGGTACAAGCGCAAGGGCGGCAATCTCGTCACCTACGGCATCACCCCCACCCAGGGAACCTTCTCCTTCAACATCTCCCGCATCGACGGCCGCCGCCTCCAGTGGGCCGTCGACATCCAGGACGCCCGCAACTACGTCCACTTCCAACTCGAACGCAAGAACTTCATCCGCCGCGAAATCATCAACGGCAAGGATCGCAACGAGTTCAAGATCGAGCATAAACTGCCCGACACCAAAAACTACTCCGTCCAGATCGAAGTCACTCCCACCACCATCAAGACCTACCTTCTCGATGGCGCCAACTGGAAGAACATCGACTCCTGGACCACCGGAAGCCGGAATCTCACCCAGGGCAAGTTCGGCCTCTACATCCCCGGCGGCGACACATTCGGCCTCACCAACTTCCGCTTTATTCCGAAGTAAGCGCCTCCCGCGTATCCCGCGCCAGCATCCGGAAAAACTCCAGCCGAGCGTGCGCCTCGAGCGTATCGCAGAACGCCGGGAGCCAATCCAGATGCTGCGCCCGGAATGCCGCGAGTTCTTCGTCTCCCGCGCCCCCTTCCACCATCCGCGCGTAGAACGATAACAGCAGGCCCGCATGGTCGGCCGGCTCCGTCTCCTCCGCCGGCTGCACTCCCGCCGCCCGGTACCACTCCATTGCAGAGTGATGGGAGGAGCCCATCACCGTGGGCTCCTCTCCATGGACCGACTGCCAGGGCGGACACGGCGCTCCCTCCGGCGCGAAGAACAGCCGCGTGTGCTCCCGCAGCAACTCTTCCCGCTCCGGCAACACCGCTCCGTAACGCTCCCCTTCCGGAAAATGCGCCAGCAGGTCCCGCAGAAAGTCCGGGTCCGGCCGCAGCAACGCCTGCCCCGCGAACGCCAATTGCTCCGTCATGCGGCCCCCACTTTCGCGATGTTCACCACCGCGTCCATGATGCACGACGAACCCCCGTAGTTATTCGCCGCCACCACCTCATCTACACTTTGCGACGGCACCAGGTCCCCATCCCGCACGCCCTTCTGCCCCGCCACGCTCAACAGCCGCGACCGGTGTCCGAACCCGTGCGCGATCATCACGCAGTCCTCCCGGATCGTCTCGGTCAACTGCGCCGGCGCCTCCACGCTCCCCACTCGGGACCACACCCGCACCATCTCCCCTTCCCGGATCCCCATCTTCGCCGCCAGCCCCGCCGGCACCATCACCCGGTTTGTCCCCATCATCTCGTTTAGAATCCGGTTGTTCTGCGTTGTGTTCCGCTTATGTACCGCCGGGATGAACGTCAATAGATACAGCGGATACTCCGCCGATGGAATCTCCCGCTTCGGATGCCACTTCGGCAGCGGCTCCGCCCCCCCGTTCTCAAACTGCGGCACGTAAATCTGACACTTCCCCCCGCCGCCCACCGCCGCAAACTGAGTCCGCGGCACAAACTGCTGCTCCTTCGTGATCATCCCCTTCTGCGCAAATTCCGCGAAGTTCGCCCCGATCCCCGCTCGCCGCACCTTCTCATCCAGCAGCGTGTTCAGGTTCAGGAAGTTCCCATCCGCCAGCCGGAAATACTCCGGCACCAGCCGTTTCCCCAACTCCAGCGCCACGTACCCCGCCCCGCGCGCCTCGAAGATCGGCGGAGCCACCGCCCGTCGCGCCACCACCTGCGGCATTTTCGTGTTGTATTCCCGGCTCATCACATCGTTCGTTTCCATGTAGATGGCCGATGGCAGCGCAATATCCGACATCGATATCGTATCCGTCGGCAGAAAGTCCATCGTCACCAGAAACGGAATCGTTGCCAGCGCCGCTTCCATCTGCGCCGGCTGCGGGAATCCCAGCGCCGTGTACGCATTCACGAACGCGAACTTCGTCATCCCCGGATACCGGTTCAAAATCCCGTCCGCCAGCGTGCTGAACATCCCCCCGCCATCTTCCATCACAAACGGCAGCTTGTCTTTCCCGTCGATCCGCCTTCCCTGTTTCGGCGGATACGCCGGCGGCGGATAGATCGCATCCACCCCGGGGATCGCCCAGCCCCGCGCAAAGTACCGCCCTCCCGGCCGGTCAATCGTCCCGGCCAGTATGTTCAGGATCGAGATCGCATGGCTCAGCTGCGTCGCATTCGCGTAGTTGGCCACCAGCGTCTTCTTGTGCGCCGGCACAATCGCCGCCTTTGCCGCCCCGAACTCCCGCGCTACCCGCCGGATCACATCCGCCGGCACCCCGCTCTCCCGCTCCGCCCATTCCGGCGTATACTCCGCGAAGTGCGCCCGGATCTTCTCCTCGTACACTCCGAAGTTCGTGTACGTATTCACAAACTCTTTGTTGTAAAGATCCCCCTCCAGCAGCACCTGGATCATCGCCAGCGCCACCGCCAGGTCCGTCCCCGGACGGATGTTGTGCCACTCATCGGCAAATCGCGCCGTCGTGCTGAACTGCGGGTTGAAACACACCACCTTCGCTCCCGCCGCTTTCGCATCCACCAGGTCCGTCGCATACACAATCTTCGACTTCGCCAATATGTCCCAACCAAACAGCAGAATGTAGTCCGAATTCGCAAAGTCCACGCACCACGACTTCCCGCCCGTCGTATACCGCTGCACGATCCGGTCCGTCAGAAAACACTCATCAATGTGGTCGATCCGGTTCACCACCCCCATCGCATTCATGAACCGCGCCCAGACATCCGGCCCCGGCAGCGTCACAAACAACAGTGACTCGGCTCCGTACTCCGCCTTCGCCGCCGCCATCTTCTCCGCAATCGTGTCCAGCGCCTCCGTCCAACTGATCCGCACCCACCCCGGATCCTGGTCAAAACCCTTCACCGGGTTCGTCCGCTTCATCGGATACTTCAGCCGGTCCGGATCATACAGGAACCCCGCCGCCGACGCTCCTTTCCCGCACAGCTTTCCCTTCCCCGAAAAATCCCCCGGCAACCCCTCCACAAAACGCACCACTCCATCCTGCAGCGTCACCGTCATCCCGCACGCCGGTGAGCAGATTCCGCACGCCGTCGTCATCGTCTGCATCGTCGCACCGCGCGCCGCCGCCGGACGAAAAAGGCTCTCCATCCCGGCAAACAAAGGCGAGGCCGCCAGCGCTCCCCCCGTGCAGCGAAACAGATTTCGTCTCGTCATCCCCATGGGTCACCTCCCCTGTCCTTTCCACTCCGGATTCACAAAACGGATCCGCGGCCTCGTCGAGTGCGGATACGGGAAGTTCGGCGTCTCCACCGTCCCTCGCTCCTTTACCTCATCCAACGGCAGGAACTGCAGCGCGCCTGTCGGGCATATCGTCGAACACGCCGGCTGCAGTCCCATGTCCAAACGGTCCACGCACATCGTGCACTTCACCATCTTGTTCGCCTTCACATCCAGCACTGGCGCGTCATAAGGACAGAACTTCTGGCACATCCCGCAGCCGATGCATCGGTCGCGGTCGATCAATACCGCTCCATCTTCGTCCCGCCGCCAGATCGCCTTCGTCGGACACACCAACAGGCAGAACGGACGGTCGCAATGATTGCACGCCCAGGACAGCGCCTGGGTCCTCACGCTCGGGTATTTTCCGGTCTCATACGTGCGGACCTTCCGGAACTGGATTCCCACGTCCAGTTGATTCCATTGCTTGCAGGCCGCTTCGCAAGCTCGGCACTCGATGCATCTCTTTTCATCGAGCAGCCAGCCGTATTGAGGCATAAGGGCGTACTACCTCCTGCCCGTGGTGCTGCACGTTTCCACCCACCCTTAACTCGCTGATTTTACTTATCTATACCCACCCCCATCCTGGGTCATCTCCCACACCTCACGCTTTTCCAGTAACATTATTGCGCAGCCTGCACCTCGCTTCATGTGTGCGGGATTCGATTTACCGCGCTCACCGCGCCACCC
>CAZWDD010000133.1:0-3267 GCA_964632345.1 uncultured Solibacteraceae bacterium | reverse complement strand
GGAACGCCGGCGCCAACGACTCGGCCGAGTCCCCATACGCCCCGCCCCGTACCACCCGCAGCCCCGCCCCGCCCGCTTCTTCCCGTCCGTCCCGCCCGTCATACGGATACGGCCGCAACAACGTCGCGCACCACTCGGCCACGTTCCCCTGCATATCGAACAGCCCCAGCCCGTTCCCCCGCTTCTTCCCCACTGCCCTCGGCGCATACGCCCCCAACTCCCGGAACCCGCCCGCCGCCGCGCCCACCGCCGCGTTCTCCCGGTACCACGCCCGCGCCCCTAACTCTCCGCCCCCCGTCTCCCGCGCGGCCCGCTCCCATTCCACTTCCGTCGGCAGCCGGAACGCCCCACCCGTCCGCGCGTTCAACTTTGCCACCCACGCCCGCGCCTCCTCCCACGAAATCCCATACACCGGCAAATCCTTCCCCTTCACCGGACTCGGATTCTCCATCCCCAACGCCTCCCACTCCCCCTGCGTCACCTCATACTTCCCCAGATAATATGGCTCGCTATAAACCGTATGCACCGGCCGCGACGCACCCCACTGCTCCGACCCCATATCCCACTCCCCGCCCGGCACCAGCACCATCTCCATTCCCAGCCCCGCCACCCGTACCCGCTTCGGCAGCCCGCTCTCCCCGTCAAACGCGTCTCCCACAATCTCCACCCCCGCCATCCCCGGCCGCATCCGCCGCTCCGCCATCCGCATCCGTGCCGCCGCCCGCTGGTCCCCCGCCCGCGCCCGCAACGCCGCCCCGAACGCCTCTCGGGCTTTCTCCCACTCCCGCCTCGCCACCGCCCGCTCCCCCGCTTCCATCCCCTTTCGGTACGCCAGTACCTCTGGCGCCTCGGCCGCCTCCGTCTGCCGCAACTCCCGCTCATTCGGGTTCGTCAGCGCATGCGGATGATGGCAGCTCGCGCACTCCGCCTTCTTCGCCGTCTTCGGGCATCCCGCCGTATGGCAGCTCGCGCATAGCCCCGTAAACGCCGCCTCCCCCTGCGGCAGCCGGTCCGGCTTCACCTGGTTCCGCTCATTCGCCACGTGCCCCGCGCTCGGCCCGTGGCACGCCTGGCACGTCGTCCCCGCCCCCACATGCCGCGCCGCCACCGTCCACTCCAGTACCTGCGCCACATGGCACCGCGCGCACACCCCTGCCCTCTGCAGCGGCGGCCCGCCCTGCGGCGGCGCGCCCCACATCCCCATCCCCAACGCCAGGACTATCCCTGCCAGCGCCGGTCGAGCCATCGATAATGCCGCGGCAGCCATGCCCCCTCGCTCACCGCCGCCACGCGGCTCGCCGCATCCAGCGCCGCCCGCGTCTCCCGGCTCAACTCCATATGACGCCGCAGCCCCGCATAGTTCTCCTCCAGCGTCTCGTCTTCAAACATCCCCGGCATCGCCGCCGTCAGAAACGGCCGCGAATACACAAACCGCATCGCCGCCTGGCACAGCGTCTCCTCCGGCATCTGCTCCAGGCTCCGCGTCAGGTCCGCCACCACAGCCGGCAGCAGTGGCCGGTACTTCGCATGGTACAACTGCACAAAATCCCGCTCCGGCCTCGTCCCCCCCTTCGCCTTCGGGTCCAGCTTCACAATCGACCCCGCCGCCAGCGGCTTGATCGCAATCAACCCCACCCCGCGCCGCACCGCCTCCGGCAGAAACTCGCTGTAATCGGCCCGCGCATGAATGAAGTTGTACGGAAACATGATGTAGTCAATCCCCTCCAACTCCCGCATCGCGCTCAACATCATCCCCTCGTCATGCGTCGATATCCCGATCGCACGCACCTTCCCCGCCTCCTTCGCCTTGCGCAGCACCTCCCAATCCGCCAGCGCCTTCCCATCCACCTGCTTCCCTTCCCCCAAATAAATCCGGTACAGGTCCACATGCCCGAACATCCGCGCCGCCATGTCGATGTTCTCTCCCACAAACATCGGAAACTGCCGGCACAGCGACACCAGCGTCTTCGCCCGCCGCGCGCTCCCCGCCCCGCTCACCAGCCGCGCCATCGGTCCCCACTGCCCCTCGCTCTCGTACGTATCCACCAGGTTCACGCCCCGGTCGATCGCCCGCGCAATCAGCCGGTCCCGCCTCCCCTGCCCCTCTTCCTGCAGCACGTTCCCATGCTCGGCCTTCTGCTTATACCGCGGATCCGTGTGCGACCCGAACGACAGCAGCGACACCTCGATATCCGTCTTCCCCAACTGCCGGTACACCATCCCCCCGCGCCGTATCTCCCGCACCGGCGCCACCGTCTCTCCGTAACACGGCCGGCTCCCCGCCGCCAGCCACCCGGCCGCTCCGGCCAGAAACGCGCGTCTTGTTGCTCGTGGACACATGGCAGTTTCCCGTGATCTTACCACCTCACCGCACCACTACATCCCGCACCTTTGTCCACCGCGCCTTGCCCGCCGCCCCCTCCACCTCCAGCGTCACCACATACTCCCCCGCCGCTTTATACACATGCACCGGATGCCGCTCCGTCGAACTCTCCCCATCCCCGAACGTCCAACGCCAATTCCTCACCTCACCCACCGACCGGTCTTCAAACGCCACCGCCCGCCTCTCCATATCCAACACCCGGAACCCCCACCGCGCCGCCAGTTTCTCCCTCAGCCCCGTCTCCAGCGGCATCAGCCGGAACGCCACCAGGTCGCTCGCGTCCCCATACATCGTCGTCTTGTGCGACAGGTTCCAGAATCCTTCATGGTCCTTCGCGTCCACATCGTCATAGTCCAGCACCGCCCACGACATGCCGATCACCTTGTTCTCCCACAGCTCCGACACCACCGCCCGCCCCGGCCCCTCATACGGCGCGTAGTCAAACGGCGTGATCCAGAACTCCAGCGTCAGCTTTCCCCCCTCCCCATGCCGGAAGTTGTAGTCATACGCCGCATTCGCCCACGGCAGCTCCTTGATCCATGGCTGGCACCCCCACACAAACGCCCAGTCCCGCTCCGGCGCCGGCGTGAAGATGTGATAGTTCTGCGCATGCACCCCGTGAAAACCAAAAAACGCCTCCCCCGCCGGCAGCCCCTTGTGCGGATGCATCCCGCTGATCAACGGCCCGCCCGAAAGGTCCCCGTCCACTACCAGCTCGAAAATGTCATTGTGCCGGTCCGCCCGCCGGAAATCCCAGTAGTCGTCGCTTGCCTCATACAAAAAATACAGACGGTTCAAACCTTTCACCCACCCCACCTTCACCGTCACATCCAGGTCCCGCTTATCGTAGCCAAACCCCTTCCCGTGCACCGTCTCCTTCAGTT
>CAZWDD010000132.1:0-14346 GCA_964632345.1 uncultured Solibacteraceae bacterium | reverse complement strand
GTATCCACATCCTGGTGAACAACGCCGGTGTGGCGGGCAAGGCGGCTCCGCTGTGGGAGCAGGATTACAGCGATTGGAACAAGTGCATCCGCGTGAACATGGACGGCGTGTGGAACGGGTGCAAGGCCGTGGTCGGCCATATGCGGGAGCACAAGTACGGGCGCATCGTGTCGATCGCCTCGGTGGCCGGTAAGGATGGCAATCCGAACATGACGGCCTATTCGGCGACGAAGGCGGCCGTGATCGGCTTCACGAAGTCGCTCGGCAAGGAAGTGGCCACCGACGGCATCTGCGTGAACGCTGTGGCGCCGGCCGTGGTCCGGACGCCGATTCTGGACCAGTTGACGCCGGAGCAGGTAAAGTACATGACCGACAAGATTCCAATGCGCCGGACGGGAGAGCCGGAGGAGATCGCCGCCGTGGTCCACTTCCTGGCGAGCCCGGACTGCAGCTTTGTGACGGCGCAGACCTACGACGCCTCCGGCGGCCGCAGCACTTACTAACAGGGAAACAACAGCATGCTACTCACTCCGGATCGTTATGACTCCGCTTCGACGGAAGAACTGCTCGTCGAGGCCTCGCTGGGACGGATTGGCGTGGATCATCATTGGATACGCGCGATTCTGTCCCGCGATCCGGAGGAGACAGCTCTGGAACTGGTCCGGTTCTACGAGGAGATGGACGAGGAGATCCGCATCGACCTGAGCGCGGAGATCTTCCATCTTCTGCGGGTGCTGCGCTCGACGGCGGGGATACCGGTATATGTGGACCTGCTCCATGATGCCGGCGATGACGATCCGACGGAGATCTACGAGGCGCTGGCGGAATTGGGCGCCGCGGCCATCGAGCCGCTGCTCGCGCTTCACGAGGAGGCCGGGCCCGACTCGCAGGCAAATCTGGAATTCCTGCTGGCCGGGCTGCGCCTGGAAGACCCGCGGATCGAAGCGCTGCTCGACGCGCGCCTGGAGTCCGACCCGGCCGATGGGGGAATCAACATCAGCCTGTACGGCCGCAAGTCCTACGTGCCGAAGCTCGAGGCGCGGATAGCGTCGCTGGATCCCGCATCGCCAGACTATGCGCACGATAAGCACGAACTGGAATTTGCCATCAATCAGTTGAGCGTCGAGACCCAGTCGGACGCGCCTCCCGCGTTCGATATCTACGAGGTCTATCCGCCGGCGGCGCAGCCGGTGTTCGACGTGCTGGAGCCGGCCGAATCGCTGGCGTTCCTGGAGCACCCGGATCCGGAGACGCGGCGCCAGGCGCTGGAAAGCCTGGGCAACGAGCAGTTGGACGGCGAGGACACGGCGCGAATTCTGGAGCTGGCCGAGAGCGATCCGGAGGTGGCGGTGCGGGCGCAGGCCTGGCAGTCGCTGGCCGCCGCAATCGAGGACAGGGAGATCCGGACCCGGCTGGAGGAGAAGTTTGCCGACGAGTCGGCGCCGGCCGTGGAACGGGCGGGCGCGGCTTGCGCGCTGGCCGAAGGCGTGATCGACGACGAGTTCGCGGCCGGCCTGGACGAGCTCTACCAGCAGGAGGAGACGCGGGCGCTGGCGATGAAGGCGATGTGGCACAGCCTGGACACGCGGTTTGCCGAGTACTTCCCGCGGCACCTGGAAGACGAGGATGCCGAGGTGCGGCGGCAGGCCGTCTGGGGTGCCGGGTACCTGGGTATCGGGCATGCGGCCGGGGCGCTGGAGAAGCTCTTCGAAGATCCCGACATGCGCGACCATGCGCTGTTCGCTTATGCCCTGAGCTGCCCGGGCGAGGTCAGCCGCGGGCGGGCGAAGGGTCTGTACAAGAAGATTTTCGACCTCGCCGGGGGCTTGAGCGCCGAGGAGGTGGAGATCGTCGAATCGGCGATCGACCAGCGCCTCTCGATGCACGGGCTTGACCCTGTGTTCCATCCGCACCGCCATTAGTGGTCCGGCCCGGGGGCGAACCCGCTACACTGAAGGGAGCGTTCCGCAAGGAGCGCGGAGTTGCCAGTGCCAGCCGTACGCGTTGCCTATTTCACCGACTCGTTTCACGAAGTGAACGGCATGGCCCGCACCAGCCGGGAGTTGGATGCATTCGCCCGGCGGCGCGGGTATCCCTTTCTCTGCGTGCGCGGGGGCACTGCGACGCGATTCTCGGCCGACGGCCCGGCGGCGGCGCTGGAGCTGCGGCGCGGCACCACGGCGATTCCCGTCGACAAAGATCTGGCCTTTGACCCGCTGCTCGGCCGCCACCTGCTGCGTGTGCGCAACGCGCTGCGGCGTTTCCGTCCGGACGTCATCCATATCACCGGCCCTGGCGATATCGGCCTGATGGGCGTCTATTTCGCCTATCACTACAACCTTCCGCTGGTGGCCAGTTGGCACAACAACCTGCACGAACTGGCCGCGCACCGGCTGCACATCATCCTGGAACATCCGCTGTTCAGCTTTCTGCCGAAGGCCTACGCGGACTTCGTCACGCTGTTGACCGAGCGCGGCGCGCTTGAAAGCGTGTCGCTGTTCTACAAGCTGGCCTCGGCGCTGTTTGCGCCGAACCCGGAACTGGTGAAGATGCTGGGTGAGCGCACGGGCAAGCCGGTCCACCTGATGCCGCGCGGGGTCGATACGGAGCTGTTCCACCCCGGCCGGCGCTTCCGGCAGGATGGCGCCTTCACGCTGGGCTTCGCCGGGCGTCTGCAGCCGGAGAAGAACGTGCGCCTGCTGGTTGACCTGCAGAAACAGCTGCCGCAGGGGAACCACCGGTTTCTGATCGTGGGCGACGGCTTTGAGCGGGGCTATCTGTCCCGGCGTCTGCGGCGGGCCGAGTTCACCGGGTTCCTGGACGGGGAACCGCTGGCCGAGGCCTACGCCAGCATGGACCTGTTCGTCTACCCGTCATGCACCGATACCTACGGCACCGCCGTGCAGGAGGCGCTGGCCTGCGGCGTGCCGGCCGTGGTGCGCGACCAGGGCGGGCCGCGGTATCTCATCGAGTCGGGCGTCAACGGACTGGTGGCGCGTTCGGATGCCCACTTCATCCGGAGCGTGGTGCAGTTGATGGCCGACCCCGGGCGGCTGCCGGAGCTGCGCCGCGAGGCGCGCGAGTCGGCGTGCCGGACGAGCTGGGACTCGGTCTGCGCCGGGGTGTGGGATGTGTATGACCGTGTGCCGCGCCATGAATTCGCGCCGCCTGCCGCGTTGCTGCAGTAATCCGGCGGATAACTCCGCTACGATAGGACTTCACGCGTATTCATGGGATCTCCTTCCAATCAGGTTCTTCTCCGGCAGATCGGGCTGCTGAGCGCCACGGCGCTGGTCTTTTCGAACATGATCGGCACCGGCATCTTCACCACCACCGGCTATCTGGCCGGGGATCTGGGCGAGCCGTGGCTGGTGATCGGCATCTGGCTGGTGGGCGCGATGATCGCGCTCGCCGGCGCGCTCTGCTACTCGGAGCTGGGCATCAACTTCCCGAGTTCCGGCGGCGAGTACGTCTACCTGACGGAGGCCTATGGTCCAACGTGGGGCTTCATGGATGGATGGGTGTCGTTCTTCGCGGGATTTTCGGCGGCCATCGCGCTGCCGGCGCTCGCGTTTTCCGAGTACCTGAGCTACCTCTTTCCCGTGCTCCGTTCGACCAACACGGTGCCGGTCGGGCCGTTTGAGATCGGCCCGGCGCAACTGCTGGCCAGCGGGCTCATCCTGACCTTCACCGTCATCAACTACTTCGGCATCAAGTTTGTGTCAGCCGTGCAGAATGCGCTTTCGGCCTTGAAGCTGGCTGTGCTGGCCGGGTTCCTGGTGCTGGGCTTCGCCTTCGGCAAAGGCGACTGGGGACACTTCTCGCAGGCGGCGGTGCGGACCTCGGCCGACCCCCTTTGGGAGCAGTTCGCCAGCAGCCTGATCTTCATCTACGTCGCCTACTCGGGGTGGAACGCGGCGACCTATGTGGCCGAGGAGCTGCAACAGCCCGAGCGGACGCTGCCGCGCGCTTTGACGCTGGGGACGGTCTTCGTCACGGTGCTCTATGCGCTGTTGAACGTGCTCTATATCTATGCGACTCCGCTCGAGCAGATGAAGGGCGTGCTGCGCGTCGGGTCGCAGGCATCCGAACGGCTGTTCGGCGCCGACGTGGCGCTGCTGTTCAGCGTGCTGATGGCGGCCGGGCTGCTGGCGTCTGTGAACGCGATGGTCACCACCGGGCCACGCGTCTACTATGCGATGGCGAAGAACCGGGCGTTCTTCCCGGCCGCGGCGCGTGTACACGAGAAGTGGCGGACGCCCGTGTTTTCGATTACGATTCAGGGCGTCTGCGCCGTGCTGATGTGCCTGACGCCGTTCCGCGACCTGATGTTCTACGTGGGCTTCCTGCTGAACGCGTTTGCGGCGCTGGCCGTGGCCTCGCTGTTCGTCTTCCGCAAGCGGCCGGGCTGGCGAAAGCTGCCGACGGTGAGTTTCGCCTGGCCGCTGCTGCCGGTGTTCTTCCTCTTGACCGGGGCGTGGGTAGCCATCTCCGGGCTGCTGCTGCGGCCGTCAGTGTCGTTGACGGCGCTGGCGACGGTGGCCGCCGGTGCGGTGGTCTACAAGTTGTTTCTGGCGCCGAAAGCGGCGCCGGCGCTCACGGCTAAGTAATTCACCCGAGAGACACGGCGGCGCGCCGGTGGTAGCCTGCGGGAATGATGCTGCGATTGGCCGTGCAGGCGATGGCTCTCCTGGCGATGGCTCTCTGGGGCGGTGCGCCCGCCCTGGCCGCCACGGACTTTTCGGGCGAGTGGACGTTGAATGTCGCCCGCAGTGACTTCGGCCGCGCGAACCCTCCGCGGGGGATGGTGATGAAGGTGCGCCAGAACGACGCGCAACTGGCGGTGGAGTCGACACTGTCGGATGCGCGCGGGGACTCGACCAGTCGCTACACGCTGGACCTGACCGGCAAAGAGACCGAGAATGTCATGCGCGGCAATCGTGTTGTCTCGCAGTCGGCCTGGCGCGGGCCGAGCCTCTATGTGAAGGCGCGGACGGCCGTGCAGGGCGTCGAAGTGAAGACCGTGGACCAGTGGCAGATGGAGGATGGCGGACGGCTGCTGACCATTTACCGTACGGCCACCACGCCGAATGGCGAGATCGAGCAACGTTTCGTCTACGAAAAACACTGAGCCGGTTGCTAAGGCGTTTGCCTCGGCTGCTTAGTGTCAACGCTCGATTCGCATGGCGAGCGCCCCATGTTTGAATTGGGGAGCGGAGGCCTATGAAGCGAAATCTGGTTCCCCTTCTCGGAATTGCGTTCGTGGTAGCGATTGCGGCAACGGGGGTCTTTTACGGACTGTTTGTGGGGAGCGCGAAGGGCGCCGCGCCCACGGCTGCGCCGGTGGAGATGGTGGTGGCCTCCCGCGCCCTCGCGCGTGGCATGGTGTTGACGGCGTCCGATGTCCGGATGGCTCCGGTGCCCAAGGAGCGTCCGGAGGGCGCGGTGAGCCATGTGGAGGAAGTGGTCGGGCGGACGCTGCTGAAACCGGTGGGCGCCGATGAGGCCGTGACCGCCGGCGGACTTGCCGGGGCGGCCGGGCCGGGCGGCGCGCTGACAATCCCGAAGGGGATGCGGGCGATGTCGATCCGGGTGGCCGATTCGGTTGGGCTGGTGCCGTACCTTCGGGCCGGCGCGCGGATCGATGTGCAGTCGATACAGGTACAGCATGGCGAGGCGAATGTGCGGACGCTGCTTTCGAACGTGGAGGTGCTGAATGTCCATGTGGACCCGGCGCCGCAGCCGAGTCCGGCCACTGTCTTGAACCTGCTGGTACCTGCCTCCGATGTGGAGAAAGTGGCGCTGGCCGATTCGGCGGCGAAGGTGCGAATTGTGCTCCGGAACGCCGAGGATGGGGACGAGGCGCCGGTGGCGCCGGTTGCCCGGGCGCGTGCTGCTGTCGCGGGACCGGCGAACGCAGGTCCGTCGGTGAGTCCGCAGGTGGCCTTTGAGGTCCGGATGGCGGCGGCGCCGGCGGCAACGGTGCGGGCGATGACGGGCAAAGCGGCTGTGGCAGCCGGCGGGGACGGAGCCGTACGGATCGGGCTGTTGCCGGCCGATTGGGCGGTGGCCGAGTTGGAGAAGGAGCAGGCGCTGCGCGTTCTTTCGACGGAGCGAGTGCAGTCGGCGCACTGGTACGAGGTGTCGCTGAAGGCCGGAACGGAGGCCGCGAAGGAGTATGACCTGCGACTAGGGCTGACGCCGCGCGGCGGAGCGAATGGGACGGTGCGCGTGCGCGTACGTCCCGAGTTGACGCTGCCGCAGCGGGGTGGCATGAGCAGCCGGAAGTTCTCGGCGGATCTCTTGATGGCGGAGGGACAGTCGGTGCTGGTAGCGGGATTTGAACGGGATGCGGCGGCGCCGGCGCTGGCCGCGAAACTGTTCGGCGCGGCGGCCCCGGCGGCCGATAGCGAACTGCTGCTGGTGGTGACGCGCCGGGCCCTGGCGGCGAGATAGGAAGCGGCGTGGCGGGCATCATTGCAGTCCTGTTCTTCATCACCACTTTCCTGGCGGCGGCCACGGCGGTGTTGATCGGCGCATTCGTGCAGAGCCGTCTGCGCGCGAGGGAAGAGGCGCATCCGGATCCGAACTACTTCGTCCAATCCGAGGACGGACAGCCCGTGCTGTTGGGCGAGGCGCGGCACAGCTCGATCAACGTCTGGCAGGTGCTGCTGGAGCGGATGAACCTGATCCACCGGCTGAGCAAACTGCTCGAGGACGCCGGGCTGCGCTGGTCGGTGGGTCGTGTGGCGGCCATGATGCTGCTGCTCGGAACGATGGGCGCGGCTTTGTTGATGGACATCCGCTGGCTGCCGCCGGGGTCTTCCATCGCCGGCTTCGCGGGCGGGGCCAGCCTGCCCTATCTTTACTTGGCGAACCGGCGGCAGCGGCGGATCGATCAGTTTGAGTCGCAGTTCCCGGACGCGCTCGAAAGCCTGGCACGGGCGATGCGCGCGGGCCATCCGCTGCAGGGCGCCGTGGATGTGCTGGCGGCAGAGTTGCCTGCCCCGCTCGGGCCCGAGTTCCGGCGCATCCGCGACGAACGGCGGCTCGGCATGCCATGGAATCAGACGTTGGAAAAGTTTGCCGAACGCGTGCCGCTGCTGGAGGTCCGCCTCTTTGTGGCCGCCGCACTCATGAGCACGCGGTCCGGTGGCCGGTTCACCGAAGTGCTGGAGAACCTGGCGGAGACCGTGCGCGAGGGCGTCTCGCTGCGCGGAGAGATTCGCGCCGTGTCGGCGCACGGGCGCATGACCGGCGGCGTGCTGACGGTGCTGCCGTTCGGCATCGCCACCCTGATGTATCTGACGAGTCCGGGTTACCTGATGACGCTGGTCGAACACCCGTTCGGGCCCACCATGATCGGCGCGGCCATTGCCTTCGTCGTGACCGGACACTTCGTCATCCAGAAGATTGTGAAGATTCGGGTATGAGGCGGCGATGACGGAAATCCCCATTCTGATCGGCTTCTTTCTGGCGGTGATGGCCGGCATCACCGGGTTGGGCTATGTGTTCTTCAACCGCAATGGCGGGGGGACTGCCGCGCTCGACGCCCCGCCTGCCTCCTCCGTGAAGGAAACCTTGAAGAACGTCGGCGCGCTGGTGCCGAAGCGATCACAGCACGTCGAGCACTACCGCGAACTCCTGAGCCACGCCGGCCACCGCCACCCCGATGCGCTCACCACGTTCTTCGGCATCAAGGCCGCCTCCATCCTGGTCTGCGCCTGCATCGTGACGCTGATCTCGCTGATCGCCTCCGGCGATACGACGGGCCTGTTCCTGGCGGTCGTGGCCGGGGCCGGCATCGGCCACCTGCTGCCGGACCGCATCCTGCGCGCCATGCACTACCGGCGCGATTGGGCACTGCGCAGCTCGCTGCCGATTGCGCTGGAGTTGATGATCCTCGGCCTGGAGTCCGGTCAGTCGCTCGATACGGTCATCTCTGAAGCCGCGCGCGAACTGGACGCCACGCACCCCGAACTGGCCGAAGAGTTCAACCTGATCCTCATGGAGATGCTGGCCAGTCGCGGCCGTCAGGAGGCCCTGCGCGGCCTGGCCGAACGGAACACGGAGCCCGAGGTGAAGCGCATCGCGCAGGTGTTGATCGATGGCGACCGTTTCGGCACGGGACTCGCCACGGCTCTTCGCAACCAGCTCCGCTTCCTCCGCACGCGCATGCGGCAGACGGCGCAGGAGCAGGCCCGAAAGGTCTCCGTCAAGCTCGTGTTCCCGATCTTCTTCCTGATCTTCCCGGCCATCCTGTTGGTGACGCTTGGCCCGGCGATCATCCTGGTCTTCAACGCCATGAGCAAAATGCTGGCCGGTTAGGCGGCCCGCTCGACGCGCGAGACCACCTCATCGCCGATCGCCAGCGACGCCGTCGCTCCGGGGCTCGGCGCGTTCAACAGATGCAGCGCCCGCCGGCGCTCGGCGAAAAGAAAGTCCTGCACCAGATCGCCGTTGGGCAACATGGACTGCGCTCGGACACCCGCCCCCCCTGGTGTGATGTCGTCAACCGTGATCTCCGGCACCAGGCGGCGCAACGAAGCGCAGAAAAGCTCCCGGCTGAAGGACCGCCGGATCTCGTACCAGCTCACGCCCGGATAGCGCCGGAGAAATCGCCACAGGCCGGGGAACGACAGTGCGTCCCACAGATCAGCGGCGATGAAGTCGGTCTTCTTGTACCCCTCCCGGGCGAAGGCCAGCACGGCGTTCGGGCCCGCCTCCACGCCCCCGTGAATCAGGCGCGTGAAGTGGACGCCCAGGAACGGAAACGCTGGGTCGGGCACGGGGTAAATCAGATGGCGCACCAGGTGCTGCCGCTCCGGCCGCAGCAGGTAATACTCGCCGCGGAACGGGACGATGCGCATCTCGCGCGGCACGCCGCCGAGCGCCGCCACACGGTCGCAGTGCAGCCCAGCGCAGTTGACGAGGAAGTCGCACTCCGCCGCGCCCGCCGTCGTTTCCACCACCCACCCTGCGCCGGTTTCGCGCAGGCCGGTCACGGCGGCGCCGGTGCGGACTTCACTCCCGTGTTCACGGATCTTTGCGACCAGCGCGGCGCACACGCCGGCATAATCGACGATGCCCTCCTCCGGCACGCGCAGCGCCTGCACGCCCCCCACATGGGGCTCAATCTCCCGCATCCCGGCGCGGTCGAGCACGCGCAGGCCCTGCAGCCCGTTTGCCGTACCGCGCTCATAGAGGTCCATCATGCGCGGGACTTCGGCCTCAGTGGCGGCCACCACCAACTTGCCGCAGATCTCGTGCTGCACGCCATTCTCGCGGCAGAAGGCCACCATCTGCCGGATCCCTTCCACGGCGAGGCGCGCCTTGTGCGAGCCCGGTTTGTAATAGAGCCCCGCGTGGAGGACCCCGCTGTTGTGGCCGGTCTGGTGCTGGCCGGCCGACGTCTCCTTTTCAAACACGATGACCTTGCGTCCAGGCATACGCTGCCCGAAACGATAGGCCGTCGCCAGTCCGATGATGCCGCCGCCGATGATGCCGATGGTCTTCACGAATTCACCAGCTTAACGCCTTGGGCGAAGGCGGAGATTGCCGCATAGCCGGCCGCTCCCGCCGCAACGCAGGCGGCGGCGCGCTGCTCGTCGACTCCGCCCAGCGCGATTACCGGAATCCGCACCCGGCGGCATGCCTCGGCCAACGGCGCCAGCCCCAGCGCCGGGCCGTAGCCGGGCTTTGACGGCGACGCGAAGATGGGACTGAGGAACACGTAGCTGGCCCCTTCGTCCGCGGCCCGCTCCACCTCCGCCACGCTGTGGCACGAGACGCCGATCAGGAACTCCGGGCCCGTCCAGGCGCGCAGCAGCGATGGCGCAATGGAGCCGCCCGGCAGGTGGACGCCCGCGGCCCCGGCGGCGATCGCGACATCGGCCCGCGTGTTTACGATCACCTGCACGCCTGGCGTCAGCAACGCACGCACCCGTTCATACAACTCGCGCGCCGCCGCCTCCTTGGCTCGCACCTGAATCCAATCCGGCCTCCCCGTGACGGCTGCCCCCTCGGTGATGGCACAGCGGATCACGCTTTCACCAGTCGCAGGGCCGCCGCGGGGAACTCGACGGCGAAACCCCTCGCGCCGGCTATCTCGTCCCACCGGTTCCGGTCCAACTCCGCGCGCAGGCCGCCGGCAAACTCCAGGCGCACCCTGCCCGGCCCGGCGATGGCACGTTCCAGGCCGGCCGCCATGGTATTGGCCCGCGGCTGGCCCTCCAGCGCCTCCACCCGGACCTGTGACGGCAGCACCGCCAGTGTTACGCGCGCGCCTTTCAGGTGGCCAGGAAAGTAGACCCCGTCGATCTCCCATTCCCCGACGCGCAGCCGGCTGGTATTCCGGCCCGGGTCGAGCGCCAGGATCTCGGCGGGCACCAGATTGTAGATACCGAGGGAACGCGCGACAGTGGCCGTGGCCGGCTCTTCCAGAATCTGCCGCGGCGCGCCGCTCTGTACAATCCGGCCCTCGCGGAACACGTGCATGCGGTCGCCCATCTCCAGCGCCTCGTTCAGGTCGTGTGTCACCAGCAGCGCGGGCAGTGGGAAGTCCCGCCGCAGTTCGCGTAGCACCTCGTAGAGTTCCTGCCGCAACACGGCGTCAAGCCCCTGCGCCGGCTCGTCGAGCAACAGCAGTCGCGGCTGCGCCAGCAGCGCGCGGGCGATGGATCCGCGCTGCTTCTGTCCGCCGGAAAGCTCGTGCGGCCGCCGTCCGCCGGCCTCGCCGAGTTGGAAACGCTCCAGCATCTCGTTCACCCGTTTGCGGCGCTCCAGGTTCTTGTACCCGGCGGCGCCGAACTCCAGATTCTCGCGGAGCGTCATGTGTGGGAACAGCGCGTAGTTCTGAAACACGTAGCCGCAGCGGCGGGCCTGCGGTGGAAGAAACACGCCGGCCGCGGCGTCGAACACAATCGCGTCGTCCAGCAGAATGCGTCCCTCGTCGGGATGCTCAAACCCGGCGATACAGTTCAACGTCAGCGTCTTGCCCGATCCGCTCGGGCCGAACAGAACGGTCACCTCCGGTCCGGCCTCCAACTGCACCTCCAGCGTGAAGGCGCCCGATTCCGGTCCGGCGGGGAAACGCTTCCGCAGCCGCGCCTGTATCATCCCGCCAGCCTCCGCGGCGTCAGCCGGTTCGCCAGCGTCAGCAGCCCCAGCGCCACGGCGCTCACCACCACCACCAGCCAGCGCGCCGTCTCGCCATTGCCGCCCTCGACGGCGTCATAGATCGCCACCGCCACCGTCTGCGTGCGGCCCGGAATGTTGCCCGCCACCATGATGGTGACTCCGAAATCGCCCAGCGAACGGGCAAACGCCAGCGCCGCCGCGGCCAGGACCGGGCGCCGCGCCAGCGGCAGCGTGACCCGCCAGAAGACCTTCCACTCCGGTGCGCCAAGCGTTCGCGCCGCTCGTTCATAGGCGTGGTCCACGCTCTCCAGCGCGGCCCGTGTCGATTTCACCAGCAGCGGCGCCGAATGCAGCACCGCCGCCATCACCGCCGCCTGCCACGTAAACACCAGCGGTTCGCCGAACACACTCTCATACACCCGCCCCGGCCAGCCCTCGCGCCCCAGCACGATGAGCAGATAATAACCAACTACCGTCGGCGGCAACACCAGCGGCAGCGTGACGGCCGCATCGAGCAGTTCCTTGCCGCGGAACTTCCGGTTCGCCAGCAGATACGCCACCGGGATGCCCACCGCGGCCGCGGCCAGCGTGGCCAGCACGGCGACGCGCAGGCTGAGCCAGAGCGGGAACCAGTCGATTGTCGCCGGAGACGTGGGCATCGGGGGTGTTTGAACAAAGTATACCGATTATGTTTTGGAGCCAGCGGGCCGTTATCCTCGAAGTACGCTTATGGAAATCGCTGGAAAGTCGTTTCTCGTGACCGGTGGCGCCTCGGGTCTCGGCGCCGCCACAGTCGCAGCACTGCGGGCCGCGGACGCGCACGTGGTGGTGCTGGATCTGCAGCCGGCGCCGGGCGCGGCGGTGCAGGGAAGCGTCACCGAGCCCGATGACGTGCTGCGCGCGGTGGAGTTGGCGACGGCCGGCGGCCGGCTTCTGCATGGCGTTGTGCAGTGCGCCGGGTTGGCGCATGCCGAGCGCGTAGTGAGGAAAGACGGACCGCACTCCTTGGAGTCGTTTGAGCGTGTGGTGCGGGTGAACCTGGTGGGGGCGTTCAACGTGTCGCGGTTGACTGCTGCGGCAATGATGGCGAATCCGCCCGGCGAAAACGGGGAGCGGGGCGTCATCGTCCTTACCTCCTCCATTGCGGCGTATGACGGGCAGCACGGACAGGTGGCCTATTCCGCCGCAAAAGCAGGGATAGCCGGCATGACGCTTCCCATGGCGCGCGAGTTCGCCCGGCACGGCGTCCGGGTGATGTGCGTGGCGCCTGGGCTCTTCGACACGCCGCTGCTGGCGGCGCTGCCCCCGAAGGTGAAGCAGGAGTTGGGCCAGTCCGCGCCCTTCCCCAACCGGCTGGGAAAGCCCGAAGAGTTTGCCCAGTTGGTTCTCTCCATCATCGGGAACCCGATGCTGAACGGCGAGGTCATCCGGCTCGACGGGGCGCTGCGCATGCCGCCACGCTAGGATTCGCCGGGCCGCCTGTTGCAAGTGTGTTATCCTGAGAGCTGAAAAAAAGCGATTAAGGAAAGACTAAGGAGTATCCACAGCAATCCCATGGCCCTGGCAGTTGAGTCCAAGAACGAAATCATTACGAAGTACCGGATCAATAAGAACGATTGTGGTTCGCCAGAGGTGCAGGTTGCGCTCTTGAGCCAGCGGATTACGCAGCTTACGGAGCACTTTAAGTCCCACAAGAAGGACTTCGGTTCCCGCCGTGGTTTGTTGACCATGGTGGCACGCCGCCGCCGCCTTCTGGACTACCTCAAGAGCCGGAGCCCGGAACGTTATCAGGCTCTGATCTCCTCCATCGGTATCCGCCGCTAGTGGACCTTCGAACGGTACGGGTTCTCGTATAGGCCCGGCAAATCCGCTCCGGTGAGCGGACCCACCAACGTACAAGCTCTCTCAGTCTCCTTGATTCCCGTTCGCGCCGGAAGCGCGAAGAATTACCAAGGTTCAAGGAAAATACATGTTGCATAAAGTCGAGATCGACCTGTTTGGCACGACTCTCTCCATTGAGTCGGGCGTGATGGCCAAACAGGCGGATGGTGCGGTGATCGTCCGTTCGGGCGATAACGTTGTTCTGGTTACGGCGTGCTGTTCCGGCAAGCCGCGCGCGGGCGCGAACTTCTTCCCTCTCACGGTTGACTACCGCGAGGCTACTTATGCCGCCGGCAAGTTCCCTGGTGGGTTCATCAAGCGCGAAGGCCGGATGTCGGAGAAGGAAACGCTCACCTGCCGTCTGATCGACCGTCCCATCCGTCCGCTCTTCCCCGAAGGCTTCCTCCACGAAACGCAGATCATCGGTCTGGTGCTTTCGGCGGAGACCGAACGCGACCCCGCTCCGCTCGCCATGGCTGGCGCCGGTGCGGCTCTCGGCATTTCGAATATCCCGTTCCATGAAGTGCTCGGCGCCGTGCGCGTCGGCAAGGTGGACGGCAAGTTCGTCGCCAACCCCACCTACGCGCAGACCAAGGAATCGGCCATCAACCTCATTGTGGCGGCCACGGAAACCGGCGTGGTGATGGTGGAAGCGGGCGCTAAACACGTCGACGAAGAGGAAGTGCTGCAGGCGCTGGAGTTCGGCCACGAATGTTGCAAGAAGATCTGCGCCGGCATCCGCGAACTGATGAAGCTCTGCGGCAAGGCCAAGTATGAGTTCGTCTCGCCCGTCATCAACCAGGAGATGTTCGCGCAGATCGATGCGATGATCCGCACCGAACTCACCGATGCGCTCGACACTAAGAAGTACAACAAGCTGGAGTCCTACTCGCGTGTCGACGCGGCGCACGAGAAGGTTGTTGCCTCCTTCCCGGAAGAACAGCAGTCCGAAGCCGGCAAGCTGTTTGACCGCCTGAAGGAAACCATCTTCCGCGACGAGATGCTGAAGGCCCGCCGCCGTCCCGATGGCCGCGCCTTTGACGAAGTCCGCAACATAGATGTGCAGGTGGGCCTGCTGCCCCGCACGCACGGTTCTGCGCTCTTCACCCGCGGCGAAACGCAGGCGTTGGTCACCTGCACCCTCGGCACCAAGGACGACGAACAGCGGATCGAGATGCTCGATCCCACTGAACTGTCCAAGCGCTTCATGCTGCACTACAACTTCCCGCCGTTCTCGGTGGGCGAAGTGGGCTTCATGCGCGGCGCCGGCCGCCGCGAAATCGGCCACGGTGCTCTCGGTGAGCGCGCTCTGGCCGCCGTGGTGCC
>CAZWDD010000131.1:12523-14511 GCA_964632345.1 uncultured Solibacteraceae bacterium | reverse complement strand
CGTACGCGCCTCATCGGGAATGATGGGCACAATGTACTTCCCAAGTTCCGGATCCTTCAACAGCGTGGTGAGGATGCGGACGAAGGCCATGGTGGTGGACAGTTCGCGACCGCCGGAGCCGCCAAGCGCATCCTTGAACTTGTCGATGCTGGGCGCGTGGATCTGCACCTTTTCCTCGGTGCGAACCGGCATATAGCCGCCAAGCGCCTGCCGCCGGGCGTGCATGTACTGCATCTCCGGCGTATCATCGGCCGGACGAAGGAACGTGCACTTCATGGCCGCTTCATCCGAGATCGGCACGTTGAACCGGTTGCGGACGTAGATGAGCTGATTTTCGTCGAGCTTCTTCTGCTGGTGCGTGAAGTTGCGCGCCTCGCCTGCATCGCCCATGCCGTAGCCCTTGATGGTCTTGGCAAGGATGACGGTGGGCCGGCCATTGGCCTGAGTCGCCCGGTAGTAGGCGTTGTAGATTTTCTGCGGATCGTGGCCGCCGCGGCGCAGTTGGCCGAGTTCCTCATCGCTCTTGTCGGCGACGAGTTCGAGCAACTCCGGATACTTACCAAAGAACTCCTGGCGGATGTAGGCGCCGCCCTTGGCCTTGAAGTTCTGGAACTCGCCGTCGACGCACTCTTCCATCCGCTGCACCAGCAGGCCGGTCTTGTCCTTGGCGAGCAACTCGTCCCACTCCGAGCCCCAAAGCAACTTGATGACATTCCAGCCCGCGCCGCGGAACAGACCTTCGAGTTCGCGGACGACACTGCCGTTGCCCCGCACCGGCCCATCGAGCCGCTGGAGATTGCAGTTAATGATCCAGACGAGATTATCGAGATGCTCGCTGACGGCGATGCGGATGGCGCCATACGACTCTGGCTCATCCATTTCACCGTCGCCCAGGTAGGCCCACACCCGGCGGTCCGATTTCGGGATCAACTCCCGATTCTCCAGGTAACGCATGAATCGTGCCTGATAGATGGAGTTGATCGGCCCAAGGCCCATCGACACCGTGGGGAACTGCCAGAAATCCTTCATCAGCCACGGGTGCGGATAAGAGCTTAGTCCGGGATGCTCACGAAGCTCGTGGCGGAAGTTCTCGAGGTGCTTTTCGGTGAGGCGGCCCTCCAGAAAGGCGCGGGCATACTGGCCGGGCGAGGCGTGCCCCTGGAAATACACCAGATCGCCGGCCTCGCCTTCAATGGAGGCGCGGAAGAAATGGTTCTGGGCCACTTCGATCAGCGTCGCCTGGGAGGCAAACGTGGCGATGTGTCCACCGATGCCGGGATCATACTTATTGGCCCGGACAACCATGGCCAACGCGTTCCACCGCACCAGCGCCCGCAGGCGCATTTCGATGGCCAAGTCCCCCGGATAGGGAACCTCCTCCGCCTTCGCAATCGTGTTGACGTAGGGGCCGACGGTCAGGTATCGCGGCTCAACGCCATTCGTGGCCGCCTTTCGCTTCAACGCTTCCAGTAAGAAGCGCGCCCGGTCCGGTCCGGCCTGGTCAATGATCTGATCCAGCGCTTCCAGCCATTCGCCAGTTTCCTGCGGATCGAGATCTGCTTGGTGTTCAACCTTGATTTTTAGCATTGTTTGCGTTGTGATACCCGCCCGGTGAGGCAGGCTAGTGAGTGGGTACTCCCATATTCTACTATCGCCGGAAGCGTCGCCGTGGGACAAAAACACCAAGCCCCGCGCTGTTCACGCGGGGCCAAGGGTGTTTTGCGGGAGGGACATCTAAAGAAGCCGGAAGTTCACTTCCACCGTTGCGGCAACAGTGACCGGCTTGCCGTCCTTGAACCCGGGGCGGAACTTCCACCGGGAAACGGCTTCAATGGCTTTCTCATCAAGGCCGAGGCCGAGCGGACGGACAACTCGGAGATTCTTAGGCTTTCCGTTTTCGTCAACCTCGATATAGAGCATCACTGTGCCCTGAAACTTCGCCTTGCGGGCCTCTTCGGAATATTCAGGCTCGACCTTGGCAAGGACGG
>CAZWDD010000131.1:0-12513 GCA_964632345.1 uncultured Solibacteraceae bacterium | reverse complement strand
GGGGCCGAGACGCCACCGCCAATCCTATAAACACCGCCGCCGATGCCGCCACCGGAACCCGGACCCACACCACGGCCCGAACCGGAACCGACACCGCCCCCTTTACCGGAGCCGATGCCGCCACCAGAACCGGGACCGTTCGACGGAATCTTGCCCAGGCCGAGAGGATCACCCAACTGGTTTAGCGCCACCTGCGGCAGCACTGCATTCGGCTGCACCTCGATCGAGGGCTCCATGATGAGTTTCGGATCTTCATTCAGAACCACGGCACTGGGGGGCACGAACTGCTTGGCCACCTTCGGCAACTTGCCCTTGCTCGCATCCAAAGGAGACAGATTACCGCCGCCGCCGCCACCGCCCATCGACTGCTTCTGCGGTGCTGCGGTTGGCTGATAGGGCGCCAAATCTACAGGGGCAACCAGGTGAACCGCTTCCTTGGCTACCTGTTGAACCGTCTCGTTGGTACCAAGCAGGAACAAGACCGCCAACACCGCCGCATGGATCATCATCGAGGTGAAGCCGGCCGTCTTCTCATTTCCCGCCGACCCGCCCCAGATGTCCTTAACCGCCACGGGCTTCGAGGTCACCTCAAGCGGTGGCAGTTCGGTCGGGCGGACAAACTCTTTAACATTAGTAATGAGCTGCCGGTACCAGGGAATCTCTGGCGCCAGCAAGCGTTCCAGGTGCAGATCGGAATGATCGGCCGGATCGTACGGCCGGGTCTCGTTGGTGGGTGGAAGCGGAGTTGTCGTCATCAGACTGCCTGATCCCTGTGTGTTCTGACGCTCCAGATTCTACGGCGGTTGCAGAATACGAGGCGCTCAGCCGCAGAATCTATGGAAAATTGTAGCACCTATCGTACCTTGACTAACCCGCTGCGGACGAGCAGCGCGTCAGGGTCCGGATCCCGCCCCATGAATCGGCGGTAGAGTGCCGCCGGGTCGTCGCTATCGCCCGCCGCCAGGATGCATTCGCGGAATTCACGCCCCGTCGCAGCGTTGAAGACACCCTCATCCCGGAATCGGCTGAAGGCGTCCGCATCGAGCACTTCGGCCCATTTATAGGAGTAGTAGCCGGCAGCGTATCCCACTGGATTCGCAAACAGATGGGTGAAACTGGCGATCATGGCGTGGCCGGCAGGGAGTCTTGCCGCCGAGAACGGTTGCATCAGGTTGCGCGACCACTCGACGACGTCGCCGTCCCGCGCCGGGTCATACCGCATGTGGAGGGCGAGATCGACCAGCGCAAAGCTCAACTGCCGCATTTGAGCGTTCGCAGCCCGGTAATTGCGCGCCCGGTTCATTTTTGTAAACAGTTCACCGGGGATCGGTGCGCCGGTCTGATAATGACGGGCGAAGAGGTCGAGCGCGTCCTGCTCCCAGGTCCAGTTTTCCAGAATCTGCGACGGCAGTTCGACGAAGTCCCACGGAACGCTGGTGCCAGCCAGGTCGCGGACGGGCACACGCGTCAGGCAATGGTGCAGCAGGTGGCCGAACTCGTGGAAGAGCGTCTGCACATCCCGGTGCGTGAGCAGTGCAGGTTGGTCCCCGACGGGCGGCGTGAGGTTGCCACACATCAGTCCGAGGTGCGGAGTGAAGGCGTCGCCAAGCGGCATGCCGGTGAGAAAAGCGTCCATCCATGCCCCGCCACGTTTGTTCTCGCGCGGGTACATGTCGGAGTAAAAGCTGCCGAGGTGCTCGCCGGTGGCGGCGTCGGCGATGTCGTAAAAGCGAACGTCAGGGTCCCACGCGGGCACCCCATCCCGCTGACGCACCGTAATGCCAAACAGCCGCCCCATGAGGTTGAACATCCCGTCCATGACGCTATGCAAGGAGAAGTAGGGCCGGAGTTCCTCTTCGTCAAAGTCATAGAGCGCCAACCGCTGCTTTTCGGCGTAGTAGCCGACATCCCAGGGCTCCAGCTCCATGCCGCCGGCAAAGGCCTGCAACTGAGCATTCTCCTCGGCGAAGAAGGACTCCGTCTTCGCTTGCAGGTCGAGCAGAAAACGCTCAGCCGCGGCACCCGTCTTCGCCATCCGGTCGACCAGGACGAGGTCCGCGAAGTGGGAAAAGCCGAGAAGTTTGGCTTTCTCCTCCCGCAGGGCGAGGATTCTGAGAATCAGTTCCCGGTTGTCGAACTGTCCGGACGCGGCGCGAGTCGCATAGACGCGGTACATCGTCTCCCGTATCGAACGGTCGTCCAGATACGTCATCACGGCCAGATAGGAGGGCGCCTGCAGCGTAAACCGCCATCCGGCTAGACCTTTCTGTTCGGCGCTCTGGCGCGCCGCGGCAACGGCGCTGGCGGGCAAGCCGGCCAATTGCGCTTCGCTAGACAGAACCAGTTCGAAGGCATTCGTCGAATCGAGAACGTTTTCGGAGTATTTTGTGGTCAGGCGGGTGAGTTCGATATCGATCTCGGCCGAGCGTTTTTTGCCGGCCGCGTCGAGGTCCGCGCCGGACAACCGGAAGGCTTCGATGGTCTTCTTAAGATGCCGCGCGCGGACGCCAGAGAGTGCCTTGGCCTCTTCGGTGGCGGCATAATCCTTCAATGCCCGCCAGAGCCCGTCATGCAGCCGGATGCTGGAATAAAACTCGCTGGCGTCGGCCTGAACATTGTTATGCGCTTCTCGCAGGGCCGGATAGGTGGCAACCGACTCCAAGTGGCGGACAACCCCGAAGGCGACGTCGAGCGGCTCGGTGGCATGGTCGAGCGCGTACATGGTGTTTTCGTAGGTCCGGGGGCCATCAAAATTCGCAATGCTGTCGATACGCTCACGGGCCTCGGCGATCAACTGGCGGATGCCGGACTCAACATGCTCGGCACGGATCTGATCAAAAGGAATCGCGAAAGGGATCGACAGGAGTGGGTTTGCGTCGCTCATGTTCTCCAAATAAGCGTACTCGAATTGCCGGCGCGAGCCGTTAGGAAGTTTTCACTAGCGGAGAAAACCGCTCTTGCCGCTGCCGGTGGAGGAAAGCCGGTCATTGCGATCGTCGTCGATGGCGAGAACGCGGCGGAGGAGAGGAGACAGGGCGTCCAGGGTTTCCGGCCGCAGCAGCCCCTTCTGATACTGCTGTTGCGGCTGATCCCCACGAACGAAGAAGCCATGCAGAGAGCGGCGTGGCGACTCGGTGCGGTTGGCCGTCCCCCCATGCCACATATGCGAATTCATCAGAATTACGTCACCGGCCCGGCCGAGCGCCACCTGCTCGTCCGGGTGCGGCGCGTTTGGGTCGGCCAGCACCTGTTGCGGAATCTGGCCCGAGCGGTGCGACATCGGGACGAACCGCGTCGGTCCGTTATCGGGAGTGAAGTCGTCCAGCATCCAGATGGAGTTGAACACCAGGTTGCCCTGTGCGTCGGGAACCAGCCCCATGTCACAATGCAGCGGCTGCTGGCTCAAGTCACCAGGTAGGGCGGCGCGGTAATTGAGACTCGATAGTTTCCAATCGGGGCCCAAGACCGCTTCGGCCGCCTCCAACAGCATCGGGTGTGAAACGAGGCGGCGGAAACACTCTCCCTTGTCGACCAGGTTCGCCAGGCGGTCCGACCCGGCCTCCCTGCGAAACTCGCCACCCGCCTCATCGCCCTCTTCGGCGAGAATCCGGGCCGTCTCCCCCCGCACTTTTTCCAACCAGCCGGCATCCATCACGCCGCGCACGATCAGGTACCCTTGTTCCTGGAGCAGTCGCTTCTCTTCGGCCGTCACGGCCAAATTGTAACGCATGGACTTCCAAAGAATTCTGGTGCGCGCCACGAACTGGATCGGCGACGCGGTGATGTGCGTGCCCGCGATGGGGGAACTGCGCCGCCGTTTCCCCGATGCCAGAATCACACTGCTGGCTCGTCCGTGGGTGGCGGGACTTTACGACAGCTCGCTGATCGACGACGTGATCCCGTATGACCTGCCGCGCGACGCCAAGTCGCTGCGGGCGAAGTGGCGCTTTGCCCGGGAATTGGGGCGGATGAACTTCGATTGCGCCATCCTGCTTCCCAACTCCTTTGAATCGGCCGCCATCGCCTGGCTTGCGCAGATACCGGTTCGCATCGGTTACGCACGCGACGGACGGGGGCTCCTGCTGAGCGACCCCATTGCCCCGCCCAAGACAGGCGAAATCCCCAACCACCAACGGTTCTATTATTTGGAACTGCTTCGCCGCGCCGGACTGATCGAACGCATTCCGGAGTCGAGCGCCATCCGCCTGCCGGGGGTCGACCGGCTCCATGCGCAGGGCCGCCGCATCCTGCGGGAGAAATCGCTTGACGGCGATTGGATCGGCATCAGCCCGGGAGCTGCCTATGGGACTGCCAAGCGCTGGCTGCCCGAACGATTCGCCGAGGCGGGCACGGCGCTGGCCAGGAGCCATCGTGCCGGGGTTGCGCTATTTGGCTCGGCCGATGAACGTGCGCTCTGCGAGCAGATCCGGACGGCCATCGCCGCCGAGGGCATCCCGGTTTACAACTTCGCCGGAGAGACGAAACTGGATGAGTTCATCGCCGTCGCCGCGGCATGCCTCGCCTTTCTCACCAACGATTCCGGCGCGATGCACATCGCCAGTGCGCTGGGAGTGCCGACGGTAACTGTGTTCGGCGCCACGGACCATGTAGCCACCGGCCCGACGGGCCCACTGGCACGCATCGTGCGGGAACGGGTGGACTGCGCCCCGTGTCTGCTGCGCGAGTGTCCGATCGACCATCGGTGCATGAAGGCCGTGGACGCCTCCCGCGTTGTCCGCGAGGCCGAGGAGTTGATCGCGCTGAACAGCGCCAATCCGCTCTGAGCGAAAATGGAGAGACATGCACGACTCCCGTACGAAAATCGTCCCGGCCGCCAGCGCGCGCACATTGCTTGCAAGCCGGGCCGTTGTTGCGGCATATTTTGATCCGATGGTCTCCACGCATACTGCCCGTTTGCAGGAACTCGCCGCCGAGTACGGTTCTCTGGCTATCTGTATCTGCGATCCGCCTGACCCGCTGCTGTCCGCTCATGCCCGCGCCGAACTGGCCGCGGCGTGCCGCGATGTCGACTTGGTCGTCATCGGAGAAGCGGCGCTAACGGCGGCTGCAGTTGTTATCGACGAACGCCAGGCCGATCTCGATCGCCGCGCCGCGTTGATCCGCCATGTTCACAACCGCCAGAATGGCTAGGGGCCCCCACATCCTGTTGGTCCGCCTGGGTGCTTTCGGCGACGTACTGCACGCCCTCCCTGCTGCCGCCTCGCTTCGTAGATCCATCCCGGACGCGCGCCTTACCTGGGCCATCGACCCGCGATGGCAATGGCTGCTTGCCGGCAACCCCGACGTCGACCACGTGCTGCCTGTCGACCGCCGCTCCCCGGCCAGCCTGCAATCGGCGTGGCACTATTTCCGGGGCAACCCGGTGGAACTGGCCGTGGATGTGCAAGGCCTGCTCAAGTCGGCGCTTCTGGCGAGGGCTTCGCGTGCGCCGCGCCGCTTCGGCTTTTCGACACCCCACCTGCGGGAACGTGCCGCGGCGCTCTTCTACACGGGCCGCATAACCCCGGCAAGTACTCACGTCGTCGACCGGAACCTGGACCTGGCGGTGGCCGCCGGCGCGACGCGGCGGGTGATCGACTTTCCGCTCCCGCCCGGACAGCCAGAAGGAACCCTGCCGGATGTGCCCTTCGTGCTGGCCAGTCCGCTCGCCGGTTGGCCGGCCAAACAGTGGCCGCTCGAACTCTACGCGGAACTCGCCGAACTGCTGCGTGCGGCGGGGGCCGAACTGGTGCTCAACGTGATGCAACGTATCGATAGCCCGATTACACAGCATGTTTCGGGGCTTGGGGGACTGCTCGACGCCACACGGCGCGCCGCGGCCGTCGTGGGCCTCGACAGCGGCCCGCTGCACCTGGCCGCCGCGCTCGGCAAGCCGGGCGTGGCCCTGTTCGGCCCCACCGATCCGGCGCGAAACGGGCCCTATGGAAACTCCATCGCAACGCTTCGGACGCCCGGCGCGCCCACTACCTACCGCCGCCTGAATGAAATCCTGCCCTGCATGCGCGCCATCACGCCGCGTGCTGTATTCGAGCAACTACAGACATGCCTAACTACCGCTTCCCCAAACCCTACGCCGACGCGGTAGCCCGCCTCCGGGTGCCCTCCGGTTTTGGGTTGCTGATCGCCTTCGCCTGGCTCAGCCACCCCACCGAAGAGAGCCTGCTTTATGGAGTTCCCGTTGCTCTCTGCGGCCTCGCGCTGCGCGCCTGGGCTGCGGGCCACTTGACAAAAAATCAGCGCGTGGTCGACAGCGGGCCGTATCGCCACACGCGCAACCCGCTTTATCTCGGCACACTGATCACGGCGATGGGACTGGCCGTCGCGGCGCAGTCCTGGTGGGTCGGCGGCATTTTTGCCGCCGTCTTCGTGCTCGTGTATCTGCCGGTGATGGAACTGGAAGAGCAGCACCTTCGGAACCTATTCCCTGGTTACGGACGATATGCGGACTCGGTTCCCCTGCTGATTCCCCGCTTCCCCGGCATCCCATCGGAGGGCCGCTTCTCCAAGGCCCTGTATCTGCACAACCAGGAGTACCAGGCGCTGATCGGCTTCCTGCTGGGAGTCGCGTATCTATGGTGGCGGGCTCATGCAGCTTGAGCTGAACGTTCGCGGCCGTAGGTATCTGGAGAAGGTCCGCAAACTGGCCTTCGCGCTGCCGGAAGTTGTTGAGACCGAGTCCTTCGGCCACCCCTGGTTTCGCGCCGGAGGAGCGAACGGCAAGATGATCGCCGTCTTCGGCCAGGACGAGGGGCACTGGACTGTCTGTTTTAAGGCATCCAAACAGGAACAGGGCATCTTCCTCGAAGACCCGCGATTCTTGAAGACGCCGTACATCGGGCAGCATGGCTGGGTGTCACTGAAGCTCGATCCCGTAAAGCCGGATTGGGAAGAAGTAGCCGAACTGCTCGCGATGAGCTACCGGAATAATGCGCCGCCGCGGCTTAGAAACAAGGTTTGATTAGCGTCACTTTCGTGTACGCGACCTGGAAGCCTAGTCGCTCGTAGTTTCGCTGGGACTGGCTGCCGGGCGCTGTATCCGCCGTCACCAAGTCGCAACCGGCTTCGGCTGCCAGCGCCACGCGCGCCTGAATCAAACGCGTCTGTACGCCCTTCCCGCGATAGCGCGGCACCGTCCCGTCACACTGCAGCACGCCCAGTCCGTCGTGAATCTCCAACTGCGCCGCACCCGCACCATCATCCTCGGCCCATACGATCAGGTTACGCCGCTTGGGCAGTGCAAAGAGAATGCGCGCTAACTCCATCCCCATCGGCGAGTCCTCGTCATAAAAAGCCTCCACCATCACGCGGCACCAGTCTTCGCTGTTGTCCGCCAAGGTTACCTCCGGGAACAGACCTCGGTCGGACGAGGTGACCCCGCGCACCATCACGTTCTCGAAGGCTCCGAAATCGTAGCCGCGCCGCGCGAGGTGCGTGAGCAGCGCAGCGTCCGTGAACGGGTTGATGACGATGGCCACCGGCGCCATCCGTTCCTCAAAGAACGATTCGATTTCGTCGACGTCCGATTCGGGCGTCATCCCTGCCATCCCGACGCCGCGCACCTGTGTCAGCGGCGACTGCTCGTCGATGAAAACGGCCACGCCACTGCCACTTTCCATAACTTCGGCAGAGGAGTTCGGAAACAGGCAGCGGTGCGTGGCGGCTGCGTCGAGTGCCGCCGCCACGCCAGCCTGTTCCAACCGGATCGCCAACTCGCGGCTTGCGTGCCTCATCCGCGCGCCATGGTCCGCCCGCCACCAAAGCCGAACAACCGGTCGTTCGTGCGGTCCTTGTCCCACTCGGGCGTCGGCGCAAAGTAGGCTGGATGGTCCGGATGGAGATGTTTCTTCACCACCTCGTCATTCAGCGTTACGCCGAGGCCGGGAGCATTGGGCACGTTGATGAAGCCCTTGTCGACAATCGGCTTGGGAATCCCGTTGACCATGTCTTCCCACCATGGCACATCGGCCGAGTGGAATTCCATCACCAGGAAGCCTTCCGTCGCCGCCGCGCAATGGACGTTCGCCATGCAGCTGACCGGAGTCCCGGCGAAGTGCATGGCCATCGGCACGCCGTACTCCTGGATGGCATCCCCGATCTTCTTGGTTTCCAGAATGCCACCGGAAGACGCCAGGTCCGGATGCAGAATGTCGACCGCATGCTCGCGCGCCAGTTCAATGAATGGCTCCTTCAAATAGATGTCTTCGCCGGTCAGAATCGGAATGTCCACGGAGTCGGTGATCTTCTTCATCAGCGCCGTGTTCTGCCATGGAATCATGTCCTCGAGCCAGGCCATGTTGTACTTCTCCAGCGCTTTGCCCAACCGGATGCAGGAGTTCACTCCGATATGGCCGAAGTGGTCCGCGCAGAGCGGAATGTCGTAACCAACCACTTCCCTGACTCGCTCCACGTATTCGGCCATCATCCCGATACCCTTGTCAGTCAGTTCCATCCCGGTGAACATGTGCGGCGTCATGAACGCCTCGCGTGAAGTCATGCCTACGGGCTGCGTCACGGTCCCCGGCGTCTTCGACACCAACCCGACGCCAACGTCCATCTTCAGCCACGTGAACCCGCGGTCCCGCCGCTCCTTCAGGCGCTGCGCGAAGATGTTCTTGTCCGGCGATACATCGGTGTCTGCGTACAGCCGGATGCGGTCGCGAAACTTCCCGCCGAGCATTTGACACACGGGTACGTTGTAGGCCTTGCCGGCAATGTCCCACAGCGCCATCTCCACGCCGCAGACGCCGCCCGCCTGTCGCGCGTGGAACCCGAATTGCTTGATCTTCCGGAAAAGTTTATCCACATTGCAGGGGTTCTCGCCCAACAACAGCCGCTTCAGCATCAGCGCGTAGTTCTTGCTGGCGCCGTCGCGCACCTCGCCCAGTCCGTAGATCCCCTGATTCGTGTCGATACGGATCAGCGGACACGTCATCGGCGCGCCTTGTACAACGGCAACGCGCAGATCGGTGATCTTCAGGTCCGAAGGTTTCGAGTTCGTGTTGATGTGGCCTTGATAGGCTTCCAGGTCCACATCTGCCCAAAATGCCGCGGCTCCGGCGCCGGCTAGCGAACGGAGCATTTGACGACGGTTGGTCTGCATGACGCTTGCATCATACATCACCAAAATTCCGCACAAATAAGGCGATTTTAGCCCGATTTTCTACGGGATGATCAACTTACTGCCGATCGATTCCAGCGTGATCGAAAAGGTCAGGTCCTCACCTGCCAGAGGGTGATTTGCATCAAGGATGACGCCGTCTTCTTCAATGCCGACGATCTGGGCAATCAGGTAACCGCCAGGGCCCTGCAACTGCAGTTCCTGCCCCAGTTCCAACGGCATATCTTCGGGAAACTGGTCCTTGGGAATCTTGATGACCATCTCCTCACGCGCCGGGCCATAGGCCTCGGCCGCGGGAATCGTCCGCACAACGTTGCCGCCCACTTCCATGCCGGTCACCGCGCTATCGAAACCCGGGATCACCATCCCCTGCCCGAGCGTGAACTCCAGGGGCTCCCGGCCCTCGCTCGAGTCAAATACCGTCCCGTCGGAAAGCGTCCCCTTGTAGTGAACGCGAACGAGATCTCCTGCTTTGGCCGGCATGCTGACTTTCCTTTCGTGCGGGCATCGGCGCCCATCGAAGAATACCATGGATGGCTTGGTACAATTGAGAAAATGGCTAAGAAGCGAATTGGGATACTGACCGGCGGCGGCGACGTCCCCGGCTTGAATTCGGTCATCAAAGGGGTCACTTACCGGGCTTGCGAAGCCGGGATGGACGTGATGGGTTTCCGTCGCGGATGGGAGGGGCTCACCCACCTGAATATGGAGGACGAGGAGTCGCGAAAAGCTTACCTGCGCCCCCTCGATCGCACGAACACCCGCGCGATCGATCGTGATGGCGGCACCGCGCTCCACTCCAGCCGCACCAATCCGGCGCGGATGCGAAAGCTGCCCCCGTTCCTCAGCGCCGACAGTTTTCCCAGCGAGATGGTCACCAAAAAGGGCGAAACCTATCAGGCGTGGGATGTCTCCAAACATGTCATCAAGAACCTGGAGTCGCTTGGCGTTGACACCCTGGTGGCGATCGGCGGCGACGACACGCTGAGCTACGCCCAGAAACTGCACGCGCAGGGTTTCAAAGTGGTGTGCGTCCCCAAGACGATGGACAACGACGTCCGCAACACCGAGTACTGCATCGGGTTCTCAACGGCCGTCACCCGCGCGCATGACGCGATTCAGCGCCAGCGCACCACCGTCGGCTCGCACGAACGCGTCGGCGTGTTCCGTGTGTTCGGCCGGGATGCCGGCTACACCTCGCTCTACACCGCCTATGTCACCTCTATCCGGTGTGCGATTCCGGAATATGCCTTCGACATTCAGAGGATGACCGACCTCCTTGTCCATGACAAGGAAAACAATCCTTCTAAGTACGCGCTCGTCATTCTCTCGGAGGGAGCGGCATGGGAAGGCTATGTGGTGCAGGAGTACGGCGAACCCGACGACTACGGCCACCGCAAGAAGATGAACGTCGGCGAGGCGTTTGCCGATGAGCTCAAGAAGCGGGCCAAACTCGACTGCATCGTGAGCGACCTGACCTACGAACTGCGCGGCGGGTCCCCGGACTTCACCGACAAGCTGGTCGCCACCACCTTCGGCAACATGGCCTTTGATGCCATCCTCGAGGGCAAGAGCGGGCTGATGGCCGCCATCAACGACGGCCGCTATGCGATGGTCGAAATCCCCGATCCCAAGCTTGGGCCGCGCAAGGTGGACATCAAAACGATGTACAACATTGAGCGCTATCGCCCCAACTACACGGGCAAGGCTGGAATGCCCATCTTCCTCACCAACCCGTAGACGTGAGGACTTGGCTGCGGCAACTCTTCGGCGGGAAGTCTCCCGCACTAACGGCGGATCTGCAACAGCGGATCCGCCGTACCTTTGAGGAGTCGGCCGGCGACGAAGAACACTTCCCTTCGACGATCGATCCACGAATCCTGCACGTCCGCGTCATTCTGGAAACGTTCGGCGATCTTTTTGGCAAGCGAGTCCTTGATGCCGGCTGCGGCAAGGGGCGTTTTGCCCGCGTCATCGCCGCAGAGCATCCGGGCGCCCGCATCCACGGTATGGACATCGCACTTGCGATGCTCCGATTCGTGCAGCCGCCGCTACACGCCTGTGCCGGATCTCTCACTTCCCTGCCCTACGCCACGGCCTCGTTTGACGCCCTTTACGCCACCGAGTCTTTGGAACACGCCGTTGATGTCGAGTCCGCCGTTGCCGAGCTCTGCCGCGTCGTCAAGCCGGGCGGCCACATCGTCATCATCGACAAGAATAGGGATCACTGGGGGCGGCTGGAGACGCCTGAGTGGGAGCGCTGGTTTGGCCAGGGGGAATTGGAATCGCTGCTTGCGCGCCACTGCCGTCGCGTTGAAAGCAGGCCGATCAGTTACTGGGAAGATGTCGATCCGGACGGACTGTTCCTCGTCTGGATTGCTGAGAAATAAGGGATAGAATAGGGGCGTGAGAGGGCCCCTGTTTCTGCTGGCCGTCGCTGCATTCGCCGCGCCGGGCGACGAGCATTTTGAGAACCGCGTCCGCCCCCTGCTCGTGGAGAGATGCCAGCCGTGCCATGGCGCCGGCGCCGCCAGCGGGCTGCAACTCGATTCCCGCGCAGGCCTACTGAAGGGTGGTAAACGCGGGCCTGCGGCCGTGCCGGGCAACCCCGCCGACAGCCTACTGCTCCAAGCCGTCCGGCATTCACACGCCACGCTCCGCATGCCGCCGGACAAGCCGCTAACGGCAGAAGAAGTATCGGCGCTCGAAACCTGGATTCGCGAAGGTGCCACGTGGCCGGCCTCCGCCGCCGCGCCGCGCGCCGCCGCGCGGCTCTGGTCTGCCGAGCCGCTCCCGCCCGTCACCGGCTCGATCGATTCTCACGTTCGTGCCGCCCTGCAAAAAAAGGGGATTCCGGCCAACCCTCGCGCCGACCGCCGCACGATTCTTCGCCGGCTGTATGCCGACCTCACTGGAGTCCCTCCCACTCCCGAAGAAGCGGCACAGTTCCTCAACGACCGTTCTTCCAGCGCGGTCGCCAAGCTTGTCGACAAGCTTCTCGCCTCGCCCCGTTTCGGCGAGCGCTGGGGCCGCCACTGGCTCGACGTAGCCCGCTTCGGCGAGGATGACTTCACGGGCACCCAGCCCAAGCCCTACCCGAACGCATGGCGCTACCGGGACTGGGTAATCCAATCGCTCAACGACGACCTTCCCTATGACCAGTTTGTCACGGCGCAGTTGGCGGCGGACCTTTTACCCGGCGATAACTCAAAACTTATCGGCGGTCTGGGTCTCTTTGGCCTCGGCCCTTGGTACTATGGCATCACGCAGCCGCCGCAGGCCCGCGCCGACGAACGGCATGACCGCGTGGACATGGTCACGCGCGGCTTCCTCGGACTGACGGCCGCCTGCGCCCGCTGCCACGATCACAAGTA
>CAZWDD010000130.1:0-14585 GCA_964632345.1 uncultured Solibacteraceae bacterium | reverse complement strand
TGCCTCCCGTTCCCGCAGTTCCTTCACGGCTGCATTCAGCTCATCCCGCAGGTCTGGGATCAACTGCAGCGCACTCGCCAACTCCTCGTCCTTCCGCCGTAGTTCCAACTCCAGGTCCGCCACTCTGCCTTCATAGCGCCCCTCCACCGCGTTCAATCGCATCGTCACTTCCGCCAGCCTCTCCTGCAGGCCTAACCGCTCCTGCGCCATCGCCTCCACCTGTCCGCGCGCTTCGAGCACCCGCCGGCCGATACGCTTCCGGAATCCTTCCAGCTTTCGCTCCGCCCGCTCCCGGGCCTCCACGTTCTCCTGCCCCTTCGCTCGCTGCAGCCGGCACTCGAACTCCAGTTCTTTCGCCCGCTCCTCAAGCACCTCCGCCTTGCGCAGCAGCGTCAGCGCCCTTTGCAGTTGAGCCTCCAGCCATTCGGCTCGTGTTTCGCCCGCAGGGCTCTGCTCCCCTGGTCCGGCCAGCATCGCGCGGATCTCCCGCTGCGCCTCGCTCAGTTGCCCTTCTCCCTGGTCCTGTAGCGCCTCCCGCAACTGCCCCTGCAACTGCGAAATCTCGCGCAGTCGGTCATCGTGCCACTGCGCGAAGTTGATCCGCTCCGCCGCCAAGCGCTGCCGGTCCCGCCGCGCCGCCTCCACCGTCTCCCGCAGGATCGCCGCCGCCAGCACCGGTTGCGGCTCCAGCACCCGGGCCTCGAATGTGCCCGCCTGCCCTTTTATCAGCCGCTCGGCCTCCTCCACCACGGTCCGTACCGGGATGTCCTTCACGCAGTGGGACCGCTCCAGCGGACACGCCCAGTTGCATCCCGTGCACGGCACCGCCACGGTGAACGCCGCTCCACGCTCCGCCGCCGGCACGAATCGCGGCCAATGTCCCCCGCCAAATACCGCCAGCACCGGCTTTCCCAGCGCCGCTGCCATATGCATCGGCCCCGTATCCTTGCCGATATACCCTTCCGACATTTCCAGAATTCCCGCCAGCGTCTCCAGGCTGTTCGGAAGCCCCGTCAACGTTGCCGTCCGGTAGCCAGCCTCCCCCATCCGGTCCTGAATTTCCACCGTCGCCTCGTGCTCGTGCGTGCCTCCGATAAACAGCAGATTCACGTCCTGCCGCGCTAGCAGCTTTCGCCCGAACTCCGCCCACTGCTCCCGCGTCCAGTTCTTCACGCTCTTGTCCGCAATGTCGCCCGCGCAAACCGCCCAGAACTTCTGCCCCTCCAGTCCCGCTGCCTTCACCCGCTGCCGCGCTACCGCCAGCCCCTGCTCCGTCGCCTGAATCCGCGGCGCACCCAGGTCCGCGTGCCGCCCCAGCACTGCGGAGCATAGCCGCGCGTTCTTCTCTAACTCGGGTGCGTCCACTGCCACATCCACCTGCATGCGGAACGCTATTTCCGATACCATCACCGATTCCGGCCGCGACTGGAACAGGTGCCCTCGAAACCCCACGAAATCCGCATCCGGCAGCACCCTGGCCAGATCCTCTTCCATCTGCGTGTGTTGGAACGCGGCCACCACCAATAACTCCGGCTCGAACCCCCGGATGTCGGCCAGCATCTTCCGCCCCAGCGGTGTCCCCAATGTGAACTCCCGCCGGTACGGGTCCCCCGCGCACACCACCACCCGCGCCCCTGGAAACAACTCCATCGCCAGCGGCGCCACAAAATCCCGCACCACCAGCAATAACTCGTGTCCATCGGCCTCAATTGCCGCCAGCATCGGCTGTCGCAACACAAAATCGCCGATATTGTCCGGATTGCTCACGGCAATGCGCATACAGTTTTTTAGTCTAACCGATGCCTGTATCATATCCCCATGCCGCCCCGCCTGCTGTTACTCTGCGCGATTGCTCTCCCCTTGCTTCCGCAGGAATGGCCCATGTTTCGCGGTGTCAACGGTTCCGGCGTCGCCCCTGTCGGCGGCGCCCCTGTCCACTTCGGCCCGTCCACCAATGTCGTCTGGAAGACCCCCATCCCCTTCGGACACTCCTCCCCCGTCATCGCCGGCGGCCTTATCTTTCTCACCGGCGCCGAAGGCGGCGAACGCGTCGATGCCGGCCGCGGCGACAAAGTCCGCGATGAAGGCGGCAAGCTCTTCACCCTCTGTCTCGACCGCAAAACCGGCCGCATCCTCTGGCACCGCGAAGCCCCACGTCCTCGCATCGAGCGCTATCAGAAAGTGAACTCCCCCGCCTCCCCCAGCGCTGCCACCGACGGCCGTACCGTCTTCGTCTTCTTCGCCGACTACGGCATCCTCGCCTACTCCTTCGATGGCGCTGAACGCTGGCGCGCCCCCCTCGGCCCCTTCAATAACGTGAACGGCCACGGCTCCTCTCCCATCGTCCACAACGATCTCGTCATCCTCGTCTGCGATCAGGACGCCGGTTCCTTCCTCGTCGCCCTAGACAAACACACCGGCCGCGAACGCTGGCGTGTCGACCGTTCCGAGGTCACCCGTTCCTACGTCACTCCCGCCGTCTTTACCCCCAGGTCCGGCCCCGCCGAACTCATCGTCCCCGGCGCCTACCAGGTCACCTCCTACAGCGCCGCCACCGGCGAAAAACTCTGGTGGGTCCGCGGCTTCTCCTGGCAGCCAAAATCTCTCCCTGTTATCGACGGCGACATGATCTACGCCCACGGCTGGGAAGGGGGCGGGGAAGCCGACTCCCCCACCGAAACCCCCACCTGGACCGAAGCCCTCGCTCTCTACGATGCCGACAAAAACGGCCGCATCGTCCAGGACGAAATCGACCCCAAACTGCAAAAGAGCTTCTACCTGCTCGACCTCGACGGCAAAGGCTATCTCGCTCCCCGCGACTGGGATTTCTACCGCGCCCGCCGCTCCGCCCGCAATACCCTCCTCGCCATCCGCCACCCCTCCGCCCGCGGCGATGTCACCACCTCCGCCGTTCGCTGGAGCATGCGCAAGTTCCTCCCCAATGTCCCCTCGCCCCTTCTCTACGACGGTGTTCTCTACCTCGTCAAGGACGGCGGCATTCTCTCCTCCGTCGACCCGAAGACCGGCGAAATTCTCAAGCAGGGCCGCCTCCCCAGCGCGCTCGATACCTACTACTCTTCCCCCGTCGCCGCCGCCGGCAAAGTCTATCTCTTCAGCCAGTCCGGCGTCGCCACCGTGTTGAAGGCCGGTGCGCAGTGGGAACCCCTCGCCACCAATGACATGGACGAACCGGTTTTCGCCACCCCCGCTTTTGTCGATAATCAGATGTACGTCCGCACCCGCGGCGCCCTATACGCTTTCCAGGAAAATCCATGACCCGCCTATTCCTTCTTTCCCTCCTGTCCCTGTTGCACGCCAACTCCCATCTCCACAACATCCCCATCGCCTTCGAGCCCGACCCCTCCTCCCCCTACCCCTTCCGCAGCCACCACCTCGGCCCCGGCCTCCAACTCTCCCCCACCGAAGCCCTCCTCCACCTCGACGGCCGCTCCGTCTCCATGCGTCTCACCGGCGCCAATCCCGCCGCCCCCATCGTCGGCGATACCCCCCTCCCCGGCCGCAGCAACTACCTCACCGGCGCCGATCCCCAACTTTGGCGTACCAACGTTCCCCACTTCGCCCGCGTCCTTGCCCGCAACGTCTACCCGGGCATTGACGTCGTCTACTACGGCCACCGCCGCGAGTTCGAGTTCGACTTCCTCGTCCATCCCCACGCCGACCCCACCCGTATCCGTATCCGCTTTCACAACGCCCGCCCGTCTCTCTCCCCCAACGGCGATCTTCTCCTCAACGACACTCTCCGCCTCCGCCGCCCCGTTCTCTATCAGCAGACCCCCGCCGGCCGCCGCCCCGTCGATGGCCGCTTCCAACTCAGCCCCGCCGGCGAACTCTCCTTCTCCATCGGCGCCTACGATCGCTCCCACCTCCTCACCATCGATCCCGTTCTCGCCTTCTCCACTCTCCTTTCCGCCTCCAACGCCGCCGGCGCCGGCATCGCCGTCGATCGCTCCGGCAACTCCTACCTCACCGGCACCACCACATCAGGCTTCCTCACCGTCAACGCGCTCCAGCCCATCCTCCGCTCCGGCCGCTCCGCCTTCGTTGCCAAGTTCAACGCCTCCGGCAACGTTCTCCTCTACGCTACCTATCTCACCGGCACCGCCACCGATTCGGCCTCTCCCCCCTCCACCGCCGGCTACCGCATCACCGTTGATTCCACTGGTAGCCCCTACCTCATCGGCGTTACCAACACCAACAACTTTCCCGTCTCCGCCGGCACTGTCCAGCCCGTCAACCGCGGTGGCGATGACTACTTCATCACCAAACTCAACCCTGCCGGCACCGCTCCCGTCTACTCCACCTACCTCGGCGGCTCTGCCAACGAAAACCCCACCGGTGGACTCCCTGCCATCGCCGTCGACTCCGCCGGCCACGCCTATATCGCCGGCTCCACCGCCTCCCGGGACTTCCGTGTCACACCCGGCGCTCTTCAATCCGCCCACGCTGGCGGTGACTCCGATGTCATCGCCGCCAAGATCGATCCCCTCGGCTCCACCCTCGTCTACTCCACCTTCCTCGGTTCCTCCGGCTCCGAAGCTGCCAACGGCATCGCTGTCGATAGCGCCGGCAACGCTCACATCGCCGGCCTCACCTCTTCCCCCGCCTTCCCCCGCTCCGCCGCTGCTCCCCAACCCGCCTACGGTGGCGGCGCCTCCGATGCCTTCGCCGTCAAGCTCAACCCCGCCGGGTCCGCGCTCCTCTATGCCACCACCCTCGGTGGCGCCAACGCCGAAACAGCCTTCGACATCGCCCTCGACCCCTCCGGCGGCGCCTACCTCGCCGGTGTCACCACCTCGCAGAACTTCCCCGTCTCTCCACAGGCCCTCCAGAAACAGCCCGGCGCCGCCACCGGCGGCGATGGCTTCGTCGCCAAGCTCAACCCCGCGGGCACCTCCCTCACCTACTCCACGTACCTCGGCGGACGATCCGAGGATTTTGTCTTCGCCCTCGCCGTCGATTCCGCCGGCCGTGCCATCGTCGCCGGTGGTACCAACTCTCCTGACTTTCCCGTCACCCCCGATGCCCTCCAATCCGGCCTTGGCCTCATCCGCCGTGGCGGCGGCCGCACCGCCACCGCCGGCTACCTCGCCCGCCTCGCCCCGGACGCATCTTCCCTCACCTACTCCACCTACTTCGGCGGCAGCGCCAACGACATGATCACCGCCCTCGCCCTCGACTCTGCCGGCAATGCCCACCTCACCGGCTACGCCACCTCCATCAACTTCCCCCGTACTGCCGCCGACTACGAACCCGCCGATCGCGAGGACTTCACCGCCCCCTTCCTCGCCCGCTTCGATTTCCAGTCCCGCAACACCATGTCGCTCGGCTCCGTCATCAGCGCCGCCAGCTATCAGCCCGGCCTCGCCGGCGTCGTCGCCCCCGGCCAGATCGTTACTCTCTTCGGCAGCGGCCTCGGCCCCGAAACGCTCACTACCCTCCAACTCGACGCCAACAACCGCGTCGATACCCTCCTCAACGGCGTCCGCGTTCTCTTCGACGGCACGCCCGCCCCGCTCATCTACGTCTCCTCCCGCCAACTCAGCGCCGTCGTCCCCTACTCCGTTCCCATCAACGGCCGCACCACCGTCCAGGTCGACTACCAGGGCCAGCGCTCCAATCCGCTCGTCCTCTGGGTCGCCCCCGCCCTCGTCGGCGTCTTCACGCAGGACTCCTCCGGCCGCGGCCCCGGCGCCATTCTCAACGAGGATGGCTCCATCAACTCCCCCTCCAACCCCGCCGCCCGCGGATCCGTCATCGTCCTCTACGGCACCGGCGAAGGCCGCGTCAATCCGCCGGTTCCCGATGGCAGCGTTACCGGCGCCAATCCCTCCCGCCCCGTCCTCCGCATCTTCGCCCTCATCTCGGACCGCGCCACCGAAGTCCTCTACGCCGGCGCCGCTCCGGGCCTCGTTGCCGGCGTCCTCCAGATGAACATCCGCGTCCCGGAATCCACCATCCCCGGCCCCGCTGTTCCCATCCGCATCGGCGGCATGGACGGCCCCTTCGGCGTTGAACCAAGCGAGTGGGTAACGGTCGCCATCAAATAGCCCGGATAACTCCCACGCCTTGGCTACCTCGCCATCATCTCCACCAGTTTTTGCACCGTGTTCCAGTTCCGCCCCGTGCCCGTTGTCCCCAGCATCTTCTCCAGCCGTGCCATTGACAGCTTCGATGCACCCATCCCTTCCCGGAAGTGGACGTACATCTCCCGCCCCCGCACCCGCAACTCCTCGGCCGCGAAGACCAGTTCCTCTACTCGCGCCACCGCTTCTGCCGCTGGTTCGTCCCGCAGGAAATACACCAGCACCTTCGCCGCTTCCGCCGCCGGAAACGGATTGCCCGTCACTACCGCCCGCATCTCGTCCGCGCTTCGCACGAATACCTCTGTCGCCAGTCCGAACTCTTCGGCCAATGCACCTGCCAGCCGTTCCACCGGCCCGTCCCGGAATACAAGATTGCCCGTCTGTATGTACGTCCGCGCCTCTCGCAAGCCCAGCCTGCCGGCCAGATCACGCAATTCGGCCATCGGAAGCCTTCCTGTTCCGCCGACATTCACCGCTCGCAACAGCGCCACTCGCATTCCCCCAGCATAGGGGAATGCCCCCGCTACTGTCCCGGTTCCGCGCCTGCTCGCTGCTGCCAAGGCGAATTGGTCGGCTTGGCCCGCCGGATCGCCCGCTTGTGCGTCTCCTGCCCGCGCGCCGCGTCCCGCGTTGCCGACAGCTTCTGCATATCCGCTTCGCTGAACGTGAACGTCCGCGACCCTTCGCCCTGCCATGACGTTTCCAGCAACCGGCGGCACAACAGCGGCAGTTCCTGCACCGCAATGTGATACTTCCGGCTCAACTCCAGATTCGCAATCACCTTGAAGTGCGTCTTGCTGCGGTCCGGTGCCACCGCGTCGAATGCAAACTCGCGCATCTCGCCCTGGTGCGAAAATCCGGTGAACTGATATTCCATTACTTGGCTCCCTTTACTGATTGAGCGCCGCGTTTTGCCAAGTGGTCAGTTTCGAAAACCGAGAGACTCAGTGGTCAACTAATAGGTATCCGGTGCGGCTCCGGTCTCTTCATTGTCCGCTATTGCCCCTTCCGCCGCAACTCCAGCACAATGTCCTCCGTGTGCTCGGGCGTCGTCAACGGCGCTCCGCCCTGCCATTGCCCGCGTCCCAACTCCTTCCCCGTCTTCGGATCGTGCCAGATCGCCTCATAGCTCCCCTCCGGCGCCTGCACCCGCCACGTCACCGTCTTCTTCGCCGTTTCCACCGCGTATCGCGGCCGGTACCCGTTCCGCAACTCCCCGTAATGCGCGTAGCACAGATACGCCTTCCCCTCTTCCCCCAGGCAGCGCCCATGTGAAGAAATCCCTTCCTGCGGTCGCATCTTCACAAACCCCACACGGTCCAGCGTCGATTTCAACAATCCCAACTGCCGCCGCAGCGCCGCTGACCCTCCTCCCGGCGTCGTCCCCGGCGCCGCGAACGTCCCGGCCTCATGCCCCGCCCGCCAGCAGAAAATCCCACGCCTGTAGCCGGTACACCGCATCGTCGAACCCGTCAAACCCCGTCTCGTTCATCCCGATCGGCCGCCCCAGCGAATAGTTCTGCGCCACCGCCCGCGGCGGTCGCGCGTAGTGGAAGTTGAAGATCGAGACGTTCCCATCCGGCTCCGTGATCGTCTTCTCGTGGTTCGCGATGTTCTGCGAGATCAGGTGCCGCCCGCCGTCCGCCTCCCGGATCACCCGCGCCATGTGCCGCTGCCACTCCAGCGTCGGCCCCCCGATGTACGGCTCGTTGCAGATCTCAAAGTAGAAGTTGTCGAACCCTTTCAACTCCGCCGCCATCTTCCGCACGAACGCGTCCACGTAACCCTGCAGCTTCCGGTCCTTGAGCGTCCACGGATCGGTATGCTGCAACCCGGCCCCCACTCCGTTCCGGTTTCGCTGCCACGGCGTCAGTTTCCAGTGCGTCTCGTTGTAGTGCGTCGTCGTCAGGCAAACCTCCACGACGATCCCGCGCCGCTCCGCCTCCGCCAGGAAGTCGCGCAGCCGCGCGAAGTAGGCCTCGTTCCATTTGTCGAGGTCAAATACGCCCGCCGCGTCCCGGGCAAACGGCGTCACCCAGTCGGCCTCCTCCGGCGCCAGCGTGTTCCGCGCAATGTTGAAGCTCCCCGGCACCTCCCGGTACAGCCCCGTGAAAATCCGCGTGTGGTTCAGTCCGTCCTTCTCCAGCGTGGCCAGGTACTTCCGGTAGTCGAACTTCCCGTTCAACACCGCCCCATAATGCTCCGCCGACGTCACCAGCACCGTCGGCTTCCCGCGATACAGAAAATAGTGCGGGTTCTCCGGATGCAGTGCAAACGGCTCCGCCGCCGCGCCCATCGCCACCAGGAAAAGGACGGACCGCAGCATCTCTACGCCTCCGCCATCACTTCAATCTCAACCAGGCAGCCGAACGGAATCGCCGCCACCGCCACCGTCGTCCGTGCCGGCGGATTCTCCCCGAACCGCCCCCGGAACACCTCGTTCATCGCCGCATAGTTGTTGATGTCGCTCAGATAGACGTTGCACTTCACCGCCTTCTCCATCGACGAACCCACATGCTTCAAGTTCGCCTCAATGCTGTCGAGCACATACTTCGTCTGCTCCTCCAGCGTCCCGCCGTCTATCTTCCCGGTCCCGGAAACAAACACGAATCCGTTGCAGGTGATCGCCGGGGAATACAACGGCAGCTTCCCGTCCGTCGGCCGGCCGTTCTTCCAATGCGCCTGCTTGGAGCCCCCTTTTTTCTTCTTCTCTTTGCCCGCGGCGGCCGCTGCCGCCGTCGCCGCCAATCCCGCGCCAATCAGTGTCCGTCGTATCGATTTCATGGCGCTATCATGGCAGATCAGCGGCGCATTCCGCTTGCCAGGTACTCCTCAATCCACGCCGTTCGCCGCCCGTTCCGGCTCCACACAATCGGGAAGAAGCTCTCGTCGAGTTCCGCCACCCCCGTCCGCTGATACCGCCGGTAGATGTATCCGCCGTGCCGGTAGCTGAACTTTGCATGCCCCGGCAGCAGATGCACCCCGATGCTCCGCCGCATCCGGTCCGCCGTCGTGTTCGGGCCCGACCCGTGCCACAACTCGCCCGCATGGATCGAGCACGATCCCGCCGGCGCCTCCACATACACCGCCTCCGCCGCCGTCACCCCCACCACCTCCGCCGCCCGCCGCATGCCCCACCGGTAGTCGTCCTTCGCGTGGAACTCCTCCGGCAGCGGCGTCAGCGGCCACTTATGCGATCCCGGAATATACTCCAACGTCCCCGCCTCCGCTCGTGTCTCGTCGAGCGCCACCCAGCAGGTCGCAGTCTCCGGCGGGTCCAAAAACTGCATGAAAGACGTGTCCTGATGATAGGAAATCGACTTCGTCCCCGGCGGTTTCCACCAGATCGTGTCCTGCCCCAGCCTTACCTCGTCCCACCCCGTCAACTCCCCCACCGCACGGCCGATCTCCTCCGATAAAACCAGCCGCGCCACCGTCAGGTCGCTCTTCCACGCATTCGCCATGTGCCGCGTCACATCCGGCCGGCTCATCTCCTCTCGCCAGTACCACTCGTCGGGATAGATCCCCGTATCGAACTTCCCCTGAAAAAGCAGCGGAAACCGCCCGCGCAGCGCCTCCAGAAAACCCCCGCTCAGAATTTCCGGCCTCACCACAAACCCGTCGGTCCGGAATCGTTCCTTCTCCGTATCGGAAATCGCAATTGCTACTTCACTGCTCATTCCGCCATCATGGCGAATTCACTCCATCGGTGCAATCGAATAGAATTCAGGAATATGACGGAGAACCAGCCTCTAGACCGAATTAGCTTCGAAATACTTCGTCTATTGACGAAGAATGCACGACTGTCGAACAAGGAGCTCGCCGCCGCCGTCGGCCTTGCTCCCTCCACCTGCCATGAGCGGCTGAAGCAGTTGACCGAGGCCGGACTCCTCCGCGGCGCTCATGCCGATATCGATCTCCGCAAACTCGGCGTCCCCATGGAGGCCCTCGTCCACGTCGAACTTGCCAAACACAAGCGCAACGCGGTTGACTCCTTTGCCGCCCGCCTCCTCAAAGTCCCCGAAGTCCGCCAGATCTTCCTCCTCACCGGCCGCTTCGATCTCCTCGTCCACCTCGCCATCCGTGACATGGAGCACCTCAAGGACCTCGCCTACGAACACTTCACCAGCGCCCCCTCCGTCATCCGCATCGAAACCTCCGTCGTCTTCCAGTCCTGGGCGAAACCCGGCCGTCTCCCCCTCGCCGAACCTGTTTCGCCAACCGTCCGCAAACCCCGCCCGAAGCGCGCCTGACGCCGCCTACTTCGCCGCTTCCGCGTGCTCCCGCCGGAACCGCTCCGCCAACTCCGTCTCCCCCAACGCCCCGTGCGCCGCCGCCAGGTCCTGCCGCGCCCCCTGCAGCCAGCTCACCGGCGCCTTCGCCTGCTTGCCCAGTAACTCGTACCCTCCGCCCGATTCGGCAATCGTCTCCCGGTACCGATTCTGCCGCAGCAGCGCCCGTCCCAGCCGTATCCGCGCAATCGCTGTATTCGGATGCTCCGCTGAGAGTGCCCGCGTGTAGCGCCCGATTACGTCCCGCAGAATCCGCTCCGCCCCCGCCGCATCCCCCATCCGCAGCCGCACGTTCGCCCGGTTCGACATCGCCGTCGCCACCAGATAATGCCCGTCCCCTCGCGTCCGCCGGTAGATCTCCTCCATCTGCCGGTAGCTCCGGTCCGCCTCCGCATACTTCCCTTCGCCCACGAAGATGTTCCCAAGGTCGTTCAATGCCGACGCCACGTTCGGATGGTCCCCTCCGAACGCCGCCCGCTGCGTCGCCACCGCTTCCTCCAGCAACACGCGCGCCTCCCCGTGCCGGTCTTGATACACCAACGCCCGCCCGAGCATCGTCTGCGCCGACGCCGTCGCCGGATGCCTCGCCCCATACCACTCCCGCTTCACCTCCAGCACCTGCCGGTAGTAGCGCTCCGCCTCCCCATACCGTCCCCGCTCGAACTCAATCGCCCCCAGGTTCAGCCAGCAATCAGCCACCAGCGGATGCCGCTCGCCATGGGCCTGTTTCCGCGCCGCCAGGGCCCGCAGGTTCAGCTCTCGCGATTCTTCCAACTCGCCCGCGTAAAAGTGCGCGCTCGCCAGCGCCGTCGCTGCCGCTGCAATCGCTGCCGGTTCCCCGTTGGCCTCCCGCCGCGCCAGCGCCGGCCGCAGCGTCGCTACGGCTTCTCTGTACTTTCCCCGTTCCGTCAGCACTCCGCCCAGCGTCTCGCTCGCGCCTATCCGCAGATCGTCGCTCTCCTCCAGCCGCCGTGCCGCCTCCGCCACCGCGCGCTCGGCCAGCCCCTGCGCCGCGTCGAACTCCCCCAACTCGCCCTTCACCTGCGCCAGCGCGCTCAGGCTCCCAATCTCCCGCGCCCCACCGCGGTTCTTCTCCACGGCCTGCTCCAGCAGCTTCGCCGCCGCTTCGTGCCGCCCCAGTTTCGCCGTCATCCGGCCCAGCGTCTCCAGCACCTCGCCCTGCACCCAAGGCTCATGCGCCAGCAGTCCCGCCTCCCGCACGCCCCGCTCAATCAGCGTCTCCACCGTCAACCCCCGTGCCGGCCCAGCCTCCGCGTCGCCGCCCTCCAGCAGCGTCGTCAGGAACCCCTGTATCCGTTGTGCCCGCAGCGCGGCCGCCACTGCCGCGTCCCGGCTCACCCGCAACTGCCACGTGAAGTAAGCCCCGCTCGCCCCCGCCGCCGCCGCCAACACCGCCAACGCCGCCACCTTGCCCCGGTGCCGCCGCAGGAACCGGCCCGTCCGGTACCACGCCGTGTCCGGACGCGCCTCCAACGCCTCCCCCGCCAGGTATCGCGCCACGTCCCGCGCCAGCCCATCCACGCTGCGATACCGCTGGCCCGGCTCGGCGTGTGCCGCCTTGTCACAGATCGCCTCCAACTCTCTCCGCGCCGTCTTTCCCGCCGCCGCTCCCGCCACCAACTCGCGGAGTATCACCCCCAGCGCAAACACGTCCGTGTAGATGCCCAGCGCCTCTCCGCGTTTCTGCTCCGGCGCTGCATACGCCGGTGTCATCATCCGCATCTCCGGCCGCGTCACCTCTGCCCCCGCGTCGTCCATCTGCCGCGCGATCCCGAAGTCCAGCAGCCGCGGCGTGCCCGTTCGGTCGATCAGGATGTTCGACGGCTTCAGATCCCGATGCAGGATCGCCGCTTCATGCGCGTACTGCACCGCCGCGCACACCTGCCCGAACAATCGCAGCCGCGCCTCCAATCCCAGGCCCGCCTCCTCCGCGTATCTCGTCAGCGGCGTCCCCTCCACCAGCTCCATCGCGAACCACGGCGTCCCGTCCGCAGTCAGCCCCGCATCCAGCAGCTTCACAATCCCCGAATGCTGCAGCGGCGCCAGCGTCCGCTGCTCCCGCGCGAACCGCTCCCGCCGCTCCGGTGACACCCACGCATCCCGCAGCACCTTGATCGCCGCAAACGCCCCCAGGTCCGCCCGCCAGCCTCGGTACACCACTCCAGATCCGCCCTCTCCCATCACCTCCCGCAACTCATACGGCCCGCACCTCCGCGGTGCTCCCGATGGTTCCAACAACTCCCCCGCCATCTCCGCCGCCCCGCCGTCCAGCAGCGCGTGCCCCGCCGCGTCCGCCGCCAGCATCTCCTCCACCAGCGGCGCCAGCTTCGTGTTCCCACGCAGCAGCGCCGCCCGCCCCGCCTCGCCCATCTCCACCGCCGCCGCAAACAACTCCCGCAACTCTGCGTATTCCGCCGCCGTCAGATTCATCGCCCCGCCTGCACTCCACTAGCGCCCAGCCGGCTCGCCAGCCACGCCCGCGCCATCCGCCAGTCCCGCATCACCGTCGCCTCGGAGATCTGAAACGCCTCCGTCAACTCCCCGATGTCCATCCCCCCGTAGAACCGCGCCTCCACCAACTGCGCCTGCCGCGCGTCCAATTCCGCCAACTCATCCAGCGCCCGCTCCAGCGCCAGCACCTCATGCGCCACCGGCGCTACCTCTCCTGCCTCCGCCCCCAGCGCCACCGTTACTCCGTCCCCGCCCCGCTTGCCCGCCTGCCGCCGCCGCGCCGCTTCCACCAGGATCTGTCGCATCGCCCGCGCCGCGATTCGCTTGAAGTGCCCGGCCGATTCCACTCCGAACCCGCCCGCCCCCCGCAGCCGCAGCCACGCCTCGTTCACCAGCGCCGTCGGGTTCAGCGTCGCGCTCCGGTCCCCCTGCTTCACCGCCTTCGCCATCCGCCGTAACTCCTCGTACGTCAGCGTGAACAGCGCGTCGATCTCCTGCGGCGTCAACTTCCCTGCGTTTTCCATGACAGCGATTCCAGCTTTTCTACGCACTGTCCACCGGGAACTATGCGTAAAACTGCACCTGCCAATGGTAACAATCCGCGCGCGGCGTCCTTCCGCGCCATGCTCGCTCTTGCTCTGCTTGCCCTTCCTCTCTGGCCCCAGGCCCAGCAGGAGTGGCTCGCCGTCTGCAGCCGCTGTCCCACCCCGTTCGTCTTTAGCAAGACCGGCGCCGGCACGGCCAACGCTGTCGCGGAAGCGAAGATGACCCCGCAGTCCTTTGCCCAGTCTTGCGGCGCGCAGGGACTCCAGGGCGCTGCGCTCAAGAAGTGCATCAGCGACGAACTCACCGCCGACGGCGGCAAAATCTACCGCGCCAGCGCCGATTGCACCGCCGGCAAACTCATGGCCATTGACGGCCGTCCCTACACCCTTGCCGGCCTCTGGCCTGCCAACGACATCGGCGGTGGCCGCACCCGCTGGCGCAACGCGGCCACCGGTCAACTCGTCGGCAGCGATAACGCCAGCGGCGGCCTCGGGCTCTCCCAGCAGTGGGAGGTCCTCTGCCCCGGCCCCGCCCCCCGCACCGCTGCCCCGGCCGCCGCTCCGGCCAAACCCGCCGCCGCGCCCCCCGCCCCAGTCTGCAACTCCGCTCCCCAATGCACCGAGGTCAATACCTTCGCCGCCACCGTCTCCGATTTCCGCTTCTCCACCTCTGGCAATACCCGCATCGTCACTGCCACCGTCCGCTTCCAGAACAAGCTCGCCCGTCCCCTCATCCTCGGCTACCTATCCGGCTCCGGCGTCGCCATTGACGACCGCGGCAATCGCTTCCAGATGAACGAGTCCACCGGCCTGCGCGGCATGGGCCTGGCTTCGCCCAAGCGAGTCGATCCCAAATTCCTCCTCATGCCCGGCCAGTCCGCCGACGCCCGCGTCGAATACCAGTGGCATCCCGGCGGCGGCGAAATCTTCGGCACCTCCTACGATCTTGAATTCGCTGTCCGCGAAATTCTCCCCGTCTCCGCCACCCAGTTCCGCGTCGGACTCGAACATCCGCTCAAGTGGCGTGGTCTCGCTCCTCCCGAAGCCTCCGCCGCCCCCTCCCCCACGCCCACCGCCCAACTCGCCGCCCCCGCTCCTATCGAGCCGCAGGTCGATCGCTGCGAAGGCCTCCCCCGCTGCTACTCCGCCGGCCCCTTCATTGCCCAGGTGCA
>CAZWDD010000129.1:0-14656 GCA_964632345.1 uncultured Solibacteraceae bacterium | reverse complement strand
GCAACGTCTTCTTCCAATCAAAAATCTATTGACGAACGGTAGGGAGTCCCCCCCCCGGCAAAACCGGGGGCTTCACGGGTTAGGCGATCGAATCGCTTCACGGGATCGCGAACGGGGCCCCGGGTTGAGGGGCGGGTCATCTGGGGGCTGCCCCTGTATCTGCTCTGTTTCGATGGTTCCAGCCATTCATCTTCGCTTTTTGGACGGCCAGAGTACGCGCACAGCACCGTTTCGTCTCTACCCACGGTTGACACGAGGTGTCCGCGAACCCGGAAATGTTGTCCTTCGAGGCTTCGTTTGCGCTGTCCATGTACTCGCGCCAAGTGCCTGTGCTTTAGCTCTTGCTGTATCCGGCCACCTCGACAACAACGCATTTCGGCGAAAACGCGATCATCCTGTGTAAGTGGACCACCAGCAGGTGACAGTCGAAATGTGGCTCTGCGTCGCGCCGCAAGAGTTCGGAGTACTTCTTTCGGTTCCGGCACTTCGGTGTGGAGATGCCGCGGTGTTTCAGTCCGATATCGCAAGGCTTAAACTGTGGCACGGGTCCATGGGGCTACGCCTATTCGTGTGTTTGACGGCTCACGGGCTGGCGTTGCTCCGATCAACTTCCGGAATTGTCAAACTGCGGCTCGCCTCCCGGCAAAGCCGGTGGTCTCACGCTCAAGACTAGGATTTTCCTGAGATCGGTTTAGGCGGACATTGAGCGCGAGGGTGGGCCAGGGCGGAAGAAATCTATTGGATTTCAAACTTTTGGGCAGATAGGCCGTTGGTTTTAATCTTTCCCCCCATTGATCTCCCCACACTTGCGATTGGCGATCGGCCGGATTCACCGTTCACAACGGTTGATGATTTTTATTTCCTTTCTTTTCATTAACTTGAAAAAAACGGCCCCATTGACAGTACTGGAACCACTGGTACAGTCAGGGCGAGGTGAGAGAGATTTCACCGCGATCCGAGGAGCCAAATGGACACCGTTATCGTTGTCATTATCCCCGGACTGTGACCCTATCCGTAAGTAAATAGTACTCTTGCGCTCACAGTCGCAAGACACCACCACCGCTGTATTTGCAGCTTGCACTAAGCAAAAACTCTGGTTATGATCCTAGGAGTACTCCCGGTTGGGAGAACTCCTAGGACGCCAGCCATCGCGACCTTCCCTTGTTGGATTTTGAGGAAAGCGATGAGATGTGGTTAGGAGTATTATTTGCGGGATTCGGTGTGTTGGCCGGTTGCGGTCATCCCTACTTTTTTTCAACTCCGGACCCGGAGACGGTCTGGCTCGGCGAACGGTATCAGAAGTTCCGCCGGCCCGGGCTGCTTGCCCTGCAAAAGGGCAACTACGCTGAAGCGATTCAACACTACCGAGCGGGTACCGAGGCGGCGCGCCTCGGTGGCGACGCTGTTTCAGAAGCCCGTTTCCTGGCGAATCTCAGCACAGCGTTTATGCTTCGGTTCGACAACCGAGCCGCAATCCGATCCTTACTCGATGCACGCGAAGCAGCACGTCGGGCGAACGACACCTCCACATTGCAAAGCGTCGAAGCAAACCTCACGAATGTTTACATTCAAGTAGGCGACTATGAGTCCGCCGCGCAGGCCGCCGCGCGAGGCGCTGGGATGCGCCCCACCCGGCAGCAACCGGAAATGCGGATCGCCATCCTGCTGACATTCGCCCGAGCGGCGGCGAAGACGCGAGGCCTGCGGGCGGCCGAACCCGCGCTTGCTGAAGCGCTGCAGACGGCCACGCTCGCCAGCGAACCGCTCCGTCAGGAGGCGGAAATTCTCGACATGTGGGGGTACGAGGCGCTTGAAGGCGGCGAGTGGGACCGGGCAAGAGAACTTTTGTCGCTTGCCTGGTATAAGCGCGTGGCCAGCCAGGATCCACGCGAGGGGATCACGGCTGGAAAACTCGCACGTCTCTACCGGAAGCGGGGGGAGTTGGCAACGGCGGATTACTGGATGACGCGAGTGCGTGCGGCGATCGACGCGGGAGCGAAAATCCCTGTGGCCGAGTGGAACCTACTCGCGGAGGAGGGTCACATTGCGGCCGGCCAGGGACGGCTGGCGGAAGCGCTCGAACGATACCGGAAGGCACTCGACGAAGCCGGTAACTGGCGGCAGGCGCTGCCGCCAGCGGAACGACTCCGCCTAGGCGCGGAGCGGCGGATCACGGAACTGGTTGACGCCCACCTGCGCACGGCGGCAAAGATGCAAAAGGGCAAACCGTCGGCCATGCTGGCGGCGGAAATGTTCTCGGTCGTGCAGCAGACGAGGGCCTGGAGCCTGGAAAAGAGCGGCCGAACGCTGCCCGGAGATCCGCGATATGCCCAGAGCCGGCGGCTGGAAGGAAGGTGGCTTGCGGGCGATGCGAACGCTGCTGCGGAACTGCGGGTACTGCGGGCAGCAATTCTGGAAGCGGAACAGGCCCAGGCGCCGGATGAGCGTCCAACAGCCGTGGCCCTCGACCCGCCCGCCGATGGGAACGCCGTACTGACTTTCTGGCTTGATGAGGGCGGATCGTGGCTTTGGCTGTGGACCAGCGAGGGGCTGCGCAGCACGCAGCTTCCGGCGCGCAGCCAGATCCTGCGCCGTGCCGCCGCATTCCGTGAGGCCGTAGCGGCAAACCGTTCCGACCATCGGTCTCGCGGGACGGAACTGCTGGATGCGCTGTTGGGCTCGCTGCGGCGCGATTGTCTGCGCGCTCATCGCTGGGACATCGTTGCCGACGAGGGACTGTTTCAGGTGCCATTTGCCGCCCTCCCGCTCCCCGGGGGCCAATTCTTGGCGGAAGCGATCGAACTACGGCTGATTCCGAACGCGCTTCGCAAAACAGCGCCGCAGGTGTCTCCCCGGCGCTTTCTGGCCATTGCGGATCCCATCTTCAACGTTGCGGACGAGCGGCGCCAGAACGTCTGGTTCTGGCAGCGGTCCGTTTATGCAGGCCGTGCCGGAATAGAGTTACCGCGGTTGCCGGGCACACGGCGTGAGGCCGAGTCGGCACAGGCAGCGTGGCGCCGCGCCGGTTTTGAAACGTCGCTTCTACAGGGCTCCGAGAGCGGAGAGGAGGCCGTGCTGGCCCGCCTTAGCGAGTGGCAACCCGGGATTATCCATATTGCGACGCACACGGTGACTCCGGCGGGCGATGGGACCAGGCCGCGGCTGGCGCTGGCGCTACGGCCCGACGGCAGTCCCGGACTACTGGCGGCGGAAGACGTCGCGGCGCTACGACTCAAGGCCAACCTGGTGGTACTCAGCGCTTGCCACTCCGCTGGGCAGGATGCTGTCCGTGGGTCGGGTCTGCTTGGATTAACACGCGCGTGGCTGACGGCCGGATCGCGCCAGGTACTGGCGACCTTGTGGCCGGTTCCGGATGAATCCACCGCGTTTTTCCGTACATTTCACGAAAACCTGGCTGCATCCGAAGAGTATTCCAATTCGGCGGCGGCCTTGCGGGCCGCTCAGCTGGCGTCCCTGAAGAAAGGTGGCGCGGCAGCCGAACCGCGTCAGTGGGCCGGGCATGTTCTGCTGGCCAGAAGGTGAGAAGGCGGCACAATGCTGACTATTTCCGATACGATGAATCCCGGTTCGGGTGACGAAGAAGACTCGCCCCAGCTCCGCGCCACGACGACAAACCCGGAAAACGCCAATGCCGAGTGGGCGGAGTTGGTGGAAAGTATCCGGTCAGGCGACCAGAAGGCGATGGCGAAGCTCTATGACGTCTTCGGAAAGGGGATTCGCTACTACCTGACGCGCCAACTGGGTGCGCAGGATGTTGACGACAAAGTTCATGACACGTTTCTTGTGGTTCTTGGCGCCATTCAGCGCGGAGAACTGAGGGAACCGGAGCGCTTGATGGGGTATGTCCGTACCATCGTGCGGCGCCAGGTGGCAACGCACATCGACCATCTGGTAGAAGAACGCCGGGAACGAACGGACGTAGAAGAGGGCCATCTGCTTGCGGACGGCCGGGGCACACCGGAGGAGAACGCGGCGCGGCAGGAGCGAGTCACCATCATGCGACAGGTGCTGCAGTGCATTTCAGGACGCGACCGCGAAATCCTAACGCGCTTCTACCTCTCCGAACAGACGCAAGAACAGATTTGCCGGGAAATGGGGCTTAATGATACGCAGTTCCGTTTACTGAAGTCCCGCGCCAAGGCACGCTTCGCCGAACTCGGAAAACGGCGACTGGAGGCGGCGAAGACATCTGAAAACAAATTGTTGAGAAAAAGCGCTGGTGCTGGGCACTAACTGGGTGATGGACGAGGGAACGTCCTCCAGATGAATACCAATCGCACCACATTCTCAATCCAGGAGCTACGGATGGCCGATCAAAGCAAGGCGCATCCCAATGACGAGTGGCTGGAGCAGTACGCCATGGGGCGGCTGCGGGAGCCGGAACTCGGTTCCGTAGAGGAGCACCTGCTGCTCTGCGAGAACTGCCAGAACCGGCTGGACGAGACAACCGAATTTATAACCGTATTCCGCGAGGCGGCCCGTCTGGAAGAGCCGATGGCGCCGGCGGCGGAATCCGTATGGCGGCGAATCCTCCGGCTGGACTGGATGCCGCTGCCTGCCCCCGCACTGGCCGGGGCGTTCGCCGTGCTAGCGGCGGTACTCGTATGGCAGGAAGGGGCACGCCCGAATCCGGGGGACCCTGCGGAGAAGCAATGGAGCACCGTCGAGTTGGCGACGTTCCGCGGCGAGGCGCAGCAGCCGCGTGGCGTCGCCCTCGAAGGCTTCGGACTGGACTTGCGGCTGGATGCCGGCGGGCTTGAGACCGGACCGGCCACAGCACAGATCGTAACAGGGGAGGGCCGCGTGGTCGATGAAGTCCCCGTGACCGTAACCGGTGGCCGGGCGGTCTTCCGCTACGGCGACGGGCTCGCCGCAGGACGCTACTGGGTGCGCTTGCGTCAGGGCGGCGAAATGGTTCGGGAGTTCGCGCTCACCGTCGATCGCCGCTAGCAGCTAGAAGATACGCTGCTTCAACTTGGCAAGCGAGAACTTGGCGGTCTCCGCGACGGCCATCACGGTCATCACGCCGGCCTGGACGGGGTCGGTAACTACCAGGTCGGCCGCATCCGGAACGCTGCCAGCCATATTCAAACTCACGACGAGAAGGCCCTGATCGCGAACCTCGCGCACGGCTTTCTCAATCTCTCCGCCCATCAGGGAACCGGCCAGGACCAAAGCCTTGGCGCGCGGTAGCCGGGCAACAGCCCGTACCGCCTCGGCCAGCGGCTTCTCTCCAACCAGAGGGATCGTATCCACCGAGATGTGTTCGCCCCGGATATTGTGGCGGTCGGCCTCTGAAATGGCACCGATCGCCACCTGCCCCACCTGCGCGCCTCCGCCCATGATGATGATCCGCTTGCCGTAGATCTTCTGCATGGAGTTCACCAAACGCACCTCGGCAACAACGGGCAGCGCGCGCAACTCATCCAGCATGCCGGCCGCGTCCGAGGCGATCTCCACCTCGAAGTACGTACGCGACATCGGACGGCTCTCCATGATCTGAACCGAAGTGATGTCCCCGCCGCGGCGGGCAATCACTCCGGTCAACTGGTGCAGAAAGCCCGGCCCGGCGTCCCCGAGCACCTCAAACGCCGTGCGTTCCGAGGATTCATCAATCACAGTTACCTGACCTCGTACTTCTCCAACAACTGGTCCCACAAGCCCTGCGCCTGGAGAATCATCTCAATGGCTTCCCGCACGGCGCCCTGGCCGCCGCGTGCCTCCGTAATGAAGTGGGCCGCCGATTTCACGTCCGTCCTCGCATTGGCCACGGCAATGGGCAACCCCACGCGGCGCATCACCACGACATCGGTCAGATCATCCCCGATGTAGGCAATCTCATCGGCGGCAATCTGCGCGTCGGTCATGATCTCTTCGAGAATCGGAATCTTTTCAATATGCCCCTGATAGATATAGGACATCTTGCACTGCTTGGCACGGATCTCGGTGGCCGGCGAGACGCGGCCGCTGATGACCCCGGTCTTGATCCCGTGCCAGCTCAACCATTGCAGGGCGATGCCGTCCTGCGAATCAAAACCCTTCGTTTCCGCGAAACCACCCTGGCCATCGGGAACATTCCAGAGGGTGCCGTCGGTCATCACGCCGTCGACATCCATAAGCAGCAGTTTTACGCGGGCCGCGCGTTCATTCACGGTCAAGGGAAGCTCTCCTCTACAATAAAATCCGGTGCTCGAACGAATCGAGAACACGATCTCCCGTTATAACATGATCCCCGCAGGAACACGCCTTGCTGTCGCGGTTTCGGGTGGAGCGGACTCCGTATTTCTGCTCCATTACCTGGCGGGCCGCGGGGGCGGGCCTCTATCGGTAGCCCATGTGAATCATGGACTGCGGGGAGACGAATCCGACAAGGATGAGATTTTCGTCCGGGAGTTGGCGGCGCGGCTTCAAGTGCCGTTCCACGTACGTCGAATGGCGAAGCCGGCAGGGAATGTGGAACAGTTCTGCCGCCGGGAGCGGCAACGGTTCTTTGCGCAACTCCGGGCCGAGGGAGTGGCCGACAGGGTTGCCACCGGCCACACGGCCACCGACCAGGCCGAGACGGTCCTGATGCGATGCCTGCGCGGCTCAGGGACTACCGGCCTGCGGGGAATCCTGCCCGTAACGGCGGAAGGGGTCATTCGCCCGCTGCTGTCCACGGGCCGGGAGGAGATTCGCCGCTGGCTTGCCGCGAACGCAATCCCGTGGCGGGAGGACGCATCCAACGAGAGCAACGCCTTCCTGCGCAACAGAATTCGGGCGGAGGTGCTGCCGGTGATGCGCGCGTTGGACCCGCATGTCGAACAGGCGCTCGGGAGAATTGCCGGGATGGCGGCGGTCGATGAAGAGTACTGGAACCGGGAGGCGGCCAGGACGCTCGACCGACTGGGCGGGGAGAGCAGCGAAGGGTGGGTGATAGACCAGCGGGAACTCGGGCGACTCCACCCCGCCCTCCGGTCCCGCGTGCTTCGAGAAGCCTTGCGCAGGGTTCGCGGGGACCTCCGCCGGTTGGACTGGTTGGATGTTGACAGGATCGATGCCCTCGCCATGGGGGTGGCGGGCGAAGGGCGCATCGATATACCTGGCGCCCGTGTCCTCCGCTCGATGAGTTGGGTTCGGATGGAACCGGCGCTGCTGCGCGAAGAGCAATACGATTTGGAACTCCCAGTACCGGGGAGCATCGTCGCCGGGCCCTGGCGGATTGACATCAGCCGCGGACATGGGCAGGAGTATACTAAGGATGAGGTTACACCGCTGGCCTGGTGCCGAATCCGGCCGCCGCTTCGACTGCGAACGTGGCAGCCAGGAGACCGGCTACAGACGGAGGGAATGCTTCGGGAGAAGAAGGTAAAGGATCTGTTCATCCGGGCCCGAGTCCCCTCATGGGATAGACGGTTATGGCCGATGATTACAGATAGTGAAGGAATTGTTTGGATGCACCGGTTTGGAGTTTCGGCGCGCGTCACGCCGCCGGGACCGGCAGCCAGCCTCGTTTGGGTGCGCTGCAATAGGGTATTCTCTAAATGATTGGTGCGATAAGGGATTGCTGGAATTGATGTATCAATCCGGGCAGTCGGGGCGTCTCATATCTTGAGGAAGCAATGTCATCGAATGTGAACAAGTTGATCTTTTGGCTGGTGATCGCCTGTCTGGTCATCATCCTTTACACGGTTGTGAAGCCGGGAAACAAGAAAGTGGAGCAGCCGCTGACGTTTTCCCAGTTCCTGACGGCCGTGGAAGCAGGCAAAATCAAGCAGGTCCAGATTACGGCCAATGAGGTCAAGGGCTCGTTTGTCGACGAGTCGGAAGGTACGCTGCGGACGCTGATCCCGAGCAATTTTCCGGACGTCTACAAGATGCTTCGGGAGAAGAATGTCAATGTCGAGATAAAGGAAGCTTCCAACGCGAACCTGATCTCGCTGATCATCAACTCGATTCCGTTCATTCTGCTGCTGGCCCTCTACTTCTTCATGATTCGGCAGATGCAGAGCGGGGGGAATAAGGCATTGAGTTTCGGCAAGAGCCGGGCGCGCCTGCATTCCTCGCAGCAGAAGAAGGTGACATTTAAGGATGTTGCCGGCGTGGACGAGGCCAAGGAGGAGTTGCAGGAGATCATCGAGTTCCTGCGGGAACCCCAGAAGTTCCAGAAACTGGGCGGGCGGATTCCGAAGGGCGTTCTGCTGGTGGGATCGCCCGGTACGGGCAAGACACTGCTGGCACGAGCGATTGCAGGAGAGGCGAACGTCCCGTTCTTCTCGATTTCCGGTTCCGACTTCGTGGAAATGTTCGTTGGCGTTGGCGCCAGCCGCGTCCGCGACCTATTCGAACAAGGCAAGAAGAATGCTCCTTGTATCATCTTCATCGACGAAATTGACGCCGTCGGGCGTCATCGCGGCGCGGGTCTCGGCGGTGGACATGACGAACGTGAGCAGACATTGAACCAATTGCTGGTTGAAATGGACGGTTTTGAATCGAACGAAGGGGTGATCCTCGTTGCCGCCACCAACCGGCCGGATGTGTTGGATCCGGCGCTGCTGCGGCCGGGCCGTTTCGACCGCCGCGTGGTGGTTGGCCGCCCGGACGTGAAGGGCCGGGAACAGATTCTGCGGGTTCACACGAAGAAGAATCCGCTTTCCGACGATGTGGATCTGAGCGTGCTTGCTCGTGGAACACCTGGCTTTGCGGGTGCGGATTTGGCAAACCTGGTAAATGAAGCGGCACTCATCGCCGCGAGGCAGAACCGCAAGCTCGTTACCATGAAAGACTTCGAGCACGCCAAAGACAAGGTGATCATGGGCACGGAGCGGAAGTCCATGATCCTGACCGATGAGGAAAAGAAGAATACTGCTTACCACGAGGCCGGTCATGCGCTGGTGGCTGCTATCATTCCGCATGCCGACCCGCTGCACAAGGTGACCATCATCCCGCGCGGCATGGCGCTCGGGTTGACGATGCAGCTCCCCGTGGACGACAAGCACTCCTACCACAAAGACTTTCTCGAGTCGCAGCTCGCCATTCTGATGGCAGGGCGCATCGCCGAGGAGATCTTCATGAACCATGTCACCACCGGCGCCGGCAATGACATTGAACGCGCTACCGATATGGCCCGCAAGATGGTCTGCGAGTGGGGCATGAGTGACATGGGCCCGATGAGCTACGGCAAGAAGGAGGAGCAGATCTTCCTGGGACGTGAGATATCGCAACACCGCGACTACTCCGAGGCCACGGCCATCCGCATTGATGAAGCGGTGCACCGTTTCGTCGACGAAGGTTACAAGCGAGCCCGGGCGATCATCGAGGAGCACAGGGATGCGATGATCCGTATTGCCGAGGCGCTTCTCGAACGCGAGGTTCTCGACGGGGCCGAAGTAATGGCACTGATCCGGGGAGAGGCGATCCGCGCAGACAAGTCCGACGATGACAAACCGGCCGCGACGCCACTCACCGTTCGCCCGGATGGTGGTCTGCGGATCCCCCCGCTCACCGAAGGCCCACAGCCCGCGTAATGGCTCTTTCGTTTCCGGTTTATCTGTTCGATGTCGACGGGACTTTAACAGACTCGGCGCCAGACATCACCGGTTCGGTATTGGAAGTTCTAGACCGGAACGGGCTCCCCCCGCAGCCTGTTCCTTTCCTTCGCAGCTACATCGGCCGGCATCTGCAGGAGCTGTTCGAGGACCTAGTCCCGGGAGTCGACCAGGCCGGGGTCGACGACCTGATTCTACAATATCGAAAGATTTACAGCGCTCGCGGCCACGCCAACACTCGCCCCTATGAGGGTGTTCCAGAGACGCTCGCCGCGCTCCCGGGCCGAAAAGGGACAGCGACGACCAAGGGCACCCCGATGACCAGAATCGTGCTCGAACAGTTTGGACTTCTATCCTATTTCGATCACGTTCAAGGTACCGATGGCTTTCCGGCCAAGCCCGCGCCAGACGTCATTCACCGATCGCTAGAACTGCTCGGCGCCCGGCCTGAGGACGTCCTGTTCGTCGGGGATTCGACGGCGGATATGGCGGCGGGACGAGCCGCCGGGGTTCATGTCTGTGCCGTCCGCTATGGCTACGGCAACCACGACGAGATGCGGGAATACAACCCGGACTTCTGGATCGATCACCCGACCGAACTCCTGTCGCTGTAGGCTGGCTCTGCGAACGCCGTTCGCTGTAGCCTAGTGGTATGGATCGCCGTTCCCTTTTCCAGCTTGCCGCCGCCATCCCTTCCCTGAGTTTCGCGCAGAGTTCCGGGACGAAAAAGTTCCAGACCTCGCTCGCCGAGTGGTCGCTTCATCGCGCCATCCAGAGCCGCCTGATCACGAACCTCGACTTCCCCCGCATTGCCCGTGAGCAGTTCGGCATCGAGGGACTGGAGTTCGTCAACGGGCTATGGGAAGCCCCCACGGCCGATTATGTCCGCCGCCTGAAGCGCAACATGAGCGCCACCGGCACGAAATGCGTCCTGATCATGTGCGACGGCGAAGGCTTCATGGGCCACAACGACAAAGCTCAGCGCGTGGCTGCGGCCGACAACCATCGCAAGTGGGTGGACATCACGGCCGAACTGGGGGGGCATGCGATCCGCACCAACATGTACCCAGGTGAGAAACAGCCGGCGACAGCGGGCGAGATCGACAATTTCGTCGGGCGTTGCGTGGAGAGCTTCTCCCGCATCTGCGAATATGCGAGGGCGCGCAATATCAGCGTCATCATTGAAAATCATGGCGGGGTCTCGTCGAATCCGGACGTGGTGGTGAAGCTGATGCAGCAGGCGAAGCTGGCCAACCTCGGCACGCTGCCGGATTTCGGCAATTTCCCGCAGGAGATCGACAAGTACGAGGCGGTCCGGAAACTGATGCCATTTGCCCGCGGGGTCAGTTTCAAGTGTCACGACTTCGATGCACAGGGCCGGGAAAAGGACATCGACATGGACCGCATGATGGGTATCGTCGACGCGGCCGGGTATCGCGGCTGGGTCGGCATCGAGTACGAGGGCCGGCGCATGACGGAGTTCGAAGGCGTCCAGGCCGCCAAGCGTTACCTCGACAAGTGGACGGCTTGAGTTAATCTGGTGTTCATGCGATTTCTCACCCTGATTCTGGCAGCGGCTATGACGCTGCCGCTTGCCGCCGCGTCGGCCGAAGAGGACGTGAAGGCCGCCGAGCACGCCTGGCTGGCCGGTATCACCACCAACAATTTCCCCCAACTGGAAAAGGTCCTTGCGGACGACCTCTACTACCTGCACTCGACCGGTGTTGCCGACACGAAGAAGAGCTACATCGAATCGATGAGTTCAGGTCGGCAGAAGTACGCCAAGGGGCATATCAACAACCTCAAGATAAGGGTCTACGGAAACACGGCCGTCATCAATGGAGACGCCAACTTTGAGTTCGTCACCGCCGGCAAGCCGGGCAAGGCGCGGCTGCTTTACACGCACGTGTTCGTGAAGAACGCCAAGGGCTGGCAACTGGTTACCCATCAGTCGCTGAAAGCGCCGGAATAAGGCAGCTCAGACGGCCAGAGCCGGAGCGAGAGGCGCGGTGGCGCCTGACGTCGTCACCATCCGAAACGACGCCGCCATTGCTGCCAGCTCCGGCTCCAGCGCCGGGAAGATCTGCGCCGCCGCCATGGCGCAGACGGCGTACAAACGCCCGCCGTCCTCCACATAGACGTTGCGCATCTGCATCGTCATTTGCCCGTCGGACTGCACGCTGTCAAACGCGAACCCCACGGCGTCGCCAAGCTCGATCTCCCGCAGGTTGTCCAAGCGGATGCCGTCGGCATCGCACAGCCACTCCAGCCACTCCCGTACCGAACCATCTTCATAGGCCGGGCGCACGCCAACCGAAAACACGGCTAAGCCGTACTGCGCCGCAGCCACGCCAACGGGCTGAAAAAACTTCGGGTCGGTGAAGTCAGGGGCTTCCGCCGGGATTTCAACCGGTACCCACCCCGCGGGCATTTCAAAAGAAAAGGACAACTGTTCCCTGCCCTGCGGCACTACGGTGATCCGTTCCATGTCGATGTTTCGTCCTCCACCAGACATAGCGAAAACCGCGCTGGAAACTGCTCACGCTACCGCATCGCGCTGAGTTCATCCAGATCCAGACGGCCTGTGTAGATCGCCATCCCCAGCGCCGCGTGAATTCCCAGTCCGCGCAGAGCACGCACGTCGTCGAGCGTCGTTACGCCACCCGCGGCCGTCAATTCGTGGGAGGGAGACAGCGCCGCCCGCAACCGCGCGAACCAGTCCAGATCCGTCCCCTGCATCATGCCTTCTTTGTCCACGTATGTGCAAAGGAACCCGCGGCAGTACGGCTCCAGCGAGCCAATGATCTCTTCGGCCGTGAAGTTCGTCGCCTCCTGCCAGCCTTTGATCACGATGCGTCCGCCCTTGGAATCAAGCGCCAGCAGTATCCGCTCCGGACCGATCTGCGCGGCCAACTCCTCAAGAAACGGCTTATTTGGCCCGGCCGCCGTAAAGGCGCTGGTCCCGACGATGACACGGTAGGCGCCTTGGTCAAGCAGTGTCCGCGCCCGCTCCACGGTCCGGACGCCCCCGCCGACGCGGCAGCGGGCATGGGCGCAGAGGGTCTCGACGATCGAATCGTTCGCGCCGCGGCCAAGCGCCGCGTCCAGATCGATCACCTGGATCTCCGGGAACCCCGCGAACTTCTCCAACATCACCAGCGGCGCGTCGCCCTCCAGCGCTTTCTCCTTGCCCTGGACAAGCTGCACCACCTTGCCGTCCATCAGGTCAATACAGGGAAGAATCAGACTGCTCACCGGCGCCTCCGCACAACGATCCCGTGCTTATCCAGATACTCTTTCAGATCATCCACCGTGTAGGTGCCGAAGTGGAAAATACTGGCGGCCAGCGCCGCATCGGCTTCCCCCTCGGTCAACACTTTCAGGAAGTCTTCCGGCTTCCCGGCGCCGCCGCTGGCGATCACCGGAATCCGCGTCGCGCGCGACACGGCCGCCGTCAACTCACAGTCGAAGCCTGTCTGCACACCATCGGTGTCCATCGAGGTCAGCAGGATCTCGCCCGCACCCAACTGCATGCCGCGCGCGGCCCATTCCACCGCGTCGATGCCTTCGTCTACGCGCCCGCCCCGGGTGTAGACGTTCCACCCCCCGCCCTGACGGCGGCGAGCGTCAATGGCCAGTACAACGGCCTGCGATCCGAACTCATTGCTCAACTCCGTGATCAACTCCGGCCGCCGCACTGCCGCCGTGTTGACGCTTACCTTATCGGCGCCGGCCATCAGGATCTTCCGCGCATCAGGAACGCCGCGGATCCCGCCTCCTACTGTCAGCGGGATAAAGACCTTTCGCGCCGTACGCGCAACCACGTCCACCATCGTGTTGCGTTCATCGCTCGACGCCGTGATATCCAGAAACACCAGTTCATCGGCGCCCTGTTCGTTGTAGCGCTCAGCCAACTCCACCGGGTCGCCCGCGTCACGCAGGTTGACGAAGTTGATCCCCTTCACCACGCGCCCCGCCGTCACGTCGAGACACGGAATAATTCGCTTGGCGAGCATGGAATCAAACGTCCAGGATTTAGAGCTCGATAAAGTTTTTGACAATTTGCAACCCCAGCGGTCCGGACTTCTCCGGATGGAATTGAACGCCGAAGACGTTCTCATGTTCGAGTACGGCCGTGAACGGTTCGGCATATTGGCACGTCGCCGCCGCCGAATGCACCACCGGCACATAGTAGCTGTGGGCAAAGTAGACGTAGGGATGCTCCCCCACACCGCGCAACAGCCGCGACCCGGCCTTCACCTCCAACTCGTTCCAGCCCATATGCGGTACCCGCGCGTCCTCGGGAAACCGCCGCACCTTCCCCTCGAAGACGCCGAGGCCCTTCACGTCCGGCGCCTCTTCGCTCTCTTCAAATAGCGCCTGAAGACCCAGACAGATACCGAGGAACGGCGTCCCCGCCGAAATGCAGGTGAGGATGGTGGACCGCACGCGCATCGCGTCCAGCGACCGCAGCAACTGGCCGAAATGTCCGACACCGGGCAGGATGATCTTGTCGGCCGACGTTAAACCGGCCGCATCGTCCACCAGGTTGAACTGCGCACCGATCGCCTCCAGCGTGTTCAACACGGAGCGCAGGTTCCCGGCGCCATAATCGAACACCGCCACGCCGCTCATTGCGCTGTGCCTTCCAACAGGCCCTTGGTTGACGGCAGTTGATCCTTCAGCCGCGCGTCCGTCGAACAGGCGAACTTCATGGCGCGCGCAAATCCTTTGAAGATACTTTCCAACTTGTGATGGTTCGACCGTCCGTACATCACCAGCACGTGCACGTTCGCGCCCGCATGTACGGCAAAGCCGTCGAAGAAGTCGTGCACCAACTCGCTCTGCAGATCGCCCACCAGACGGGTCTTCACCTTGTCGTTGTACACCAGCGCGGGCCGCCCGCCCAGGTCGATCGCCGTCACCGAGAGCGTTTCGTCCATCGGCATCACGAAGTACCCGGCGCGATTGATGCCCTTCCGGTCGCCCAGGGCCTTGGCGAATAACTGCCCCAGCACGATGCCCGCATCCTCGACCGTGTGATGCTGATCGACATCCAGATCCCCGGTCGCCTGCAGTTCCAGGTCGAACCCGCCATGCTTGGTGAA
>CAZWDD010000128.1:5634-14710 GCA_964632345.1 uncultured Solibacteraceae bacterium | reverse complement strand
GCCACGCAGTATTGATAGCCGTGCCGCATGCCGGTGCTGGCTGGGCGCCGTCGACCCCAGAGGGCGTTCGGGTTCGATTCCCGAAAGCCGAAGCAACTAAAAGGCACTTTCCAGCTGCGAAACCTTGCCGCCAGACTTAGTGTCAACTCCCTAGTGTCCGGATGCCGATTCCGTTGCACAATTAGCTAACGGTTCGATCCTCTCCCCTATCTCTCCGAAGGGAACTTTGCCGGGCTTACCAGCCCGGCTTTTTTTGTGGCCACGAAGCTCTTTCCAGGTAACCGTTAGTCTTATCGCCAGATGATCCCGCTGGCGCCTCGCCGTGTGATACTTAGCACTCGAACTTAGCGAGGAGCGGCGCCGCCTGCGGTGGTCCGTGTATTAGTTGCGTGCGGTGCTCCGGACAGTGAAACACCGAACGGACGGCCCACGAAAGATGGCCTTCCACATCCAACCTATGATTCATGCGGGCACAGTGGTCTTTGCACATCTATCCGTCCCTAATCGTCCTGCCGTGGAATTGCTTCGCCGATTCCGCCCGCAAGCGGCCCCTGGGACCTGATATTAGTGCTCGCCGAGGTGCAAGCACGAAACCCTATCGATCGGGTGAAGCGAAGATTACGCTCCACCCCAACTCCGTGCCCATGCGGCCGGAACACTTCCCAACTCCGAAGAGGTTATTTGCATGTTTCTAGCTCAGAAATCGACATCGTTCCTGAACAGCGTCTGCCACGAAGGGAAGGTCCTGATGGTGGCCACCGTACCCCAGGGAGCTACGACCGAGCTGTATTACACGATTAAGCAGGACGGTTTCGAACAGAGCGCGCTGCAGGATGCGAAGGGCGCCGGTTGGGAGGGGTTCCGCCGGTTGTTGCTACCGTCGGATGGCGTTGGGGACGCGTCAGTTCTGGAACGGGAGCAGACGGAATTAGCGGACCGAGATGGGAAGCCGATGGTGCGATCCATCTATCAGAGCACGGGGTTGACGGCGAACGCGCCAGTGCAACTCGTCTCACACGACGGTTTTGTGTATCTTTTCCGCCAATCGACACGGAATACGCTGCTGGTAGACCGGTTCGTATTGGACGGTATGACGAACACGCTGAACCCGAAGCTGGAGGTCCGCTTCAAGCGCAGCCGCCAGCGATACCGCCCGATCCGGAGCATGAAGATCAATGGGAGCGGGCAGCTGGAATCCGTCGACGCTCTGGATTTCCGGGACATGCGTGACCAGCACTTTACTGAGCCGACAACAGAGATCTGCCCTCAACTGCTTTCCGGGATTCAGAACGGCCGATTTGCGGTTGCGGTGACGCCGACGAATGAGCCAGAGACGTACCGGTGGCACATTTTCGCCTGTCAGAAGGATGGGGATGTGATCGATGTCCTCACGTTGCGCAGTGGCGGCGAAGAGATTGTGGCGATCCAGGACCAGGCCTACCGGACAATGGACCCTGTCTCTGGCGCGGCGGAGTATATCTCCATCCCGGGTTTACAGCACCGGCGCATGACGCTGCAGAACAGTGGCGGAGAGAACCTCCGGGTGACCACGGGAATGGCAGCGGTGCTGTATGACGTCCAGCGGGAACAGCAGACGCAAGCGGGACCGCAGTTGCTACGAGAGTCGAGCAAGCTGATGTTGACAGTTCCGACCAGCAAGGGTGTGGCGGCGCTGAACTTCGCGCTGGCGGGTGATGGCACGCTCAGCACGATCACCGCACAGGGAGAAGAGACGCTGCTGCGAAGCGAGGAGCGAGAGGTGCTTCTGCCGCTGCGCGTGATGGATGAGATCCGCGCGGTGGGAGATGCGGCGCCGGCACCGGGTGGGACGATCCGGGGTATGAGCCGGTCGGAGAAGGACCAGACGGCGGACCGCGTCCGGGTGGAAGTGGAAGCCGGAGACGGAGGGGCAGCGGAGCGACTCCGGATTGGTGACACCGTGCGCCTGTTTAATACGTCCAGCTACAACGGGCTCTACCGGGTCAGCCATGTGGAGGGGAGCGCGTTCACGATCAATACGGCTTTCCAGTATGGAGAAGTGGGCGAGTGGGAGAAGGTGGAGAGCGAGGACACGGGCCTGGTGTTCGACGGGATGCTGACTGGCTATGAGAAAGCCGGGGAGGGCGCACTGCGGGTGAGCGCGGTGAATCATGGGCTGCTGCCGGGCGATCAGGTCCAAATTGCGGAGAGTCCTGACCTTGGCGGGGAGTACCAGATTGTCGACCGCGATGCCAAGGGTTTCACAGTCCAGCGGCTGTGGGGGAACGCCGAGGCGGTAAATGTCAAGATTGAAATGCGGAAGCGGCGGGGCCTGGTATTCGATGGGAAGCGGGACTGGATTACCGCTCCCCTGACCCCTTCCCTGCGGCTGGGGAGTGGTTTCACCATCGAGGCGTGGATCCAGTTGGCGAGTGCGGCGGACCAGACGGTTGTGGCGACACTACCGGAGCCGGCGGAGGGGGAGAGCCGGACGAGGGGGTGGCGGGCAGCGCTGTGCGTAAGTGGCGGCAAGCTTGGATTCGTCTATACGCCGACGGGTCTGGACGGAGTGGGTCCGTTGCGTGTGGAATCGGCTGCGCCGGCACCACTGCATGAATGGACCCATGTTGCCTGCACCTTCGATGGAAAGGAGCTGCGGCTGCTACAGAACGGGAATACGGTGGCCCGTCTGCCGGTGGAGACACTACACAGAACGGCGGCGAGCGGGTACGCGGCGTTGACGGCGGCGTTGGAAGCGGAGGCGTCGGAGGCGTCGAGAAAGCTTCTGGAGAGTGGCCTAGCGGCGGACCACCCAGCGAACTACACCAGCGGGCGGCTGGCGGTAAGGAGCCGAGACCAGGTGCTGATGCCGGGAGCCGAGAAGGGGGAACTGGGCTGGCCGAGCGACCGGCGAGAGCAACTGTGGATTATCGAGATGGTGAAACCGAATGCCTTTGTGATCCGGAATTCGGCGACGAAACAGGTGCTGGACCACGAAGGAAAACTGGGGGAGTGGCGGCCGGACTCCAGCCAACTGTGGGGAATGGAGGCGACCGGAGATGGTTATTACTATCTGGTTGCTGTGGGCGGGGACCGGGTGCTGGGGGAAGTGAACCTGGCAGTGGGGGCCAGTGGACGAATTGCGGCGGAAGCCGCAGACGGGGACCGACAACAGTGGCGATTTGAGCCGCAGGGTGCGACCCGCGTAACACGGGCGCAGGCGGCGTTGAGCGCGGCGAGAACGCAACGTCCGCGGGCGGGGATGGGTATTCCGGTGACGACATCCGTTATCACGATTGCCGGCCGTCCGGACGGCGACGCGGTGGCCGGATCGCTGCAAGGACAGGTCTCGGATGTTCGAATTTGGACAACGGGCCGGGACGAGCGGACAATTCAGAACGAGATGTACCTGCAGTTGACCGGCCGAGAGGCAGGCCTTGTGGCGAATTGGCGGGCGAGTGGAATCGTGCCGAGCGAAGACGGGGACCGGCTGGTCTTCGATTTCAGCGTGAACTGTAACCACGGGACCGTGCATGGTGAGCCTTATGCGGGGGGCATTCTGCTCGGACGGAAGTTGCGGGACCAGAAGACGGAGGTTGTGGAGTTTACGAACTCCGATCTGTTTGCGGTGCGGGAGGGCGGAAGCTATGTGGAGTCGTTCGAGTTCCGAACGGACCCGGCGACAGACCCACAGAATGCGGACGGCCGGGGTGGACATCTGTTTTCTCCATCGCTATGGGGCCGGCACAGCCGGGGCGCGGACGAGAAGATCACGGTGCTTCCCACGCAGGAAGCGTTTCAGTTTGCCGATCTTGGGGGCGGCTGGTGGCGCGCCACGACCCGCTTTGTGACGCCGGAAGGGGTCCGGCTGATGCGCTGCTTTGCGCTGGGCAATGTGAAGGGAAACTGGACGACGCTGGAGGTGCGGCGGCACTCAGTGCGGCTGGTCTCCGACACGGTGACGCTGCGGAGTACCGAGGAGGTGGCGGTGGTCCCGAGTCTGCCGTTTGGCGCGGGGGCACCGAGCGGAGCCGTGGCGGACATGCTGCGGAAGTACAGTGAAAGCGCGCCGGGAACGACGTTATTGCAATCGGCGTCCCCACGTGATCTCCTGCCAGAGTTACGCAAATGTGAGTGGAAGGAAGCGGCGCTGGTGACGCGGCAGAAGTGGCTGGAAACGGCGATTGCCGCGGCAAAGAATCAAGACGAGGCGAAACGGAAGCTCGCCGAATCGGAAGCGGCGCTGAAGCGGATTCAGAATGAGGGGCTAGACCTACGCAAGACGCTGGAACGCGAGCGAGGGAACTGGCGGAATTACCGGTGTTGCAGCCTCACGTCAGGTGGGGCGAACGCGGTTGGTATTGGTGGAGATGGACGCCGAGTATACCTCGGGCCACGGGAGAAAGCGGCCAGCGCGGGATATCGATGGGAGTGGAACGCGGCCTCGATTCCAGGGAGCGGGAAGCTGATCGTGCGCTTCTGGCAGGAGGGCAGCTCACCGAGGAAATGGCTCCAGCCGGACCATCAAGCCTTGGTTGTAGCCGACCCGTATGAAGGGAAAACGCCGGCGCATCTTTACTGGACGCTTGACGACCAGCGGATGTGGAACTATGGCGCTGAGCAGTGGGCCTGTTGGAGTTACGAGGGCGATTACAGCCATGTACGTGTGACGAATCAGTATCAGTATTCTTCCGGCTTCCAGCCGCAGGGTACGCCAGGCACGGAGTGGTCGGGGGGGGTCATTCAAGTAACCGCCGCCAAGGTCGAAGAGAACGGTAAACAGGAAGCGGCGGAGAGCGCCAAGGTCAAGGAACTGCGAGACATTCTCGACAACGCGGCGAGAATGCTGGGGGAGTGGGAGCGGGAGTTGGCCAGTGTGTTGGAGCGACTTCATGCAGAGCGGCACAAGATTACGCTGCTGCACGACAGCTATCTGCTCTGGACCACGGCATTCAAGGGCCACGCGCAGGCGATGGTGAATCTGCCCGGGCAGGAGGATGCGCGCGGGCTGACGATGCAGGGAGCGCTGCTGGACCTGCCGGCGGCGGCGTCGCAACTGCAGGCGACGAGCGGATGCGACGGGTTCGTGCATGTGACGTACCTGGACGAAAAGCGACGCGTGGTGCGGGCCCGCTTCGACGTGGCCTACGATGGGGACGGCCAAGGCGAGCAGTGGGTGGCGGACCGTTACCCGACAGCCCTACTATTTACGGGCGCATCCTCCGCACCGTTGCCGGCGACCGTATTCCGGAACTCCGGAACGCAGGTGACGATTGAATTCTGGGCGCGAGGGGGAAGCGAGTTGCCAAAGGGGCCCGCCTTCCTGGGTGCCACGGACGAAAACGGCACTGTGGCGATGCGGATTTATCTGCCGAACGAGAATGAGGAGGTGGTGTGGGAGGCCGGCGGAGCGGTGCCAGGCCAACCCGTGGACCGGGTTTCGGCGAAGGTAGATGGGAAACTCTACCGTGGCCACTGGACGCACTGGGCCTTCGTGAAGGACGGAGACGCGGGTGTGATGCGTGTCTACGCCAATGGTTCACTGGTGTGCAGCAACGATCCGAAAGCAAAGAACGGGGTAGCGCTGCGGCAGGCGATCGGGCGGGTGGCGCGGGCGGCAATCGGAGGGTTTCCGGGTGAAAAGAACGGCTGGAATGGACAGATCGCCGAGCTGCGCGTTTGGGGAACCAGCCTTGGCGCCCGGGAGATAGAGGCCAACAGCGTCCTGCCGGTCTCTGGCAATGAGCCGGGGCTGATTACTTACTATCCGATGAACGAGGGATCGGGCGAAGCGGCGTTGGATCATACCGGCCACGGACACACGATGAAGACTTCTGGGAGCAAATGGTCGGCGTGTACGGCGCCGATGGGGAGGCTGGAGCCGGAACCCGAGCCGAAGGACGAGGAGGAGGTGCGGGTTGCGCCGCCTCCGAAGAAGCGTACGAGTCCCGATCAGTTCATCGAGTTGGTGGGGGAGACGCTGGAACATGGCATCACGGGGGAACGGCTTCCGGACTTCACGCTCTCCCCTACTAATGGGATGACAATCGCTGTCCGATTCTGGTGCGACTCCGAGAGGGAATGCATGATCGTCAATCTCTCTGATCGTAGGAACGGATTGGGTATTTATTTCCAGCCGAACAAGCAGGCTGTCAGCCTTATCCATGAGTTTTACTCGGTTGGTGGCTGGAATGACATCGCTGTCAAGGATCCGAGCTTAGTGGTGGGTAAGTGGATTCATGTGGCGGTGACAATCGGCTATAACGGCAAGGCGAAACTGTACCTGGATGGGGTACTCCGTACGACGAAGTCGGGCGAAGTGCCCGAAGCCGGTGCACGAAACGCCAACACCATCGGAATGCGATCCCATCGAATCCTGAAGGTCGGGCTACATTCGGGGAAGGTTGAGCGGTTGCGGATCTGGAATGAGGTGCTGACGGATGCGGACATCGCCACTGAAGCGGACCGGTGCAAAGGGATTCTCCCCGCAGTTGCCGTCCCCGAACCAGGCGTCGCGGCTAATGCCGCCAGCGCCCGACCAGCCGTCGTCGTTCGCGGCAGTGTGACAACCGCGGAGTACAGCCGCGTGGTTGTGGACAACCAGCGCCGGAAAACGGCGATGATGATGCGCTGCGTGGCGGTAACCACGGATGAGGGGATCCGTCTGGTGGACGAGCAGCGGATCGACTCGCTGGAGATGAAGTGGATCGGGAATACGCAGATCAATCCAACGCTGCTCGGCTATATCGAGGGAGCGCCGCCGGTGCCGTCAGAGAACCTGACGGAAGAGGACGACTACAACGGGGCGACGTCGGTGGAACTGGTGCAGTCGAGCGATGTGTCGTTCAGTTGGACCCGAGAGCAGGACATGAGCCTTGGAGCGGAGGTGGAGGTTCTGGTAGGGGCCGAGTCTAAGACCCTGGTGGGGCTTGGGGTGCAGACATCAGCAGAGGAGATGAAGTCTGGCCTTGGGGCAAAGATGGACTTCGCGTACCACTGGCAGAATGCGAGTACGGTTTCGGCAAGCGAGAGTCTTTCGCAAAGCGACCGGCTGGAGTTGCGCGGGTGCCAGGAAGAGAATGCTCACTTCCCACATCTGGGAGCGCGGTTCATTCCGAAGAATGTGGGTTACGCGGTGGTGACGAGTGGGCTGGCGGATGTGTTTGTCAGCCGGCTGCGCAAAACCGGGAGGATGATTGGTTATCAGGTTCTGCCGGTGGAAGGGGCGCCGCCGGATGTCAACACGATCACGTTCCTGATGAATCCGGCGTATACGATGGCCGGTAGTCTGGACGGGTTGACGGGGACACACGCGACCAGCCAGCGATTCTTCCGGCACGTGCCAGAGATGCGGGCGCAGTACGGGTCGCTATATCCGGCCAGCTACTTCCGTCTGCAGGAGGCGTATGCCCTGAAACTGGAGATCGACAAACAGGATCAGCGGCGGAGGGCGTATTTCAACTCCTTCAACGCCAACCTTCTGGACGAGGCATCACTCGACCGGCAGATCCAGTCGGGTGAGGCTCCGGGCGCGGTAGCGGGACCGTCGAATGGCGGGATCAAGGCGGTGGACGATACAAGCCCGGCGGTGAAGGAGTTGGACCGCCGAATCGCGGAGAAGCAGAAGGAAATCGCCGGACTGGAGGCCAGCGCCTCTCGGCCCCAGGACCAGATCGATCAGAAGAAGGGCGAACTGCAGAGTCTGCGGGATGAGCGAACGAAGCAGATGGAGAAGGAGCAGGAGGGCCGTAAGTCCAAAGGGGAGGAGCGGCAGCGGGAGATCGAGGCCAGGCACGAGGACATTTCGGCTAGGGCGCACGCGCAGGAGAGCTTTGCCGGCTGGCAGCGGAATATGGAGAACCTCCAGATCCGGGCCGGGAAGCGCAACATCGTGAACACCTACGTTTGGGATGCGGACGGCGGCTTCCATGCAGAGGAACAGCAGTTCGCGAGCACTGTGGAGCACTCGATCGGGGGCTCATTCGACATGGGCTTCGCGATGGGCGGCCAGGCGAGTATTGCCGTGAGCAAAGTGCTGGTCGAACTGAATGCGTATGCGAAGGTGAACATGACGCAGACCATGAACAAGACGGAGTCAACCAGCAAGGGGATGGAATTGCATGTTGACCTCAGCGGGGTGGAGAGCCGGAATGTCACCGACTACCGGGACTATCCGATTCTGCCGGGAGAAAAGGTAGACCGTTACCGGTTCATGAGCTTCTATCTGGAGAACAATGTCAGTCACTGGCATGACTTCTTCCGTTATGTGGTCGACCCGGAATGGCTGATGAGCAACGACGAAGAGGCACGGGCGTTGCGGCAGACGCAACAGGCGATGCCGAACAAGGTGTGGCGGATTCTTCATCGGGTTACCTACGTGGAACGGCCAGCGCTGATGGGCTTCGGACGGCAGCAGATCCCGCGGGCCGATGTTGAGGACGAGGTTCAGGAGTTGCGCGCCCAGGTCCAGGAAATTGCCGCCAAGCTGGACCAGATGCAGGCGGGACTGGACTCGAAACTGTCAGAACTTCTTCGCAAGCGTTAGTACCAGCGAGGGGAGAGTTCGTGCCGCACATTTCCCTTCCCTGCCATTCGGTTCGAGGCTTCCTGGCCGACCGACGGGGAAGGGTGCGCTGGGCGCCAGGGGTTTCGGGGACCGATTTCAAGCGATTTCGAGAAAGAAAGGATTTGAAGCAATGCCGACATTGTGTTTTCGCACGTTTTCTCAAGATGGTTCGGAGTTCGGCCGGGGGGCCTTCACCTACGGAGGGAGTGAGGCGGCGGGCGATGCGCTGCTGCAGGTGACACAGGGTGAGTTGACGGATTTCTCCTATCAAGACGCGCGGGCCGGGAGCTTTGCGCGGGGGGATGTGGCGACGTTTCACTTCGTCCGGAGCCCGCACCCGTCGATCTGCGCGTTCAATGTGAATATCGCCAGCCCGGACCGGCTGCGGTCACTGGTTGGAGGGCCCGCGCAGCCCGGGACATTGCGGGTGGATACGCATTCGACCGGAGGTGGAACGACGATCCAATTGATGTTGGAGTATCCGACAGATTGCCAGGGCGGCGGGACTGCTGTCCAGGAGACTGCCAGCGC
>CAZWDD010000128.1:0-5534 GCA_964632345.1 uncultured Solibacteraceae bacterium | reverse complement strand
TGCAAACGTAGGGGGTCGCCATCGCAGAGTTGGGCGAGCAGAGAGTGGGCGAGGGGGCCGTGGGAACTGGAATCGACTTCAATGTGACGTTCGAGGTAGTAGAAGAAGAGAGGATGCACGCCACGAGGCATGGCGCATTTCTCGATGACGCGCAGGAACATCTGAGGGACGAGGTCCTCGCGAGTCAAGGTGAAAACGGCGGCGACTTCGTGCGGGGCGCCTGTTGTGAGTCCGGAGAACGTGGACTCGACGAATTGGACGACGGATGGGGGAGCGCCACAGGCCTGTAGCGCGGGGGAGACGGGTTGGCCGAGGCGGAGTTGGTGGAGGAAGCTGTCGATCCACGCGACGGGGGCTCCGATTTCCGACATGGCGGCCCGGTACAGCTCAAAGTGGCTGCGGAATCCAACCGGAGTTTCGTCGGACTCTTCCCCGAGCACAATTTCATTGATGAGTCGCGCAGCGGTTGGATACAGGGGCGGCAGCCATGGCACGGTGATGCAGGTGAGCTGGCACTGGAGGGTCTTGAGGAGGCTCATGAAGTCCCAGACAGCGAATATATGGTAGGCGGCGAAAGTGGCTAGGGCGCTGGGGGTATGAACGGAGGCGTAGACCGGGTGAGTGTCAATCCGGTGGCGGAGGGTCTGGAGAGCAGGGGATGGTGTGAACGGAGTCATAAGAGCCGGCACTTGGGGGATGCCGTTCCAAGGTGACTGTGTGCATAGAAAGTTAGGTGGGCGGAGGCGGGGCATCATTTCCACCTCGGTTATTGGGGCGTTTTCCCGGGTGAGGAATTCCACAGTCCCATTTACTCTGGTCCGTGATGAACACTACTCGCGTCAAATTGTTCTCCCCGTCCTCGTCAAGACCGATGGAGGGCCGCAAGCTGAGGGGGGCAGTGACCGGTTGGCGCGGGACAAGGTTTTCCGGCGGTGGGAATGCGTATGCAGGGATTCGTGCCGAGGGATGAAAATGAATGATTCCAAGGCCCGCATCGCCGCATTAATCACCGCAGCGGAGGCGGGCGATGCAGAGGCGCAGTATGAGTTGGGCGGACGGTTCACCCGTGGGGACGGGGTTGCGAGGGATCCGAAAATCGCCTTTGGGTGGTATCGCAAAGCCGCTGAACAATGTCATCTCGCGGCGCAGGTTAAGTTGGGGTTCAGTTACGCATCAGGCGCCGGGGTCGCCAAGGATTTTGCACAGGCAGCGAACTGGTATCGACGGGCCGCGGAGAGGGGTCATGTCGAAGCGCAAATGAAACTCGGGGCCGCGTATCTGCTGGGTTACGGTGTTCGGAAGAACCTGGTCCTGTCTTATGTGTGGCGCAGCTTGGCCGCGGAACAGGGGGACGAAAATGCAAAGGCGGCGCTAGCTTCCATTGAGAAGATGTTGACGCCGCCGCAAGTTGACGAAGCTAACCGAATGATCCGAGACTTCCAGAACCTTGCGAAATCCACCTCACTCTGACAAATACTGTTCAATATGTCCGCGTTCCGTTCGAGGCATGAGCCGAACCTTTGAATTCCCACTTTACCATCGGGCTGCTAGGCCTCGCTGTTTCGGGCAAGAGTGAGTTCGTCTTCCATGCCTCCCAGCTTCAGCATGTTCCGGTGCTCTGCATGCCTGCGCCGCTATTCAACTGCGGGTAGTAGAGTGAGCAGTGCCAGTTTGCGGCACATTCACGCTCTTTATTCGGTACCTATCACCCGCCCTGCTGAGAGTCTGGAGCAACTAGTTTAAGAATTTAATAGTCGTCTCTGACATATTAATACTATTGTACATGACAATCCTGCCGCTTTAATATCACGCCATGACGAAGCTAGCTATTCCGAAACTTCTATCCGTATTTCTTCTCATGGCTAACCTTGCGATGGGCTCCGAAGACAGGCCGGCTGCACTCATCCTCGACACCGAATTGAATGAGGGTTTGAGTTGGTTTGAGGGCCGGTTTACGCCCCCCCCGCCCGGTACGGCCGTGACGATGCAAATCGTCCGTTATCTCGAATACACGACAACTCCGGTATCCAATATCCTGATCGACCGCGTGCGCGGACGGTTCATCGCCCGACTCGAAAAGGGTAAAACGCTCCAGTCAGGCGAGAGAATCACCGCTGTAGTGCTCTTTAATGGATACTCTAGTATCGCGACGACGGTATCTGTTGGATCAACCGGCCCAAGCGTTGACCTAGCCGCCCCGCGACGATTCGCCATTATCGACACCGAATTGATGAGGGGTTTGAGTGTGTTCGAGGGCCGGTTCAGCATCCCGCCCCCTGGCACCGTCGTCAACATGAAAGTACTTCGCAGAAGTAAAGGCATTGCGACACCGGTCTCCAATATCCTGATCGACAGCGAGGGCGGACGGTTCATCGCCCGCCTCGAAAAGGGGAAAACGCTCGAGTCCGGCGAGGAGATCACCGTCACGGTTCTATTCAACGGGCAGCCAAGTGCAACAGCGGTCGGTTCTGTGGGGCAAGAGCAACAGATCGCGAAAGAACTTACGCTCGAAATAGCGAAGGAGGGCCAATCGGAGATTCGAGGCCGCGCGACAAACATTAGCAAGCTTCGAGTTTTGGTAATGCAGGAAAGCACTCAACTCGACCGTGGCTGTAATCTGAATGTCACGAATGTCAACGATGTTAGGGTCGACGAAGTAATTGCGATCTCTGGCAACACGTACCTCGGGGGTCACCCAAAACCAGCCATTAGGGGTCAGTTGAAAACCAGCCATTAAATGGGCTGAGCCAAGGCATTGAGAAGAGAGCGAGGAACTACCCTCAGCTCTCGTGAGCAACGTCTTGAGCGAAGAAAAGAAGCAGCAGATAGTGGCGCTAGGCCGAATCGGATGGCCACTGCGCCGAATAGAACGGGAAACTGGAATCCACCGGGAGACTGCCACGCGGTATCTGACGGAAGCGGGAGTCCCGATTCGGAAGCAAGGCCGCCCCCGCAAAGAAACGGCAAAACCAGCCATTTCCGGCGCCGGGGTGACCTCCGACTCTCCGTCGGCGGAGTCAAAACCGGCCATTTCGGTGACCCCCGACTCCAGGCCGGCGAAACGGGTCAGCCCAAGCATCAGCGAGCCCTACCGGGAACTCATCGACGAAGCCCTCGCGCGCGGCCGTAACGCCAAAGCCATCTGGCAGGATCTGGTTGACGATCACGGCTTCGCGGGCAGCTACCAGAGCGTCAAACGCTTCGTCCGCCGTCAGGCCGGCCCGGTCACTGCCGAGGCCAGGGCCATCATCGTCACGCCACCCGGCGAGGAAAGTCAGGTCGACTACGGCACCGGCCCGCTGGTCCGCGACGCCGCCACCGGTAAATACCGCCGCACGCGGCTATTCGTCCTCACCCTTGGCTACAGCCGCAAATGCGTCCGCCTGCTGGCGTTCCAATCCAGCGCGCACATCTGGTGTCAATTGCATGAGAGGGCCTTCCGCAGACTCGGTGGCGTGCCGAAGATCGTGGTTCTGGACAATCTTGGCGAGGGCGTCAAGAAGCCCGATTTCTATGACCCCTCGCTGAATCCGGTCTACCGCGACATGCTCGCCCATTACGGCGCCTGTGCGCTGCCGTGCCGTGTCAATGACCCGGACCGGAAAGGAAAGGTCGAACGTGGCGTCGGCCATGCCAAGCAGACACCGCTGAAAGGACAGCGCTTCGAGAGCCTGGAACAGGCGCAGGCCTATCTCGACCGATGGGAAGAAAACTGGGCTGATACGCGCATTCACGGCACCACCAAACGCCAGGTTTCGGTGATGTTCGCCGAGGAAAAGCCATTCCTTTTGCCCCTACCCGTGGAACCGTTTCGTTACTACCAATGCGGCACGCGCACGGTACACATGGATGGCTGTGTGGAAGTGGAGGCGTCCTACTACGGCGCCCCGCTGAACTGGGTGGGCCGAAAGGTCCAGGTGCAATGGGACGAGTGTTTCGTGCGGTTGCTCGATCCGGACAGTGGCCAGCTATTGCGCGAACATGTCCGGACTTCGCGGGGCCGTCATCGCATCCATGACGACGACCGCTCCAAGCGCACGCCGGCAACCACCGAACAGCTTCTGGCGCGCACGCGGAAGGCCGGTCTGTCGATCGGCACGTTCTGCCAGACGCTGTTTGAAATCAACGGGCAGATGGCCGTTCGCCGCATCCAGGGCGTGATGGCGATGGCCAAACGCTACGGCGTGGCCAGTACGGAGGAAGCCTGCAAACTGGCGCTGGAGATGGGCGCTTACCAATACCAGTTTGTGCGCCGCTACCTGGACAAGCACGGCGCACTGATGAATGCGTTGAAGCAGGCCGACCCGATCATCCGCCAACTCGATCTCTACCGCGATCTGATCGCGGAACGAACCAAGGAGAACTACGAATGAACCTGATAGAACTGGAGCGGAGCCTGAGACAGCTTCGTTTAGGTGGCATGGCCGCGGTGCTGGAAACGCGACTGCGGCAGGCGCAAGTGGAGCATATGCCGCCGATCGATCTGATTTCCTGTCTAGTCGCCGACGAACTGACCCGGCGTAGCGACCGTTTGCTGGAGCGGCGGCAGAAAGAGGCCGGGTTTCGCGATGCCAAGCGGACGCTCGACAATTTCGATTTTGCATTCAACCCGAAGATGAACCGCAGCCTGGTGTTTGATCTGGCGACAGCGAGCTTTATAGGCCGACGGGAAGACGCATTGTTTCTCGGTCCCGGCGGCACGGGGAAGAGCCATCTGGCGCAGGCGATCGGATGGGCGGCGATCCAGCAGGGGTATCAGGTGCTGTACCGCGAAACGCATGTGCTGCTCGATGAACTGGCCGAGGCGGTGACCGACGGGACGCGGCGCGAGTACATGGACCGGATTGCGACGGTGCCGCTGCTGATTATCGATGATTTTGGCATGCGAAAACTGCCGCATACGGCGGCCGAGGATCTGCTGGAGATCGTGATGCGCCGCTATGAGCGGGCGAGCACGCTGCTGACGTCGAACCGGCCGGTGGACGATTGGGGGCGGCTTTTAGGGGATGTAGCGGCGGTGAGTGCGATGCTGGACCGGCTGCTGCATCACGGGCATGTGCTCAAGTGCGGTCCGCGAAGCTGGCGCACGAAGACGGCCCCGGAGACCGACTCCAAGGAAAAAAGACTATGACCGCTTAACGGCGTGACCCGGTCCGCCTGTCGAGTTTTCATTGCCGGACCACCTCCCGGCACGGTATAAATCAAGTGACCCTGGCCGCCCGAAAATGGCTGGTTTTGAAGTGATCTTTAATGGCTGGTTTTGCGGTGACCCCTGAGGCACCCGAAGGGCCGCGTAGCGGAAGCAGAAGCTCGCAGTCCCGCCGTGGCGCGCCTAGGCCGAAGGCCGTTAAGCGCAGCTGTGCCCGCAAGACCGGAGGCGAAATAGCTCTACGGAGATGCACTGGAAACGGAGGCTGAATTGAAGGGACCTGGATGCCTGGAGGCGATGCGCAATGGAGCTCAAGTTGTAACGACGCAGCATGGCGAACCTAACGCGAATACTGGTAAGGTCGTGGCGATGGCCTCACAGAAAT
>CAZWDD010000127.1:0-14713 GCA_964632345.1 uncultured Solibacteraceae bacterium | reverse complement strand
TCCTGGTGCACCGCGCGCTGCCGAGATACGGACCAGCCCAGCGCGGCGTTGATTCAGGACCTGAAGCGCCGTGGCATGTTGGACGAAACTCTCGTGCTTTGGGGCGGGGAATTCGGCCGCAGCGTCGCCGGACAGGGCGACTGGCAGAGCATTGAAGCGGGCCGCGACCATCACCCGCGCTGCGTCACCATGTGGATGGCCGGTGGCGGCATCAAGCCGGGATTGAGCTTCGGCTCTACTGATGACTTCAGCTTCAACGTGGCCGAGCACCCCGTGCATGTGCGCGACCTGCACGCCACCGTGATGCACCTGATGGGCATCGATCATGCGAAATTCACCTACCGGTTCCAGGGTCTCGACTTCCGGCTCACCGGAGTGGAACCCAGCCGGGTCGTCAAGGAAATCCTGGTCTAGCCTACTCTTCGCCGCCGGAGGCGGGAACGATCGCCGTGGGAGAAACCGCCAGCAGGCGCATCGCAAGCTTCTCGTGCTCCTCTGGCGTCAATTGCCAGAATTCGAGTTCACGGGTCTCGTCATAGGTGTCGATGTAACGCGAATCCTTCCGGGTCTCAAAATGCAGATGCGGTGCAGTGGACCGCCCCGTCGAACCCACCAGGCCGATCACGTCGCCGCGTTCGACGGCGGCGCCTGGCGTCATTCCAGGCTGAAACGAGGACAGGTGCGCGTAGTAAGTCTGGTAACCAAGGCCGTGATCGACGATGACCAGCCGTCCAAACGCGCCGCGCCATCCCGCGAACGTAACCGTGCCGCCGGCGACGCTATGAATCGGTGTCCCCTTGGGCGCTGTCAGGTCGACTCCCATATGAAACGCCCGGACAGTAACGCGGCGCGAAACCCGCTTCCCATTGGGGGCGGCGAAGTTTCGCCGCACAACGCGTGAGGACGGGCCTGGCCCGCGAGACTTCCGGACAAAATCGATCGGCGCCAGCCACAACATTCGCTCATACGCCGCGCCCCGGAGACCCACTAGCGCCCCGGGACCGGACGGCCGTTCCATCCACCAGGCGCCGTCGAGCAGTTTGCCGCTTGCCGCGTCGAATACTTCAAGCGAATGGAGGTAGTCGCGGCCGGATGCAGCGTCGCGGCCAATGCCCACCCGAACCGTTGCTTCACTCTCCTCCGGCACCATCCGGGGCACCAATACCTGAATCTGCCACTGCAGGGACTCGCTCACGCCTGCCATCAGATCAGCCTTTCGCGCAGCGAATTCAGCGGCTGGGAAGGACAGTATTCGTTCCGGCGTCCCAGGGCTCCGGAACTCGCGGCCCGAAACCGAAATATCGTCCGCCGTCCGGCTGACGACGAGTACCGAGGGGGAGGGACTCGAAGCGTCGTCTAACGGCGATGCCTTCGCTGCATAAAAAAGCGCCGTCGCTGCCCCGCCTTCCCCTCCGCTCGCCCCGGCGTAAGGGAGGCAGTCCTGGCTGCCCGCCGCCGGGAGCATTTCCCGCTCGGTTAGCACGTTGGTGAGCCGATCCTCGTTCACCTGGAGGCGCGAGGCAAGCTCGGACAGACCATTCGGGTGCAGGCAGCCGTGCCACGCCGCAGCCGGTTCACTTACCACTGGAATTTCCGCCGCCGGCGCGGCCGGCACTGAGGCGCGGACCCGCCGGACAGGCCGCCTCGTGCGCCGAGTCGACTTGCGCGTCCCGCTGGCAACTGCTCGTTTCGCCGGAACCAACCGCTTTACCGTCTTCGTTCTCGCGGCTTTACCCTTACTGGTTCGCGGCTTAGCACTCGCTGCACCCGGTGCCAGCAGCAGCACCCCAAGCAAGGGCAATATCACGGCCAGGAGTCGAACTCCCCGGCGCTCGATGAAGTTCCCGGTTTTCTGCATCGTTCAATGATCAGGACCGCGGCCTTAGACTTCCCGGGCGCTTTCCACTTAGCGTAGTGTTTCACAAAACCTGCTCCCAGGCAAAGTGCTGGAGTAGGCTCATCCGTTTGCGGGGCCTATCTTCCGAACACAATCTTCTCGGAGGAGAACAGGCGCGTGGCGATCACCAGCAGGATTGCGGTCAATCCGACCGCCACAGCAATGGCGGCCGCGAAAGACAGTACGGATGGCGCCTTTCCACCCAAAATCTCCGTCACCATCGAATACTGCCCCAGCACCGGCAGCGGGTGCATCCACGGACGATTTGTGATCGGGTAGAAGACGCTCACAATGCCGGGGATCGTCGGGAAGATCACCAGCATCCCCAGGTAGCTCTGCGCCTCCTTGAACGACTTGGCAAAGCAGGAGACAAACATCTGCACCGCCGGCCAGACCAGGCCCATCGGCGCTACGGCAGCCAGAATCAGCAGCACCTGTCCCACGCCGAGATGGTTCCGGATGCCGAGTTCCTCCAGTGCCAGACGCGACAGCACGACGAGCGTGAACGCTAAGGTCAGCAGCATCCCCAGCATCGCCGCCCAGGTGGCGGCCAGCCACTTGCCCGCCACCAATTGCCAGCGGGGGATCGGGATGATCAGCAGCGGCTCCAGCGAGCCACGCTCCCGTTCGCCCGCCGTTGAATCACTCGCAATCGGCATGGCGGCCGTAAACAGCGCCAGTACCAGGAACATCGGGATAAAGTTGAAGATCATGGCCGCTCGCTGCTGCGCCGTGGCCACCTCCACCTGCTCCACCTTTAGAGTCTGCATCACCGCCGGACTCACCCCGCGCGTCAATAGCCGCAGCGCTCCGGTCTCGCTGGAAAAGCCATTCAGCAGCGAGTTGAGCCGCACTACCTTTGCCCGGTTGGATTGTGTGGTGGCGTCGGAAACCACTTTCACCGGCGCCGGCCTGGATTCCCGGAATTTGGCGGCGAACTCTTTTTCGATCACCAGCACGAAGTCCACCTGGCGGTCGCGGACCGCGGCTTCCGGATCGGCCGGGCCCTCCACAATCTCCACGCCGTTCTGCTGCTGGAGCCAGTTCACCAGCACCGGCGCATACTCCCGCCCCACCACGGGCACCTTTATCTCCTGCGCCGACTTCTGCTGGCTGGCGATCTGGCTGAACATGAAGCCGATCATCGCCGGCCCGAAAAGCGATCCGATCAGCAGCGAGTACAGCGCGCGCCGGTCGCGGAACGCGTCAATCCACTCCTTGCGCGCCACCGTTAGGATGCGATTCATGCGGGCTCTCCCTGCCGTCCGGCGAGTTGGACGAAGGCGTCTTCAAGCGAGGACATGCCGGTAAGCGTCAACAGATCGTCCGCCGTTCCCTCGGCCACCACGCGGCCATGGCTGATCACGACGATGCGGTCGCAGAGCGCAGACACTTCCTGCATTACGTGACTCGAAAAGACGACGCAGCGGCCCGCCGCCCGCAGATGGCGGATCAGTTCCCGGACGGCCCGCGTGCTCATCACGTCGAGCCCGTTGGTGGGTTCATCGAGCAGAATGTTCTGCGGGTCATGCACCAGTGCGCGGGCCAGTGCCACCTTGGTCCGTTCGCCATGCGAGAACCCGCCTACGCGCCGTTCGATGATCTCCCCCAGATCGAGAATCTCCACCCAGTGGTCGATCCGGCGTTCGAGTTCCGCGCCTTTGATCCCCTGCAGGTTGCCGTAGTAGCGGATGTGTTCGCGCGCCGTCAGCCGCGGGTACAGTCCCGAGATGTCGGGAAGCACGCCGATGCGCGCCTGCGCCTCCAGCGGACGTGCCACCATATCGATCCCGTCAATGTGGACCGTTCCCCCCGCCGGTTTCAAAAGGCCGTAAACCATGCGCAGCGATGTCGTCTTCCCCGCGCCGTTCGGTCCTAGCAGCCCCGTCACTGCGCCATCGGGCGCCGTGAACGAGACGTTGTTCACCGCCGTAACTGCGCCGAACTGTTTGTGAAGTTGAAGAGCTTGGATCATCGCAGCGGGTCCGGTCCGGACGGGGTCAGTACAAACGGCGGGCGCTTGATCTGAAGAATACACGCCGTATCCAGTCTCACGCCCGAGGCTTCGTTCAGAAACTGCGCCATGAGCTTCGGGACGCACCCTGCCCCGGCGGCGCCATGGCCCGTGGCCGGGATGGTGAGGTGGCGTACGTTTTTCCAGGTGTTAGCGACCTGCTCTCCCCATGCCGGCGGCGTCACCGGATCCAACTCGCCGGAAAGGACCAGGGTCGGGATACCCAGCGGGACGTTCTCGTAGTAGTCCGCCTCCACCTTCCCCTTCGGCCAGAATTCGCAGGCCTTCAGCCGCAGCCGGGCCATCTCCGGGCCGATGAAGGTTCCGGCGCTTGCGCGGTCCACTGCCCCGGCCTCGATCCGCGGCGCATCTTCGCTGCAAACCACCGATAGGTGCATGCCCTGGGCGATGGTGGAAGCGGTTGGATCAAATGCCGCGCCGAGGGCGAAGAACCCCGAGAAGTTTCCGTTCTCCGCCTGTTCGATCAGTAACGGCACAAGTGACGCCGTTCTCGGCGAGTAGAGTGCGGCGAATAGGATCCCCCCAAGCGAGAGGCGCTTCACATCGGACTCTTTCGCCAGGCCGGTGCGCGGATCGGTGTAGCGTACCTTGCGGGCCGGCGCCTGCAGCACCGCCTCCAGTCGCTCGCGCAGCCGCGGGAACCGCTCGGCACAGGCGGCGTCGGCGGCGCAGTCCCGCAGCAGCAGTTCCAATGCCCGCTGTGAATCGCGGGCCATGTAAAGCGGCAACCGCATGTCGGTTGGGGCAACGCCGTCCAGAATGATCGCCCGGGTATGCGCCGTATGGCGGCGGGCGTAGACGATCGCTGCCCGCGTGCCATAGGAGCCGCCATAGAGGTTGATCGATTCGTACCCCAGATAACGGCGGACGTCGTCCAGGTCGTCCATCGCGATGGTTGTCGTGTACTTCGTCAGGTCGGCCTTCTTCTGTAACTCCTGCAGGCACGTGCGCAGGCGTACCAGCGCCTTTTCGTCACCAGGGTCCTCGTCCTCGTCCGCCTTGCACTCCAGCGGGTTCGACTTGCCCGTGCCGCGCTGGTCCACAAAAACCAGGTCGCGATCGGCCCCGATCCGGCGCATCAGTTCCCGGCCCAACGCCGAGATATCGGCCGCGCCCTGCCCGGGTCCGCCCGCCAGAAAGAACAGCGGGTCCGGCGCGGCGGTCCGTTTCAAAGCGGGGAATACGATAATCTGCAGCGGGATCTTGCGGCCGGTCTTCGCCTCCCGGTTTTCAAAGACCTCGAGCGTCCCGCAGTAGCCGTCCGTCGGCCCGTCGCCGGGCTTGCAGGGGGAGAGCCGGTCAATGGCGTGCTGCTTCTGCAGCCCGGAACAGGCGGCCAGAAAACACACGAGGGAAAGTAGCGGCAGCGGGCGTCGCATCTACAGTTATTGTGTCAGGTGGCGGCGCATCCGCTCGACGGCTTCCATTAGGTTTGGCAGCGAGTTGGCATAGGAGAACCGGAGGTACCCGTTGCCGAAGGCACCGAAGGAACCGCCGTTGAGAGACGCCACTCCTGCCTCATAGAGCAGTTCGTCGGCAAGCTGCTTCGACGTGCGGCCAGTCCCTTCAATGTTCGGAAATGCGTAGAAGGCGCCCTGCGGCACCGGGCAGCGAAAGCCAGGAATGGTGTTAAGGCCGGCGATAAACGCGTCGCGCCGCTTGCGGAACTCCGCCACCATCGCCGCCGGAGCCTCCTGCGGGCCGGTCAGCGCCGCCATGCCTGCGCGCTGAATCATCGATGCCGTGCAGGAGTTCGAATTCACCATCAGTTTATTGACGGGGTCGACCAGCCACGCGGGCATCACGCCGTAGCCCAGTCGCCACCCGGTCATCGCATAGATCTTGGAGAAACCATCGAGAATAATCGCCTTCTCCTGCATGCCGGGCAGCGAGGCAATGGAGAGAGGCTTCTCGTCGTACCAGATGCGGGAGTAGATTTCGTCCGATAGCACTACCAGATCGCGATCCCGCACGAGGTCGGCGATGACGCGTATGTCCTCGGCTGGAATGACACCGCCGGTCGGGTTTTGCGGCGAATTCAGAATGACCATCTTGGTCTTTTCCGTCAGCGAATCGCGGAAGCGGTCGAGGTCGAACGAGAAGCCGCGCTCCTCCACCAGGGGCATCGGCACCGGCGTCGCGCCGAGGAAGCGGATCATCGACTCGTAGATGGGGAATCCCGGGTTGGGGTAGATGACCTCGTCGCCCTCCTCGAGCAGCGCCATCATCGGGAAAAACAGGATCGGCTTGCCGCCTGGCACCACGCAGACGTGCTCGGGGCCCGCCTGTATCCCGCGCGTTTCATTGACGTGTTGCGCAATTACTTCGCGGAAGTCCGGGTAGCCCTGCGTCGGGCCGTAGTGCGTCCAACCCTCGTCGAGCGCCTGTTTGGCGGCGGCGATTACGTGGGCCGGCGTCTCAAAGTCAGGCTCGCCGATTTCCAGGTGCACAATGTGCTTCCCCTGGGCTTCCAGCGCGCGCGCCTTCACCAGCACTTCAAAGGCGGTCTCAATCAGGATGCGGTCCATCCGCGAGGCGAGTTTCATTCGGTTTTCCGGAAAAAATGGACGCCGTCGACGACGGCATGAAGACTTACTGTATCGCCGATCGAGGCGCGCTCGCCCGGCGACATTCGCCCCAGCAGCCGGCCGCCCGTGCCGTCATCGACCAGTACCAGTTGATACGGCGCCTCCGCGGCCAGTTCCGCCGGCGGGGACCAGACCAGCGTTTCCGAGTAAATGGTCATTACGACGACGCTCCCTTCCCCAGAATCGTGATCACCGACGTGGCCCCGCTGCCGCCAAGATTCTGCGCCAGCCCGATTTCCGCCTTTGGCAGTTGCCATCCCCCGGCGGCGCCGCGGATCTGCAACGCGACGGCGGCGATCTGTGCCACACCGGTCGCCCCCACAGGATGCCCCTTGCTCTTTAATCCGCCGGACCGGTTCACCGGAATGGGGCGAGCCACGCTCCAGGGGCCGCCTTCGCCCTTGGCGCAGAAGCCCAGTTCCTCGACGGCGAGGATTTCGGCAATTGTGAAACAGTCGTGGACCTCGGCGAAGTCGATGTCCCGGGCGGAAAGCCCCGCCTGGGCGTAGGCGCGTGTCGCCGCCGCCTTCACCGCAGGCAGGCAGGTAATGTCGGCCTTGTCGCGCAGGGCCACGTGGTCGGAGGTCTGCGCACAGGCCAGCACCTTCACCGGGCCGCGCGCGGCGGTGAGGACGACCGCGGCGGCGCCGTCGCTGACCAGAGAGCAATCGAATAGCGTCAGCGGCTCCGCAATCGGCTTGCCGGCCAGCGCCTGCTCCAGGGTGATGATTTTTTTCAAATGCGCGTAGGGGTTCGTCGCGCCGTGGGCATGATTCTTCACCGCCACCGCCGCCAGGTGCTCCCGCGTGGTTCCGTACTGGTGCATATGGCGGCGGGCGATCATGGCGAAGATGGCCGGAAACGTTGCCCCCGGAACTCCCTCGGCCGCCACGTCGCCCGCCATGGCAAGGATCTGGGCGACCCGCGCCGTGGGCTGAGAGGTCATCTTTTCTGCCCCGCAGACCAGCACCGTATCGTAAATCCCATGTGCCACCGCCTGCCAGGCGGCATGGAAAGCCGCCCCGGAGGAAGCGCACGCCGCCTCATAGCGGACGGCTGGGATGCCCGCCATTCCGCATTCGGCGGCAATGTAGGGCGCCAGGTGGGACTGGCCTGTGAAGCTGGGGCCAGCGAAGTTGCCGAGGTAAAAACTCTGCACAGCGGCCGGTTCGACGCCGCCATCGGCGAGCGCGTTCTGAACGGCTTCGCTCGCCAGCGACCGCAGATCGCGATCCGCAAACGCTCCGAACGGCGTCAGTCCGACGCCCGCTACGGCAACATCCCTCATATAATTCAGAATAGCCGCACGCGAGGCCGATGGAATTTTCCTTGCACGCTGGGGAGGGTTTCGCCGTCATGCCTTAATAGGTGCGATGCTAACGGTGCATATGAGCGATCCGGCACGTCCAACGACGGGCAATGCGGGCCTGGAAGCAGCGGAACGGCAGAACCGCTTTATCCAGGAACACATGCGTCGTGTGTTCCTGCTCATCTACCGCATTGTGGGCAACGTCGCCGACGCCCAGGACCTTACGCAGGAGGCCTTTATTAAGGTGCTGCAGCGCAGCGACCAGTTGAAGGACCTCGACAAGGCGGCCCACTGGCTTTCCCGGATCGCAACGAATACGGCCATCGATTTTCTCCGCCGCCATGGCCGGGTGAACTTCACCGAAATCGATTCGCTCACCGACCCGCTGATTGCTGAGCGCGAACGGGACCCCGAGCAGACACTGCTGCGGCGGGAACGCGCCGACCGTTTGGAAGAAGGCCTGCAACAGTTGACCGCGAAGGAGCGGACGGCACTCATCCTGCGCGATGTGGAGGATGTCCCGGCCGAGGAAGTCGCACGGCAGATGAACTGCTCGATGGCCACCGTGCGCAGCCATATCGCCAATGCCCGCATCAAGTTCCGCCGTTACCTGGAAAGGAGGAAGGCGTGAAACACCCCTCCATTGATAAATTGGCGCTCTACGCGGGCGGCGAACTGCCGCTGTGGACGCGCTGGTCAATGCGGCGGCATGTGGATGCCTGCCCGCAGTGCCAGGAAGAGGTCGCGCTATTCTCGGCTTCGGCACAGGAGGCGCGAATGGAAGCCGATGCCATGCCGCAGGGCGTCCAATGGGACCGGTTGGCCGCGGAAATGCGCGCCAACATCCGCCTGGGTGTCGAGGCGTCGGAGGCGATCAGTTCCTACACCCAGGCGGCGGAAAAGGCGCATGGCCCCGTCATGTCCTGGCGCCTGGCGGCTGTGGGGGCGGGGTTGATGCTGCTGGCTTCGATCGGCTACTGGTTGGGAGCGGTGAAAAAGAGTGAACAGTTGGCCGCGTTGCGCGGCCCGGAACCGGTGGTGTTGGAGGCCTCCGAACGCGGCGTCGGCATGTCGGATGGCGTGAAGGGGATGGAACTTCACGGGCCTCGCAACAATCAGCGGGCAGCGTTTGTCACCGTCAGTACCGAAGGCGCCGCCGGTGCGCAGTATGTGGACGAAGAGACCGGGCAGATTACAGTGAACCAGGTTTATGTGGAGTAGAGTTGCCATTGCGATGACGCTGGCGGGGGCCTGCCTGGCGCAGGACTCCGGCGTTGACCTGCGCGGCGGATTGAAGATCAATCTGCCGAAAGATTCGCCGGTCGCCGTCGCGGCGCTCGACCTCGGCCCGTCGAAAGCAACCGCTCGTGGCGGTGCGGTGATGGTGGATCTGCATGCCTCGCTTCGTCTTCGGAACCTTAGCGGCAAGCGCGTCAAGGGTGTCACGCTCCTCGTTCTGGCCCAGGATGTCACTGCTGGGGGCAAGGGTTCGGTGGCTGCCCCGTCCCTCGATGTTGCGCCGGGTGATGAGTTCTCCGTGCGGATCGACCTGCGCATGGTCCGGCCGGTTTCCACCGGCGGTGAACCGCTGGTGCAGGTGCGGCTGGACGGTGTGCTGTTTGATGACCTGACGTTTTTCGGCGAGAATCGACTGAATTCCCGCCGTCAGTTGACGGTTTGGGAGTTGGAGGCCCGGCGGGACCGGAGGCACTTCCAGCAACTCCTGGAGGCGAAGGGCCCTGAGGGTCTGCAGAAGGAAGTGGTGCTGTCGGTTGCGCGGTTGGACCGCCGTCCGCGTGTGGATGTGCAGGTGGTGCGGCGCGGAACCATGCCGCGGGCTGCCGGTGCGCCCGCCACCAACTACGAGATGGAAAAGGACGTCCAGTTCAGCTTTCTGCGCCTGCCCGGCGCGCCGGTTGAGGTGATGGCTGGCGCGGCGAGGATTGCCGGGGATCAGGCTCGGGCGCCGCAACTCGAAATCCGTAACCGGGAGCAGAAGGCCATCCGGCACGTTGAAATCGGTCTCGCGCTGCAGAATACGAACGGCCAGGAGTTCTTCGCGGCCACTGTTCCGCACGATGCTGCACTCGGGCCCGGCGCGTCTGCTACCGTGCAGGAGTCGGCCACGCTCCGCGTGCGGAACACCGGCGGCAGCCGGATGGTGCTGGAAGCCATGACGGGATTTGTCCACCACGTGGAGTACGCCGACGGCGGCTACTGGATTCCCTCCCGCGCCGAACTCGCCGAGGACCGTCTGGGGAATCTCGTCCCGCCCTCTCCTGAGGAGCAGCGCCTGCTGCAGTTGTACCAGCGCAAGGGCTTGCAGGCGCTGGTTGATGAATTGAAAAAATAAGCGGCGGCTACCGGTGCGCCGCCAGCAGTCCGCGCGCTCCTAGCCAGTCGCGAAGGCGCGCCGTCCACCCGGTCACCGGCAGCGGTCGGTCCTTCAGGCCGAAGCCGTGTCCGCCGGTCGAATAGACATGCAACTCTGCGGACACCCCCGCCTTCTTTAATGCCAGGTAGAAGTTAACGCTGATCGCGGAAGGCAGACGGTCATCATCGGCATGAACGAGAAACGCCGGCGGGGTGTCTTTGTCGACCTTCATCGTCTCCGGACGGATGTAGGGATACACCAGGACGAGGAAGTCGGGCCGTGTCCCGGGTTCATAGTGCATGCCCGACAGCGCAGCCACTTCGCCGCCGGCCGAAAAGCCCATCATTCCGATACGGGTGGGGTCGATCTTCCATTCCGTGGCCCGTTCGCGGACAATCTGCACTGCCCGCCGGCCATCAGCGCGAACCTGATTGTCAACCGTGATCGAACCATCGGCCCCGTCCGCCTTCGCCAGCCGGTACTTGAGGACAAACGCCGCCACGCCCATCTGGTTCAGCCACCGGGCCACGTCGTGCCCTTCATGGTCGATGGCCAGATGGTGATGTCCGCCACCGGGGGCAATCACCATTGCGGTCCCGGTCGCTTTGGCCGGCTCCGGCAGGTACACGGTCAGGTTCGGATTGGGCACGTAGGCGATGCGCTCATTCTTGATCGTTTCCTCGCCCGGGACGCGCTCCGGCCAGAGATACACAACCTCATTTGCCGCGGCCGCTCCGATGGCGCCGATCAGCATGAGCGCCACCCTCACAACACAATCTCCCGGTAACAGCCGCGCAGGTCCATCTCATACTCTATGGTTACGATCGGCGGCCGCGAGTAGTGCCACGTGATCCCGTGGATGGCGGATTTGCCTAGCGGCCGGATGATCTCGCTTGCCAGAAACGAGCAGACGGAGTGCACCGTATAGACTTCGGTGACCGTGACCTGTCCCCAGTCCACGCCTAGCCCCTGCAGCCGCCCTGCCATCAGCCCCATGACGAAGCGCGTCTTTTCCCGCAGCGCCTCGTTGGACGTCTCGCCCTTGCGGACCACATCCTCCGGCTTCAACGAGCCCTCAGGCAGTTCCCCCGCGCCGGCCACGACAAAAGTCTTCTCTCGTCGGACCGACGGCACCGTATAGCTGAAGCCATAAAGCGAAGGCGTCGCCGGAGCGCCGATCTCCGGGGCGATATTGGTGCGCGCGACCGGGTTTACGTCGTCCAGAAAAATGCCCCACGACTTCAGTACCTCCACATACCCGCCATTGAACTCGCTGAAGCCGGCAAAGGTGAACGGCTTGGGCGACCGCAGTTCCATGCCGCACATCGCCTGCAGCGGGCGCTTCACTGCCGACAGGTGCGCCTTCACGCGATCGAACCCCTGCGCCAGCGGGACCGGCTGCAGGAAGCGGACGTGCACGATTTCATACCCCTTCTCGGCGACCGCGCCGGCCGAATAGGGTGCAATTCCTTTGAGGAATGAGTAGTTGCCTTTGGGATTTGGGAGGAGCATCAGGGTAGACCGAAAACGAAGATAGCGGACTGAGAAGCGATGGCCACATACTGCTTGCCGTTCACGGCGTAGGAGATGGGCGAGGTGATGATGTTGGCGCCTGTGTAGTAGTGCCACAGGTACTTGCCGTTTTTCGAGTCGAGCGCAATCAGGTTGCCGTCGTTGCTGGAGGCGAAAACAACGCCGCCCGCCGTGGCCACTACGCCCGTCGCCGACGAGCCGGTATGCAGCGGAAAGTCCCACTTCCGGATTCCCGTTATGGCCTCCAGCGCCCGGACGAAGCCCGGCGTGCCAACCTTGGGGTCCACCTCCACGCCCCCGCCCGTATAGCCTTCTCCGGGCACGGGGCTCTTGGTCATGCTCGTATACGTGGCGCAGGCCTCGCGGACCGAGACCAGGAAAAAGCCCGTGGCTGGATCGTAGCTAGGCGACCCCCAGTTAGCCGTGCCCGCGGCGTCCGGACACACGTAGTTGCCCTGCGGAGTCGGCGTCGTATTCGGCAGCACGATCGGACGCCCCTTGTCGTCCAGGCCCTTGGCCCAGGTCTGCCTGGCGAACTCCCGGCCCGATAGAAACTCACCCGTGTCGCGGTCCAGCACGTAGTAGAAAGCATTGCGCTGCGCGCTGACCAACAGGCGCCGCTTCTTTCCGTTCACAACGCCATCGATCAGCATCGGCGTCTCGTTGGCATCCCAGTCATGAACATCGTGCGGCGTGAATTGGAACCACCACTTCATGCGCCCCGTCTTGGCGTCGAGCGCCAGCACGGAGCAGGAGTACAGGTTGTCGCCGGCGCGCACCGTGCCGTCGTAGTCGGGGCCGGGGTTGCCGGTGGTCCAGTAGACCGTGTCGGTCTCGACGTCGTAGGTGCCCGTGGTCCAGGTGGGGGACCCTCCGAAATCCGCCGCCGATTCCGGCGACCACGTCTTCCGGTTCGGATCGCCCGGTTGCGGCGTTGTGTGCGTGCGCCACAGCCGCCTGCCGGTGCGAGCATCGTAGGCATCCACCCAGCCGGTCAGCGCACACTCGCCGGAGGTGACGCCCACAATGATCTTGCCGTCGATCGCCAGCGGTGCGTGCGTAATCGAGTAGCCCTTCCGGTAGTCGTCCACCTCGATGTCCCAGATCACGTTTCCGGATTTGGCATCCAGTGCCACCAGACGCGTGTCGAGCGTCGCCAGGTACAGCCGGTCACCCAGGATCGCGAAGCCGCGGTTGGTCATCACCGTGCAATGGCTGGCCACCTTCGGCAGCCGGCGGGTGTACTTCCACAACGGGCGGCCTGTTCTGGCATCCAGCGCCGCTGCGTTGTTCAGCGGGCCGGTGACGAACATCACGCCGTCGACGACGATCGGCGTCGTCTCCACCGTGTTGCCGCCCAGTTGATAGGTCCAGGCGCTCTGCAGCTTTGCCGCGTTGAGCGGCGTGATCTGCTTGAGCCCGGAGTAGTGCGTGCCCTGAAAGTCGCCCCAATACGTCAACCAGTTTTGCGGTTCGGCGCGCGCGTTCTTCAGGCGTTCGAAGGAGACGTTGAAGTCGGCGGACGGTTTCCACTCGGCGGTTTCGTCGTAGACAGGGGGGGCCTTGTGCAAGAACGCCGCGATGTCGTTGCGGTCGGCCGGGGAAAGCGTAGGATGTGGCGTGGGGCGTTTTACCAGTGGGGCCGGGAGCGCGCGTTTATTCAGGAAGTGCCACTTCTGCTGCATGTCCATCACTTGCGCGGTAAAGGTGTCTTCCCCCTTCAGTACGCCAGTGACTCCGGGGCGGATCTCCACCGTCTGCACCGGTTCGGCCATCCGCGCGGTCAGCGCGCCAGGCTTCAGTCGTGCGCGGATCCCCGTCAGATCGGCGCCCAGAATGCCGCCGCGGCCTGCGAACATGTGGCACCCGGAGCACTGCGCGGCGCCAAAGAAGAGCGACCGGCCCCTGGCCTCGTCGCCCGTCGGTTTCTCGTCGGCCCTGGCGTTTAGCGACTGCAGATAACCGACGATCGCGCGTACCTCCGCGTCCGGCATTGGAAACGCCGGCATCTGCGTGCCGGGGATTCCCTTCACAATGTTGCGGACCAGGACTTCGGTCGTCCCGCCGTGTTTCCACTCTCCCGTCGTCAGGTCCGGCGCGCGCCCCCCCTTGCCCGTGTCGCCATGACAGGCAGAACAGTTGCGGAGGAACAACTGCCGCCCTTCCCGAACGGCTTCCGGATGCTGCGCCAGGGCAGCGATGGTGACGGCGGCGAATAAAATGACGCGCTGCATGCGTTCCCTATGAAATCACATTCCGCGACGGGCAAGCCCGGCGGCGAACCGCTCAATGTCAATCAACGCCCGCTCATGCAGACCCTCGCCCACCACCCTGCCTCCCGACTCGGCGCTCACACGGAACGTCAGCGCCTTCGCCGTCTGCTCGATGACCTCGGCGCGAAACAGCACCGTCGCCCCGAGCGGCGCCGCCGAAACGTGGCGCACGTTCACCAGCGTGCCCACCGTGTCCCATCCCTCCGGCAGCAGCGGCTTCACGGCGTCTCGCGACGTACGTTCCATCCACAGAATCATCCACGGCGTACCCAGCACGCGCGCGCCGCTGTGGCCCAGGAAGGAGATGGCGATGTCGTCGGTAACAACGATCGACACCTCGTGGCGGATACCCGTCAACTCCCGCATCTACCTGCCTCCGAATACCCGCGCGATCTCGTCCCGCTGTTCCGCCGTTAGCAGCCGCAGCGTTTCGTTGCGCGACAGGAAATAGAGCTTGCAGGTCTCTTCCAACTCCTCGGCGCGGTCCACCGCTTCGCTCATCGTCGCGCCCAGCGTCACCAGTCCGTGATTACGTAGCAGCAGGCAGTTGGACCGCGTCGCCGCACTGCCGATCACCTCTGCCAGATGTTCCGAGCCCGGCCGGCAATACGGCACCACGGCAAGCGGCGCCACCCTCATCAGGTAGTACGGCGTGAAGACCGGTAGCGGTTCGGCCTCGTCCAAGCTGTCCAGGCAGGACAGCA
>CAZWDD010000126.1:0-14845 GCA_964632345.1 uncultured Solibacteraceae bacterium | reverse complement strand
GGAGGCCACCACTATGTTCCGACTTCTCCTCGCGCTCTGCGCCCTCGCCGCCCCCATCTGGGCCCAGCCCCGCATCGAGATCACCCGCGCCGTCTATGGCGCCGTCGGTGCCGAAGCCGATGTCACCGAGCGCGTCCGCTCCTACCTCGTCAACGGCGGCATCCACATCCAGGTCAACCCCGCCACCCTCGGCGCCGACCCCGCCCCCAACGTCCCTAAATACCTCTTCGTCGAATACCGCCAGGGTCTCTTCCGCCGCAACACCCGCGTCCAGGACAACGGCGTCCTCCGCCTCGGCAACGCCCCCGCCCAGCCCACTCCGCCCCCCGCCACCCTTCGCATCACCAAAGCCCTCTACGGCGACGGCCGCCGCATGAAGGACGTTACCGACATCCTCAACGCCCGCATCGCCGCCAACCAACTCGAACTCCCCATCACCAACGACAACCTCGGCGGCGACCCCGCCCCCGCCGTCAAAAAGAACATCGTCGTTGAATACGCCTGGAACAACGCGCCCGCCTCTCTCACCGTCGCCGAAGGCGATACCCTCCGCCTCCCCCCCGGCGGCGCCGTCTCCCCCGCTCCCGGCTCCAACGTCACTGCCGTCGTCCCCTCCTCCTCCACCCTCCGTGTCCTCCGCGCCACCTACGGCGAAGGGCCCCGCTTCCGTGACGTCACCGGTACCCTCGCCTCCGCCGCTGCCTCCGGCACCATCGCCTTCCGTGTCGACCCCACCGCCCTCGGCGGCGATCCCGCCCCCGGCGTCATCAAAACCCTCTCCGTCGAATACATGGAAAACGGCGTCCGCCGCACCGCCTCCGCTCGCGACGGCGAAATGCTCCGCGTCAACTCTGCCCCCGAATTGAAGATCCTCCAGGCCACCTACGGCGCCGCCGAAACCACCCGCCGTCGCGATCGCCGCGATCGCCGCGACCGCCGGCCCGCCTCCCGTGAAGTCACCGGCGCCGTCGCCGCCCGCGTCGCCGACGGCGAACTCGCTCTCATCGTCGACCCCGCCGCCCTCGGTGGCGACCCCGCCCCGGGCGTCCTAAAAACCCTCACCGTCCAGTACGAACTCGACGGCCAGCGCCTCTCCGCCTCCGCCGCCGATGCCGAACTCCTCGCCATCCCCGCCATCACCTCCCTCACCATCGCCTCGGCTACCTATGGCGTCCCCGGCCGCTCCCTCGACGCTACCGCCGCTCTCCAAAGCCGCCTCGCAAATAACCGTCTGGAGGTCGTCGTCAACGACGTCAACCTCGGCGGTGACCCCGCCCCAGGCGTCGTCAAGACCCTCACTGTCCAGTACGACCGCAACGGCCGTCGCCGCGTTGCCACCGCCCTCGATGGCGAAACCCTCCGCATCCCCGGCGCAGCCTCCTCCGCGCCCGTCGCCGCCCCAGCCGGCTCCACCTCGACTCCCGCCCCCATCACCGCCGCTCCCGTTGTCGTTCCCCAGCCCGGCATCGCCCTGCCCGCTCAGGAGGCAATCCGCGTCCGCGGCGCCTGCCTCTACCGCCTCCCCAATTACGCCGGCGAAGCCCTCTGCCTCTCCTCCTCCAGCGCCATGGCCGTCATCGGCGCCTGGCAGTCCGGCTTCCGTTCCGTCCGCCTCAACGGCGCCGCCGCCATCGATCTCTTCGAACTCCCCAACTTCGCCGGCCGCTCCCAGTCCATCACCCAGGACACCCCCGACCTCATGCAGCTCCCCTCCACCTGGTGGCGCTACGAAGAGGCCGCCCCCATCCAGTCCTTCCGCTCCCGCTAACGTTGACGGATTCCCGCCGATCTGGGAATACTTGCTGTTTATGGGTATTTCCGAACGCCGCGCCCGCGAGAAAGACGCCCTCCGTCAAAAGATCCTCCAGGCCGCCGCCGAACTCTTCCTCCTGAACGGTTACGACAGCGTCACCATGCGCGGCATCGCCGACCGCATCGAGTACTCCGCCTCCACCATCTATCTCTACTTCAAAAACAAAACCGAAATCGTCGCCGCCATCTGCGTCGAGACCTTCGAAACCCTCATCGATCGCCTCGACGCCATCGAAAAACAGGAGCTCCCTCCCCTCGAAGGCCTCGTCGCCGGCATCCGCTGCTACATCCAATTCGGCCTCGATCATCCCCACCAGTACCAGCTCGTCTTCGGCGATACCACCCCCGCCGAGTTCTCCGCCCAGGAAGAACCCGCCCTCCTCGGCTTCCAGGCCCTCGAATACCTCGGCCGCGCCATCGCCCGCTGCCAGCAATCCGGCCTCTTCCCCCCCTCCGATCCCATCTCCGACGCCATCGTCGTCTGGTCCCAGATGCACGGCACCACCTCCGTCCTCATCAACGATCACGGCAAACACAACTTCCCCTGGCCCTCCCAGCAAGCCCTCATCCAACGCAGCATCGACATCATGGTCCGCGGCCTTCAATCCCCACAAATCTGAACAATGTTCATAAAGTGATTGACAATTCATCCACTCTGCGCCTATTCTGAACATTGTTCAGATAATCACCGTAGACCAGAGCCGCATGAACATCCTCGCCTGGAAAAATCTCCTTCACGACCGCGTCCGCCTCATCGTCACCCTCACCGGCATCGTCTTCGCCCTCGTCCTCATCGCCGTCCAGTTCGGCATGTTCCTCGGCTTCCTCGATACCGCCGCCAACATCGTCGAACGCAACTCCGCCGATCTCTGGATCTCCGCCCCCGGCATTCCCCACGTCAACGGCGGCTCGCCCATCCACGAGTCCAAGCGTTGGAAGGCCCTCCAGGTCCCCGGCGTCGCCGCCACCTCCCCCTTCACCGTCTTCTTCGTCAACTGGAAACTCCCCAACGGCGCCTTCGAGTCCTGCCAGATCGCCGGCTTCGATCTCGATTCCGGTATGGGCGCTCCCTGGAGCCTCGTCGCCGGTAGCGTCGAAGATCTTCGCGGGGAAGATACCGTCATCATCGACGAGCTCTACAAGAAGAAGCTGGGCGTCGAACGCCTCGGCGAGACTTTCGAAATCAACGGCACCCGCGCCCGCGTCGTCGGCTTCACCCGCGGCATCCGCTCCTTCACCACCGCGCCCTATATCTTCACCAGCTTCAAAAACGCGCAGACCTACATGCGCCTCCAGGAACACGAGACCATCTTCATCCTCGTCCGCACCGTTCCCGGCACGGACCCCGCCGCCGTCAAGGCCGGCCTCCTCGCCGCCATCCCCGGCGTGGACGTATTCACCCACGCCGAAATGCTCGCCCGCACGCAGAACTACTGGGTCTTCGGCACCGGCGCCGGCACCACCACGCTCATGGGCGCCATGCTCGGCCTCCTCGTCGGCATCGTCGTCGTCGCCCAAACCATCTACGCCGCCACCATCGATCACCTCAAGGAGTTCGGCACCCTCAAGGCCATGGGTGCCACCAACGCCCAAATCTATCAGGTCATCATCCTGCAGTCCGTCCTCGCCGCCGTCATGGGCTATGCGCTCGGCATCGCCATCGCGCTCGCCGTCGTCCACGTCACCGCCGATACGGACCTGCTCATCAAGCTTCCCTGGCAGGTCTCCCTCGGCATCTTCGGCCTCACGCTCTTCATGTGCATGAGCGCCAGTCTGCTCTCCATCCGCAAGGCCACCACCATTGACCCGGCCATGGTCTTCCGCGGCTAGCCCATCCCCATGCAACCACTCGTCTCCGTCTCAAATCTAGTCAAGGAATACGGCGCCGGCGCCAACCGCTTCCGCGCCCTCAACGGCGTCTCGCTCGATATCCGCGCCGGCGAAGTGCTGGTCCTCATGGGTCCCTCCGGCTCTGGCAAGACCACCCTCATCTCCATCCTCGGCGGTATCCTCAGCGCCACCGAAGGTAGTGTCCGCATCGACGGCCGTGAAATCGTCGGCCTCCCCGAAAAGGAGTTGCCCGCCCTCCGCCGGGACCTGTTCGGCTTCATCTTCCAGGGCTTCAACCTCTTCCCGGCCCTCACCGCCGAAGAAAACGTCGCCATCATGTGCAAGCTGAAAAACGTCCCCCACCCCCACCGCGCCGCCGCGGATCTGCTCACCTCCGTCGGCCTCGCCGAGAAGCGCCGCTCCTACCCGGCCGATCTTTCCGGCGGCCAGAAACAGCGCGTCGCCATCGCCCGCGCCCTCGCCGGCGACCCCCGCATCATCCTCGCCGACGAACCCACCGCCGCCCTCGATTCCGTCAGCGGCCGCACCGTCCTTGAAATCATGAGCGGCCTCGCCCGCCACAACAACCGCGCCGTCGTCATCGTCACCCACGACCCCCGCGTGCTCGACTACTGCGACCGTATCGTCCACATTGAGGACGGCCGCGTCGGCTCCGATGAACTCCGTCAGAAAGAGGTATCTGCATGAAACCCAGCTTCTGGATCACCGCCGCCGTCTTCCTCGGCCTCAGCGGCTATATTCTCCTCCAGTCCCCGCCCGGCGGCGCCACGCCAATCGCCCAGGCCGCCCCGCCGCCGCCGCCGGAGTCTCGCCCCGTCATCGCCCCCGGCCGCGTCGAACCCGTCTCCGAGGAGGTCGCCATCGGCACCGAACTCGATGGCAAACTCGCCGCCGTCCATGTCGAGGAGGGCCAGTCCATCCGCCGCGGCCAGCTACTCGCCACCCTCGTCAATGGCGATTTCGCCGCCCGCGTCCGCCTCGCCGAAGCCGCCGTTGCCGAACGCCGCGCCGAGCTTGACCGTCTCCGCAACGGCGCCCGTCCCCAGGAGCGCCGCGAATCCGACGCCTTCGCCGCCGAAGCCCTCGCCGTGCTCGACCAGGCCCGCGCCGAACGGGACCGCCGCCGCTTCCTGCTTGACCGCGGCGCCATCTCCCGCAGCGAGTTCGAATCCGCGGACCGCGAATTCGCCGTCGCCCAGGCTCGCCTTGAAGCCACCCGCCAGCGCGCCAGCCTCGTCAGCGCTCCCACCCGCGAAGAGGAGATCCGCCGCGCCGAGGCCGACGTCGCCAGCGCCGAGGCCCGCGTCGCCGAGGCCCGCGCCCAACTCGCCCGCACCCTCATCGTCTCCCCCATCCCCGGCGTCGTGCTCCGCAAACACAAACGCACCGGCGAAAGTGTCTCCACCCAGATGGCCACGCCCATCGTTGTCCTTGGCGATACCTCCCGCCTCCGCGTCCGCGTCGAAGTCGACGAGACCGATGTCGCCCGCATCGCCCTCGGCCAGCGCGTCGCCGTCCGCGCCGCCGCCTTCGGCGACAGGTCCTTCCACGGCACCGTCACCCGCATCGGCCGCATCCTCGGCCGTAAGAACATCCGCACGGACCTGCCCTCGGAACGTGTCGATACCAAGGTGCTCGAAACTCTCGTTGATCTCGACCCCGGCGCCGAACTTCCCGTCGGTCTCCGTGTCGATACGGTCATCGGAGGCTGACATGCGCGCGCTCCTTGTCCTTTTCATTGCCACCGCTGCGCTCACCGCCCAGCCCCTCACTCTGGAAGCCGCGCTCGACCTTGCGGCCAAACAGAATCCCGGCCTCCAGGTTGCCCGCCTCCGCGTCCTCGAACGCCGCGCCCAGGCCGAGTCCGCTCGCGCCTCCTACCTCCCCCAGGCGGACCTCCTCGTCGCCGCCACCCGCCAGACCACCAATCTCCAGGGCATCGGCCTCCTCTTCCCCGGCTTCCCCGACCGCGTCGGCCCCTTCCGTACCTTCAACGCCCGCCCCGTCGTCACGCAGAAGGTGCTCGATTTCTCCCTGCTGGCTTCCATCCGCGCCGCCCGCCGCGTGGAGGCCGCCTCCAAGCTGGATGTTGAAGCCGCCCGCGAGGAGACCCAGGCCGCCGTCGTCGCGCTCTTCCTCCAGACCTTCCAGGCACAGAGCCGCCTCCGCGCCGCTCACGCCCGCCTCAAGACCGCCGACGCTCTGCTCCAGCAAACCGCCGACCGCGAAAATGCCGGCGCCGCCTCCCAGCTCGATCTCGCCCGCCAGCGCCAGCGCCGCGAAGTCGAACAGATCGAGGTCATCGCCGCCGAACAGGAACTCGCCCAACTCCGCCCCGCGCTCGAAGAGCTGCTGGCCACAAAGCTCACCGTCGAACTCGACGAGCCCCGCCTGAACCTCACTCCCGCTGAATCCACCGCCGGCCGCCCCGATATTCTCGCCGCCCGCGAACGCGTCAAGGCCGCCGAAGAGGAGCTCGCCCGCGCCCGCCGCGAACGCTGGCCCCGCCTCACCGCGCAGGCCGATTACGGCGTCCTCGGTGCCGGACCCGACCGCGCCACGTCTACCTACAACATCGGCGCCGCTCTGCAGATCCCCGTCTGGACCAGCGGCCGTCTCGAGGCCGACATGCGCGCGGCCGCCCACCGCGTGGAGCAGGCGAAGGAGGAGGTCCGCCGTCTGGAACTCGCCGCCACCCGCCAGGCCGAACAGGCGCGCATCGCCTTCGACGCCCAGACCCGCGCCGCCGCCGCTGCCGCCGAGTCCACCCGTGCTGCCCGCCAGGCCCTTGAACTCGCCACCCTCCGCTTTGAAGCCGGCCTCGCCACCTCTGTCGATACCGCTGTCGCCCAAAGCGCTCTCGCCGAAGCCGACGATCAAGCCATCCGCGCCCGCTTCCAGGTCCAACTCGCCCTCGCCCAACTGGCCTTCGCCACCGGCGACATCCGCGCCGCCCTCCGCTGACCGCCACGAGGCCCGCGAACCCGCCACACTGCGTCAACACCGCTGTCGCAAAGGCGCCTTCCGCCACTGGCGATGTCCGCGCCCCCCGCGCTGACCGCCCTGCCTCTTTCGCTGCCCGCGAGGCCCTCGAACCCGCCACAATCCGTCAACACCACAGCCCCCCATGCGCCTTCGCCACCGGCGGCATCCACGCCGCCCGCCAGGTCCGCGAAGTCGTCACACTCCGTCCGCACCGTTGTCGCCGCAATCGGCCTGCCCAAAGCCGGGGATGCCGCCATCGACGCCCGCTTCCATGCCTAATCCGCCCTCGCCATCGGCGACGTCCGCGTCGGCCTGCCGCCCGTGCCGCGCCGTGTAGTCATGCCCGTCCCCTGTGAAAACCGGCCTCTCGATAATCGCTCTCTACCGGAACCCAAACCCGCACCATCCGCCAGGGGTTTGGACTGGCCTCCACCCGCCCCGCCAATTGCGGCAAGTGCACAATCGCGGTCCCGAAGCGCGAGCGCCACCCCAGCGCTTTCACGCCTGTATCCAGTCAGCGCGATTCTCACAACGGGCAGCCGCCATGCCGAGCCGTCGCCTGTCATCATCAACCTCACTGGTCTCCGTCGCCCAACGCCGCCAGCCTCGGAAGCTCTGCCAACATTGAACCACTGCCGTGCGGATGCTGCGCCGCCCTCGACGGCCATAGGCAGTGCTGCCCGTGAAGGTTGGCGGCTGCCGCTTACTTCGCCAGTTCCGGCAGCTTCGGCAGCTCTTCCAGGATCGGCTTGGCCGCCGTGAATGCTCCCGGTGCGTAGTTGTCGATATGGTTCACCGGAAGGGTCACGCCCGTGTTCAACTGATGTGCCGCCCACAACGCGTAGTCGCACTGCCGCACCATCGCCGGGGAGCGGTCGCTGCCCAGCCGGCTCACCGGATCGGTGTTGTGCAGCCACGACACCAGCGCCCGTGCCAGCCGCTTATCTTTCACGTAGACCAACGCATCGTGCAGCACAAGCACGTCTCCGGCTGTCGCCTTCTGCGTGGCCTCGTACAACGCATGCAGCGACGGCAGATGCCCCAGCCTGGCCAGTGCCTCCAGTGCCGCCTGCCTCGCATCCGGATTTGACTCCTTTGCGGCGATCGGCTCCAGCGTCGCCAGCGCCGCCTGGCGTGCCCCTGCAGCCCGGTACAGATGCGCCCGCGTGCTCGAATCCTTCACGGTCTGTGCGGCAATCGCGATCGTGTTCCCGTCCGGACTCTCCGGGTGGTCCAGGAGCGCCGCCGCCGCCGATGTCGATACCTCTTCCCCTGGCAAACCCGCCACCGTCAACAGAAATTGCCCCGCCGCTCGCGTCTTCATCTTCGCCGCCGTGCTCACCGCAATGTCGTGAGCCTCGTCGTCCAGGTTCCGCCACTGACGCGCCACCTGCTCCAGCCAGTCGCCCGGAATGTCCGCCGCCCGCTTCGGCAGGTCGATCTCATGGTTCCGCAACGCATTGAGGTACTGTTCTGTCATGGCCTGATTCTCCTTCTTCGCCGCCGCTGGCGTCTCCTGCGCGGGACCTCCCGCGCACCCCGTTCCGGCAACCCAGATCGCCGCCGTCAGCGCGATGATGGTCGCCGTCCTCCTCATGGCCTCGCTACCGGTTTATATGCCCCGTTCGCCGTCGCGTTCCGCATAATCCGGATCTGATCCGGCTGGCCAAGGCTGCTCGTCGTGATCTTTTTCGTTCCCAGCCAGGATCCGGAACGCCGCGAGCCATCCGCGAATCGCCCGTACCCCACTTTGTCCACTGCCCGGTTCTGGAACGTATTCACGACGTTCTTCATCAGGTTCCGGTTCGCCCAGATCTCCTCGATCATGTCGCCCAGTCCGCCGCGCCCGCCGTAGTGCTCCAGCTCCAGCGAATGCCCGATCTCGTGCGCGGCCGTATGTGCCGCATTGTATAGATCCGTCGTTGTCCGCAGCGTAAAGCCGGCCTGGCATCCGGGGAACGCTCCCGCCGGCGGGTTTGCGTTCGCCTGCCGCCGCGAAAATGCAATGCCCAGGACGAGCAGATCGTTCGGCGCTACCTCCAGCGTGTCCCGGAACTGATTGAAAATATACGCATTCATCGAATTCGCATGCGGGTTCTGGTTCAGCACCGTCTGCAACTCCGTATTCCGGTGATCCGGTGTTGCCGAGAGCGTCACCGTACCCTGCTCGGTGAAACCGTTCACCGTCTCACGCAGAATCGTGCTCCGCAAAATCACGCGGATACCGGCCTGCGTATAGATCCGGTCCATCCGCGAGAACACGCGCCGGATATCGGCGTCCGACATCGTCACGGCTGCCGCCGCCGGTGTCGAAGGGTGCGCCGGCCCATTGATGGTGACGGTGTGCGCCTGCACATAGATCGTCTTTGCCTTATAGACAACCACGCCCAGTTCGCCGATCACCGGTCCCGTCGCCGACCCGTAACGAATTTTCAGCTTCGTTTCCGGGTCCCCATCTCCCGTTGAGGCTGCTTCCAGATAAACACAATCGGCCTCGCGGGCCGGTGAACTGCCCGCCGCCGGAATGTCCACCGCGCTCAACGGCTGGCCCGGTGATGGATACACCAGGCTGACGTCCGCGCTGCTCTCCAGTTCCGGGTACAACGCCGCGGCCGCCTCCACGCGGTCCCGCATAATCTTAATGCGAATCTGATGATTCGTCCCGCCGGTGACGTTGCCCAACAGTCCCACCACCGGCCCATGCGCCTGCCCGTGGCCAGTCCGGATCACCCCGCCCCGGTTGTCCAGATCCGGAGCGTCCTTCTCCGCGAATCCGCTAATCGCTCGAGCAAAACGAATCACCGTCACCCGCCGCGGCGTGACCGCCGGAAACGAGACCGGATTCAATACTGAAATCGGAAATGGCATGGCGTTAGACTCCTCCCGTTGCTGTCGTCAGCCGGCCCCGCGTCACTGGCCCCGGATCGCCATCCACCGCGATGTCCTGGTCCCATTGGAAATTGTTGATCGAATGGTGGTACCGCTCGGTCAGGCTGCCGTCGGCCGGCGGGTCGATCGTCGTGTCCAACTGGTACCCGTGAACGTAGCCGAGATGGTCGAATCGCTGCTGCTTCCCGGAACGGTCCGTCACCGGATCCCACGCTGCCAACAAGGTCAGCGGGTACTCCGTCCCAAAAATTTTGATGGCGCAATTGCCGCCCGTTACTAATAGAAGCGGTACCGACACCTCGCCATTGGCGTCCGTTGTCCCGGTCACCACCACCGTCCCGCTCACCAATACTTCATATGGCGCCGCGTCGATTCCCAATCCGGCTTCCGTTCCGGGAGCAATCTGAAATCGTACCCGCACCTGGGGAATTGCCAGCGACACAAAGTGCGGCAACCCTTCCAGTACTCGTAATCCAAGACTATCCAGCATAGGCTCTTCAATCCACCGTGTTCTTCGGTTCGCTACGTCACCGGCGGCCTTATTCGCCGCCAATTGCACGCAGTCTACCATAGAGCGCGGATTCCCGTTCCCTTTCCCTGCACCCCTTGACGCTTTTCTCTCGCCTTTTCCGCTTACCCTGTTTAGGATGAGAAAGGAGCGCTAAACACCTATGCCCCAAGGCCCCGCTGCGCGCGTCACCGATTCGGTCGCCCACCCCCTGCCCCCCGTTCTTACCGGCACCCCCGGCAGCCCCGACGTCAAGATCGGCTTCCTCCCCGCCTGGCGCGGCATTCCCTCCGCCGCCGCCGCCGGCCTCCAGGCCGCCAAACAGGTCTCCGACACCGTCATTCAGGCCGCCGAAGCTGCTACGAAAGCCGCTTCCGGCACTCCCGGCGCCCCGGCCGCACTCGCCGCCGAGCAGGCCGCCAAAGGCGCCGCCCTCTCCGCGCTCAGTTCCGCCATCTCCGCCGTCGCCGCCATGAGCGACATGCACCAGTGCACCGTCCCCTCGCCCACCCCTCCCCATGGCCCGGGCGTCGTCATCGATGGATCAAAAACGGTCCTGATTAACAAAATGCCCGCCTGCCGTCTGGGCGATACCATCCTCGAACCGCTCGGGCCCCCGAACAAGATCACCAAGGGCGAAACCACCGTCATTATTGGCGGATAAATGCGCACTTTCGCGCTCTAAATTGACATAAAACGCGCTTGACAGCGCGTTTTTGCGAGCGCAGAATCTAAACATACGTTTGATTCTATGCCGCCGACGACCAAAGATCGCATCCTCGATTCCGCCGAGCTCCTCTTTGCCGAGCTCGGCGTCTCCGCCACATCCCTCCGCACCCTGACCGAGCATGCCGGCGTCAATCTCGCCAGCGTCAACTACCACTTCCAGTCCAAGGACGCCCTTGTCCAAGCTGTTCTTTTCCGTCGACTTAACCCGATCAACCAGAAGCGGATGGAACTGGTCAACCAACTGCTCCACGCGGCTCCCGATGGGCGCCCGGCGCTCGAAGACACGCTCGACGCCTTCTACCGCCCCGTGGTGGAGGCCGTCTTCGCCAGCCGCGCCGCGGGCCGCCCCATCACCGCGCTGATCGGCCGTATCTATACGGAACCAGGGGAGTTAATCGCCGGCCAGATTCGCGCGATGATGTCCCAGGTGGTCAGCACGTTCTTTGACGCCATCCACCTGGCCCTCCCGAACCTCCCGCAATCGACGCTTTTCTGGCGATTGCAGTTTTCGATCGGCGCCATGTCCCATACGTTCGGGGCGATGCATCTGATTGAGGGGCTCGCCCGCGGGAAGGTTCGGACCAATGACCCGGAGGAGATCCTCCAGGAGCTGATCCGCTACGCGGCCGGAGGCCTTCGGAGTCCCGCCCCATGAAGCGCATAACCTTTTTATTTGCATTTATTTCCGCGGTGATGCCGGGGCAGAAGCTGCCGCTGTCGCTGAAGCAGGCGGTGGAGATCGCGCTGGCCCCCGATGGCCATGTCCGCCTGCGTCTGGCGGCCGAGGCGATCGAGCAGTCCAAGGCACGGCAGGCCCAGGCGCGGGGCGCGCTGCTGCCGAATCTGGACGGCGCCATCACCGGCCAGAACTTCACGCGCAACCTCCGCGCGATGGGTATCTCCTTTCCTTCCAACATTCCGGGCTTCTCCATGCCGAGCGTGGTCGGGCCGATCACGAACTTCGATGCCCGGCTGATGGCGGGAATGACGGTCTTCGATTTTGCCGCGTGGAAGCGGCTCGATACGGCGAAGACCGGGGTCGCGCTGGCGCGGGCCGAAGAGGAGGCCGCCCGGAACCAGGTGGCCGACAGTGTGGCGCGGGCCTACATTGTCGCCCTCCGCGCCGAGGCGGCGCTGCGGGTGGCGCGGGCGAACCTGACGTTAGCCGAATCGTTGCGAAAACTTGCGCAGAATCAGAAGGATGCGGGCACCGGGACGGGCATCGAAGTGCTCCGGGCCGAAGTCCAGATGGCCAACGAACGCCAGCGCCTGACGCTGCTCGAAAACGACCGGCGGCGCGCGCACCTGCAACTGGCGCGGCTGCTGAACCTGGATCTGGACCGCGAACTGGAGCTGACCGATCCGTTGACCATTCCAGAAACCAAAATCCCGGCGTTGGAAGAAGCGCTTGCGGCGGCGCGGGAGAATCGAAAAGACCTGTCGGCGCAAACGATTCGGAACCAGATGGCGCGGCGCAACTATGACGCGGTGAAATGGGAACGGCTGCCGAGCATTCAGGCGTTCGGGGACTACGGGGCCATCGGGTTGGACGTGGAAAGTGCTGTCGCCACAAGGACTTACGGCGCCACGCTGCGGGTGCCCGTGTTCGATGGCGGGAGGCGGGACGCTCGGCGCGCCGAGGCGGCCATCGCCCTGCGGCAGGACGAGATCCGCACCGCCGATTTGCGCAAACAGGTGGAACTGGAGGTGCGGCTGGCACTCGACACTCTGGCTGCCGCGGCGCGTCAAGTGGAGGTCAGCGAGGAAGGAATTCAGCTGGCCGAGCGGGAACTGGCGCAGGCGCAGCGGCGGTACGAGGGCGGGGTGACGACCAATCTGGAGGTGGTCGATGCCCAGACGCGCACCGAACGGGCGCGGGACAACCGCATCCTGGCGCTGTTTCAGTACAACCAGGCGCGGATCGATCTGGCGTCAGCGATGGGCGCGATTCATAGGATTCTGCAATGAAACGACTGATTCCATTGGTTCTGGTAGCGGCAATCGCCGCGGCGGTGATTGCCTACTGGCGGCTCCCGAAGGACGACCCGTCGCGCATCCGGCTTTCGGGAAATCTGGAGATCACGGAGGTGAGCGCGGCGTTCAAGACGCCGGGGCGGATCACGGAGATCCTTGTGAAAGAGGGCGACACGGTAAAGCGGGGCCAGGTGCTGGCGCGGATGGAGACCGATGCGCTGGAGATGGCGCGGGCGCGGGACAGGGCCGGGATCGCGGCGGCCGAGTCCGCACTGGCGCAGCTGCGGACCGATACGGAGCGGACGCGGGAGGTGCTGGAGCGGGAGGCGGGGATGCGGCGAGCCGAGATCGCGCAGGCCGAGGCACAGGTACGCGACCTGGAGGCCGGCGCACGGACGCAGGAGATTGCGCAGGCGCAGGCGGCGCTCGATGAGACCAGGGCGCAACTGGACCAGGCGACGGCGGATTGGGAGCGGGCCCAAAGGCTGTTCCGGAACGAGGATATCTCGCGGGTGCAGTATGACCAGGCACAGACGCGATTCCGGGCGGTGACGGCGACGGTGCAGGCGGCCGGCGAGCGGCTGGCGCTGGTGCGCGAGGGTCCGCGGAAGGAGACGATCGAACTGGCGAAGGCACAGTTGACGCGGGCCCGGGCGGCGCTGCAGTTGACCGAGGCGAACCGGAGGGAGCTGATTCGCAAGGCGCAGGAGGTAGCGTTGCGGCAGGCCGAGATCGACCGTGCCCGGGCGCAGGCCGGGGTGACGGAGACGCAGATTGCCGATACGGAGCTGCGCGCCTCGATCGACGGGGTGGTGCTGGCGCGGCCGGCGGAACCGGGAGAGGTGCTCGCGGCGGGGATGCCGGTGGTGACGCTGGGAGACACGGCGCGGCCGTGGCTGCGGGGTTATGTCACCGAGACGCAACTGGGGCGGGTGAAGCTGGGGCAGAAGGCGCTCCTGCGCGTGGACTCCTTTCCGGGCAGGACGTTCGAGGGGGTGGTGTCCTTTCTTTCCTCGGAAGCCGAGTTCACGCCGAAGCAGATACAGACGCCGGAGGAGCGGGTGAAGCTGGTGTACCGGATCAAGATCGACGTGCTGAATCCGCAGGGGGAGCTGAAGAACAACATGCCCATGGATGGGGAGATCGTCGCACCGTGATCGCGGCGGAGGCGCTGACGCGGCGGTTCGGCGCGTTGACCGCCGTGGACGGCCTGGATCTGCGGATCGGGAAGGGCGAGGTGTTCGGCCTGGTGGGGCCGGACGGTGCGGGCAAGACGACGACGCTGCGGCTGTTGACGGGGCTGTTGGATGCCGATGCGGGCCGGGCGGTGGTGGCCGGGCATGACGTGGCAAAGGACGTTGCGGCGGTGCGCGACCGGATCGGCTACATGGCGCAGAAGTTCGGGCTATATGGCGACCTGACGGTGGAGGAGAACATGGATTTCTACGCCGACTTGTTCGGCGTGGCCGAGGTCGAGCTGGAGCCGCTGAAGCAGCGTCTGCTGGCGATGACGCGGATGGCGCCATTCCGGGACCGGCCGGCGGCGAAGCTTTCGGGCGGGATGAAGCAGAAGTTGGCGCTGATGTGCACGCTGCTGCACCGGCCGGAGATTCTGCTGCTCGATGAGCCAACCAATGGCGTGGACCCGGTCTCGAGGCGGGACTTCTGGACGATTCTGGACGAGCTGGTGCGGGATGGGATGACGCTGCTGGTGACGACGGCGTATCTGGACGAAGCGGAGCGGTGTAACCGAGTCGGGCTGATGCACAAGGGACGGCTGGTCCGGGAAGGGACGCCGGCGGAATTGAAGCGGGAGGTGCCGGGGGAGTGTTACGAGGTGACGGGAACCGGACTGCGGGAGGTGCGGGCGCAGCTGGTTGGGGCCGAGGGGGTGCTATCGACCAAGCCGGCCGGGGCGGCGCTGCATGTGTTCCTGGAGGCGGGTGCCGCTGTGCCGGAGGTGGGAGGCGAGTGGGCACGGATTGAGCCGACGCTGGAGGACGTGTTTGTGCACGGTATTGGAGCGGGCGATGCCGGTTGAGAAAGCTGTGGGCGTGCGGGTGCTGGGGGGGGCGTGCGGGGAGTCTGACGCCTTTG
>CAZWDD010000125.1:0-14979 GCA_964632345.1 uncultured Solibacteraceae bacterium | reverse complement strand
GCGGGCCGGGACCTGATCTCCAGGCTATTCGCCGAGCACGCGGCGAGCATGGAGCGGGCGACGGCATTTCTCAGCGACGACGAAATGAACGCGCTGGCGGCCGGGTTGCGGCGGCTGGGGCGAGGCGTGGAGGAACAGGACAAAAAGGAGAATGCAGATGCGTAAGGAAGTGATGGGCGTATATGGACCGGGGTCGCAGCACTGGGTGGGCGACGGGTTTCCGGTGCGGAACCTGTTTCCGTCGAATGGAATTCAGGAAGAGGTGAGCCCGTTCCTGATGTTGGACTACGCGGGGCCGGCCGACTTCGGGCCGTCGACTCGGCCGCGGGGCGTGGACGAGCATCCACACCGCGGGTTTGAGACGGTGACGATTGCCTATCAGGGGTCGGTGGACCACCGGGACTCGGCGGGGAACTCGGGTACGATTCACCCGGGCGACGTGCAGTGGATGACGGCGGCGAGCGGCGTTGTGCACGAGGAGAAGCACGGGCGGGAGTTCACGGAGAAGGGCGGCACGTTTGAGATGGTGCAGCTGTGGGTGAACCTGCCGCGTGCGCACAAGATGTCGCCGCCGCAGTATCAGGCGATCGAGAGCGCGCAGATTCCGGTGGCTGAGTTGGGCACGGGAGTGACGGGACGCGTCATCGCCGGCGAGTTGGGCGGCGTTACGGGACCGGCGCGGACCTTCACGCCGGTGACGCTGGTGGATGCGCGTGTGGCGGCGGGCGGGAAGGCCGAGTTCGCGCTGCCGGCTGGCCAGAACATGGCGCTGGTATTGCTGCGCGGGGCGGTGACGGTGAACGGCGGGAGCGTGCTGCGCGGCGAGGCGCAGATTGCCGTACTCGGGCGTGACGGGGAGACGGTGGCGATCGAGGGCGTGGAGGAGTCCCTGTTGCTGCTGCTGGGCGGGGAACCGATCAACGAGCCCGTGGCGAGCTACGGCCCGTTCGTGATGAACACGCAGGATGAGCTGCGGCAGGCGGTGGCGGACTACCGGGCCGGCCGGATGGGGCGGCTGGCGTAAGGCCGGGGCTCAGGCCTGCAGAATGGGCGGGTTGTAGACGATGACCCGCCCGCACTCCTCGCAGAGCCAGAGCTTGTCCGGCTCCGCCTTCACCTGCTGCCAGAAGGCGAGGCGGAAGGCCATGTCGCAACCGGAGCAGTTGCCGTCGACGGGTTCGACGAGGATGGGGCCGGTCTTGTATTTGCGGCGGAGGCGTTCGTAGAGCTGGGCGAACGGGGCGGGAATCGCGGCCAGGAGGTCCTTGGCCGCGGCGGCGTTGGCGGCGAGTTGCGTCATGCCGGCTTTATGTTCATGTTCAGCGGCCTTGAAGTGTTCGAGGCCGGCCTTCTGGGCCGCGGCGAGTTCGGACTGGCTGGTGGCGAGCTGGGGCTCCAGCACCTCGGCCTCTTCCATCAACTCCAGGGTCCGGTCCTCGGCCTTGGAGATTTCCGACTCGTGGAACTGGATTTCGTGTTCGAACGCGGTGACCTGGGCTTCGCTGGCCGCCTGTTCCAACTGGCCACGGAGTTTTTTCAGCTTGGTCTGCTTGAGCTGGATGTCGCCTTCCAACTGGCGGCGCTCCTTTTCGTTGGCGGCGAGGCGGGACTGCAGGGCATCCACCTGCTTCTTCCGCTCCTCGACGGCTTTCTTTTCGGCGGTCAACTGGCGGGGCAGTTCCGTAAGGCGGGACTGGAGGCGGTGCGTCTCCGCGTCGAGCTCTTCGAGACGGGCAAGGGTGGAAATCTCTGGAAGCATGTATTGCTAGCGGATTCTAGCACGCAAGCGCTCCAGCGGCCGGGCCAGAGCGGTGACGGCGAGATCCATCTCCTCAATCTTGAGATAGCGGCAGGTGTAGTAGTAGAGACCGATGCCGGTGGGAATCGCGAGGGCAAGGGTGAGCCAGTAGCGGGCGACGCCTTCGGGCAGGGCGGCCGCGGCAAGCGCGGCGGCGCCCCAGACACCGAAGGACATGACGGCCGAGGCGAAGGTGATCTTCATGACGCTGGAAAACAGATCCCGGCCGTAGATGCCGCCGATGCGGCCGCGCAGCAGCAGGAACTGGAGGATGGACCCGGAGATGGCGACGGCGGCGGTGGAGAGCGCAAGGCCGGAGTGGCCGAAAGAGGACTCCCTAGTCATCGTGGAGACAATGGCGTAGTTAGTGGCGATGGAGGCGAGCGAGATGTACATGGGCGTCTTGGAGTCCTTGAGCGCGTAGAAGGCGGGGACAAGGATCTTCAAGGCGGCGTAGCCGACGAGGCCGACGGCGAACCAGGCGAGAGCCTCGGCGGTCTGGAGCGTATCGTAATGGCGGAAGTTGCCGCCTTCGAAGAGTGAGCCGATGATGGAGTCACCGATGACGATGAGGCCGGCGCTGGAGGGAATCGTCAACAGGAAGACGAGGCCGAGCGAGCGGGAGAGCGTGCGGCGGAAGTCATCCATATCCCCGTTGGCGGCGGCGCGGGAGATGGCCGGGAGCGTAGCGCCGCCGATGGCGACGCCGAAGAGCCCGAGCGGGAGCTGCATGAAGCGGAAGGCGTTGTTGACCCAGGTGACGGGACCGTTGAGGCCGGTGACGGGGTCGACGATCTGGGAGGCGAAGTTGGAGTTGACGAGGACATTGATCTGTACGGCGGCGTTGCCGAGGATGGCGGGGCCCATGAGTTTGGCAATGTGGACCAGGCCGGGATGACGGAAATCAACGGCGGGACGGAAGAGGATGCCCTCCCGAATGAGCAGAGGAATCTGCGCGCCGAGTTGCAGCGCGCCGCCGAAGATGACGCCCCAGGCCATGCCTTCAATGGGCGTGATGCCGATGTGGGGTCCGGCAACGTGGCCCATAAAGAGGCCGAACAGCAGGGACCCGACGTTGAACATGGAAGAAGACAGGGCCGGGAGCGCGAAGTGGTTGCAGGCGTTCAGAATGCCCATGACCTGGGCGGCAAGAGCGACCAGGAGCAGGAACGGGAACATGATACGCGTCATGCTGACGGCGAGTTCGAACTTACCGGGAACGCGGAGGAAGCCGGGGGCGAAGGTGGCGACCAGTTCCGGGGCGAAGGCCATGCCGAGGAGGCAGAGGCTGCCGACGATGACGATGATGGCGGTGGCGACGAGGTTGGCGAGGCGGGCGGCATCGGAGCGGGAGCGCTTGGATAAGTACTCAACGAAAGTGGGAACGAAGGCGGAGGAGAGGGCGCCTTCGGCGAAGAGATCGCGCGTGAGATTGGGGATGCGGAAGGCGAGGAGGAAGGCGTCGTTGGCGACGCCGGCGCCGAAGATGCGCGCGAGGGCCATTTCGCGGGCGAGGCCCGTGATGCGACTGGCGAAGACAGCGACAGAAGTGATGCCGGCGGAGCGGGCGACGCCTTCGGCCATATTTTTCTGGCGAAGGGCTACGCCGGCGCTATCGGGTTCGGCCACCTAGGCTCCGTAGCGCTCAAGGAAATGCGCCACGGTGGCGATTCCCTGGTAGTAGTTGGCAAGTTTGAACTTTTCGTTGGGCGAGTGGAGACCATCGTCGGGCAGGCCGAAGCCCATCAACACGGTGGGGATGCCGAGGTGTTTGGCAAAGTCGCCGACGATGGGAATGGAGCCGCCGGAGCGGGTGAAGACGGTCTTGCGGCCGAGGGACTCTTCAAAGACTTCGGCGGCAACCGCGATGGCGGGATGGCCGGGGTTGACGATGATGCCCGGGCTGGAGCCGAGGAGTTTCACGTTGACCTCGATCCCCTTCGGCGCGTTGGCCTTGGCCCAGGATTGGAAGGCGGCGACGATAGTGTCGGGGTCCTGATCGGGAACGAGCCGGAAGCTGACCTTGGCGAGCGCCTTGGCGGGAATCACAGTCTTCGAACCCGCGCCGGTGAAGCCGCCGGCGATGCCGTGGACTTCGAGCGTGGGGCGGGACCAGGTTTTTTCAAAGACACTGCGGCCGGGTTCGCCGGTGATGGGAGCGCCAGTTTCGTTGGCGGTGTATTCGGCTTCGTCGAAGGGCAGGCTGCGCCAGGATTCCAGCTCGGCGGTATCCGGTTCGCGCACGGCGTCGTAGAAGCCGGGAATCTGGATGACGCCATCGGCGTTCTTGGCCTTGGCGAGCAGTTCAATGAGTCCGAAGACAGCGTTGGGCGCGGCGCCGCCGTAGAGGCCGGAGTGCAGATCGCGAGCGGGGCCCTGCGCCTCCACCTCCATGTAGCAGAGGCCGCGCAGCCCGATGCAGAGAGTGGGGATGCCTTCGGCGTAGAGAGCTGTGTCAGAGACCAGGGCCACATCGGCCTTCAGCTTCTCCTTGTTCTCGGGGACAAATTTCGCGATGGAGGCGCCGCCGATCTCTTCTTCGCCTTCGATGAGAACTTTAATATTGAGCGGGAATGTGCCATTGAGCGCCTTCAACGCTTCCAGCGCCTTGATGTGGGCATACATCTGGCCCTTGTCGTCAACGGCGCCGCGGGCGTAGATGTTGCCGTTGCGGACTTCGGGCTCAAACGGCGGGCTTTCCCAGAGCTCCAGCGGATCGGGCGGCTGCACGTCGTAGTGGCCGTAGCAGAGCACGGTGGGTTTGCCGGGGGCGTGGAGCCAGTCGGCGTAGACGAGTGGGTGCCGCCCGGTGGGGATAATCTCGATGTTTTCCAGACCGGCGGCCCGCAGCGCATCGGCAGTGAACTGCGCGGCGCGGGCAACGTCACCAGCGTGTTCCGGCAGGGTGGAGATGCTGGGGATGCGGATGAACTGGAAGAGTTCGTCGAGGAGTCGAGCCTGGTTGGCATCGACCCATTCCTTAATGGCGGGAAGGCCGGCGGGATTGGGCATAGGAACCTCCATTATAGGTTTGCAGTGGTGCGGGTTGTATGCTCAAGGCATGACCGCAAGGCTTGTGTTGCTGGGCTGCATGACCGGATGGGGGCTGGCTGGGCAGTTCTACGCGGCAGCCGACGACGGGCGGACCGTCTATTTCTCAGGCCGGCCGACGACACTGGCGCCGGTGACGCGAGTGTGGACGTGGCGGGAGGGGGGCGGGATCCGCACGGCGCTGGAGTCCGGGAAGGGCGGGCAGGTGTCGTTGGAGGCGCTGAGCGCGAACGGGCTATGGGCGCTGGTGCGGGTGGACGACGGCTGGCAAGTTTGGCGGGACGGGAAGGCGGAGTTGACGATTGCCGGCGCGCGTTCCGTGGCGATGAGCCGGAACGGGCGATGGTTGGCAATCCTGCGCGACTCGCCCCGGGTGAGGGTGGAGCGGATGGAGTTGACGAGGGGCGGGATGCGTGCGGCTGGCGTGATGGAGAGGGGAACCCTACGAGAGAACGGACGAACGGCCATTGCGGCCGACGACGGGACCGTGATCGCCGACTGCGGATACGAGACGAGCTGCGTTTGGGATGGAGCGGAGGTATCGGAACTTCCGGTGGTGATTGAGGCGGGGAGCAGCGGCCGTTATCTGTATTACTGGAACCACGCAAACACTGCATCGGGTCCACAGGCACTGGTCCGGCATGACCGGATGGAAGGAAAAGGCACCGTGCTGTCTGCCGAGTGTTTGAAAGTGAGCCGCACTTCGTACGCGCCGTCCGGGCGGGTGGATTCGACTTGGTACGAACCGCAAGGGAAGATTATCGGAACAAGCGGCGGGGGAGGGCGAGTGCTGTTCCGATGCGGCAGAGAGGGCGGAGTCCTTGATGCAGCGACCGGCGTTGTAACACCAGTGAGGCCCGAGGCTTGGCTCAACAGCGGGTTGACTCAAATGTTGACGCGGCCAGAGGCGGGACGGTTCGCGTGGGCTCCGCTGAGCACGGAAGAGCAGGACCTGGCGGCGCACGATTCGATCCGGCTTCCGGGGCCGCTGAATGCGTCCGGAGTATTGACCTACAGCGGGGAGCCGGACTTTACCATCGAATGGGGCGGGCAGGAGTTGCCGTGGCTCCGCGGCGCGCATGGATACAGTTACGCGCCCATGCCGCGGGACATTGTAGAGGGCGCGGTGGACGCCGTGCGCATCCGGTCGGCGGCTCGTCCGTGGTTGAACGTGACGGCGGAGATTGCCGTAGCGAGTCCCTCGGCCACGCCGTTGCCGTTGGTGGCAAAGGACACGGGAATCGTGTTCATCCACGGCGACTACCGCGGCTTCGTGTCGGCGGCATCGCCGGCGCGCCGCGGAGATTATCTTCATTTCCTGCTGAGCGGCGTGCGCGCGGCGGACATTCTGCAGGGAGGCGAATTCATTGCCTCCTACACGCCAAGCCCTCGAATGGGAATCAGACCGCCAATAGGGACGGCTCTTCCAATCGCCTGGCTTGGGCCGACAGAGTATCACCCGTCGATCGTACAGGTGACGGTCAGGATCCCGGAAAACGCTCCCAGCGTCCCGGCGGATTCCAGCGGGCCAACATTGCGGCTTCGCCTGCCGTTGCAGGATGGGCGGACGCTGGACGTGCGCTGGAGCGGGTATCTGCGTTACTAACCGCCGGACGCCACGATACCGTGCGGCGCCCGGCGGCCAATGAGCGTTAGCGGGCTGCGCCGCGGCGGGAGGCCTCGGGTACTTCGTTGAGCAGGCCGGTGGCAACGTCGTAGATGTAGCCGTAGATGGGAATCGAGGGCGGAACCAGCGGGTGCTGGCGGATGCGCTCCACATCGTCAATGACGCTCTGGGCCTGGTCCTTGATGGTGTGCCACTCGATGAACTCCCCGGCGCGGGAACCCGGGCCGGCGCCAACATCCTGGAAGCCTTCGGCGGTGAGGGCGGCGGTTTCCAAGCTGCTGGCGAGCAGGGAGCGCATCACATCGTTGGTGAAGAACTCCATGCCGCAGTTGGTGTGATGGATGACGAACCATTCGCGGGTGCCGAGCAGCTTATAGGAGATGACAAGCGAGCGGATGGCATCGTCAGTGGCACGGGCGCCGGCGTTGCGGATGACGTGGGCATCCCCTTCGGCGAGGCCGGCGAACTTGGCGGGATCGAGGCGGGCGTCCATGCAGGTGAGGACCGCGAAACGGCGGGCGGGCGGCATGGCGAGTTGACCCTTGTCTCCGAAAGTGGAGGCGTAGGCGCGATTCGATTCGAGGACTTCGTTGAGGATTGTCGACATAGTGGTTTCGGATGATTTCTCAGCTGGCAAAGTTTTCAAATCACGCGGGGCTTACCAGTCGACCACGCTGCCGTCTTCGGCGTCGTAGCTTTCCGGGTTGCGCCAGTCGTGCCCGATCTTGTCGGCCATCAGGTTGTCGTCAAGCTCGACGCCGAGGCCTGGCGCGGTGGGAAGTTCCAGGTAGCCGTTGCTGACCTTGAACGGGTTCTTGATGTAGCCTTCGCCGAGGGAGACCTGTTCCTGAATCAGGAAGTTCGGGATGGAAGCCGCGAGTTGGACGCCTGCGGCGAGAGAGATGGGGCCGAGCGGGTTATGCGGGGCAATCGAGGCGTAGTAGGCCTCGGCCATCCCGGCGATGAGGCGCACCTCGGTGATGCCGCCGGCGTGGCACATATCGGGTTGCAGAATGGTAGCGGCCTTCTTTTCGAGGACTTCGCGGAAGCCCCACTTGGTGAAGACGCGCTCGCCGGTGGCGATGGGCAGATGGGTGCCGCGGGCGATCTCGGCCATGACGTCGTGGTTCTGCGCCTGGCAGGGTTCCTCGATGAACATGGGGTTGTAGGGCTCCAGCGCCTTGATGAGCATCTTGGCGTGGGCGGGGCTGATGGCGCCGTGGAAGTCGACACCGATATCGACGTTATCGCCGACAATGCGGCGCATTTCGGCGAAGCGTTCAGCGGCGTACTTCACTTCGGCGGGGGACTCGACGTAGCGGGCGGGACGGCGCTTGGACGGGCCGGTTTTGAAGGCGGTGAAGCCCTTGGCCATGGCATCGCGGAGGCCCTGCTCAAGCGATCCGGCGCGTTGCACGTGGGCGTAGACGCGGACTTTATTGCGGGTAGGGCCACCGAGGAGTTCGTAGACAGGCACACCGAAGGCCTTGCCCTTGATGTCCCATAACGCCTGATCGATACCGGAGAGGGCGGAGGTGAGGATGGGGCCGCCGCGGTAGAAGGCGTGGCGGTAGATGGCCTGCCAGTGGTGGACGACGGCGCGCGGGTCCTTGCCGACGAGGTACGGCTCGATCTCCTTGATGGCGGTGGCGCAGGTGAGCGCGCGGCCCTCGGTGACGGGTTCGCCGAGGCCAACGATGCCGGCGTCGGTATGGATCTTCAGAAACAGCCAGCGGGGCTTGACCAGGATGGTCTCCAGCCGGGTGATCTTGATTTTGTCCTTGGGCGCAATGGGGGCGTTGCGGTTGATCTGCTGTGCTCTGGCTTCCTCAACCTGGAAGAGTCCCGCGCCCGCAGCGGCGGCGCCGGCGACCCAGGAGCGACGTGAAAAATTGCTCATACTGGTTTGCCAGTATATCTGGCGCGCTAGCGGAAGTGGAACCAGAGCCCGGCGGCGATGAGGGCGACGGCGGAAGAGAAGATGACATCGGCGCGGGAACCAAGCGCGTGGCCCCAGGAGAGCGTGAGGTGTTCGATCTTTTCCCGGGCGGCCGGGACGGTAGCCTTCGAGACGACGATCATCAATGTGACGCAGAGGAAGAATACGATCACGCTGAAGTTGAGAAAGCTGAAGTCGACCACGGCGTTCAGCGGGCCGAGGTCCATTTTCAGGGCGTTGCGGAGCACGTCCATGATGAAGCGGGCGGCGCCGATCAGGCCGCCGGTGACGAGAGTGACGATGGCGGCGCGGGCGGTGGCCCCCTTCCAGAGGATGCCGGTGACGAAGGTGGCCGTGATGGGTGCGCCGATATAAGCCTGGACGCTTTGCAGGTATTGGTAGACCTGCGAGTTGAGGTTGCTGATGAACGGAATCCAGAGAATGGAGATGCCGACGATGGCGACGGTGGAGAGGCGGCCGAAGTTGACAAGCTGCTTTTCCGACGCTTGCGGCCGGAGCTTCTTGTAGACGTCCATGGTGATGAGCGTGGAGCAGGAGTTGAAGACGGAGGACAGCGAGGACATGAGCGCGGCGAGGAGGGCGGCGATCATGAGGCCCTTGAAGCCTTCTGGCATGAGGCGCATGACCATCAGCGGATAGGCGTTGTCACCGGTGACTTCGTTGGGGAAGATTGCCTTGGCGATGAGGCCGGGGAGGATGAGGATGAAGACGGGGAGGATCTTCAGCGCCGAACAGAAGAAGGCGCCTTTGCGGGCTTCCGAGACATTCGTGGCGGCGAGCGTCTTCTGGACGATGACCTGATCGGTGCACCAATACCAGGTGCCGAGAATGAGCGTGCCGAAGATGGTGCCGGGCCAGGGGTAGGCGCCGTCGGAGGCGGGCTTGATCATATGAAAGAAGTCGGGCGGAAGGGTGGCGCGGAGGCCTTCGAAACCACCGGCCTGGTTGAGGCCGAGGATAGTGATGACGATGGCGCCGAGAACGAGCAGGATGGCCTGGAAGACGTCGGTATAGATGACGGCGGCGAGACCACCGGAGACGGTATAGATACCGGTGGCGATGACAAGGAGAATGGCGGAGGTCATGTAATCCCAGCCGACGACCTCGCGGATGAGAATACCGCCGGCGAAGAGCGAGACGCTGATTTTGGTGAAGATGTAGGCGACGATGGAGATACCGGTGAGGTACCAGCGGCAGGCGGGGGAGAAACGTTGCTCCAGGAACTCCGGCATCGTGAAGACGCCGCTTTTCAGGTAGTGCGGAACGAAGAGCCAGCCGAGCAGGAGCAGGCAGAAACTGGCGGACCACTCATAACAGCCCACGGCGAGCCCGGTGGCGGCGCCGGAGCCGGCGAGGCCGATGAAGTGCTCACTGCCGATGTTGGTGGCGAACAGAGAGGTGCCGACGGCGAACCAGCCGACTCGGTGGCCGGCGAGGAAATAGTCGTCCGAGGTGCGTCCGCGTCGCGAATGATAGAAGCCAATGGCGAAGACGAAAAGGAAGTATAGGACGATGATCCCCGAATCGAGCATGGGAGCTAGTGTACATTAGCGGAAATGATCAGCAGACGCGCATTCCTATCGACGCTCGCTGTGCCGGCGGTTGCGCAACCGCAGAGGCGGCGCCCGAACATTGTCTTCATCCTGGCGGATGACCTCGGCTACGGCGACGTGGGTTGTTACGGACAGAAAGAGATTCAAACGCCCAACCTGGACCGCATGGCAGCGGAGGGAACGCGGTTCACGCAGGCGTATGCGGGCTGCACGGTGTGCGCGCCGTCGCGGTGCGCGCTGATGACGGGTTACCATACGGGCCACGCGCGGGTGCGGGGAAACAAGCGCAACGAGGAACTGCTGCAGGCGGGCGACCTGACGATTTCTGAACTGTTCAAGAAGGCAGGTTACACGACCGGGATCATCGGCAAGTGGGGGATCGGCGGACTGGGATATCCGGGCTATCCGACAAAGAAGGGCTGGGACGAGTGGTATGGATTCTTCTCCCAGATGCACGCGCACACCTACTATCCCGAACATCTGCTGGATGGGGAACACGAGGAACTGGTGCGCGGCAACTGGGGCGCGTTCAAGAAGGGCTACGCGCCGGACCTGTTCCTGGACCGGGGATTGAAGTTCCTGGAGAAGAACCGGGACAAGCCGTTTCTACTGTACTTTGCCAGCACGATTCCACACGCGAACAACGAACTGGGCCGGGATACGGGGGACGGGATCGAGATTCCCGATGACGGACCTTACTCCGGCAAGCCGTGGCCAAAATTGGAGCGGAAGTTTGCGGCGACAATCACGCGGCTGGACCGGGACATCGGGCGGATCTTCGACAAGCTGAAGGAACTGGGGCTCGACAAGAACACGCTGGTGCTGTTTTCGAGCGACAACGGGCCGCACCGCGAGGGCGGGCACAATCCGGACTTTTTCCATTCGAGCGGCCCACTGCGGGGCATCAAGCGCGACTTGACCGAAGGCGGCATTCGCGTGCCGTTCCTGGCCTGGTGGCCGGGGATGGTGCCGGCCGGGAAGGTGAGTGACCACGTCTTTGCGTTCTGGGACATGATGCCGACGCTGGCCGAAGCGATCGGCGCGCCGTCACCTGGGGGCATTGACGGAATCAGCATGTATCCGGCGCTGCTGGGCAAGCCAGCGCGGCGGCATGAGTACCTGTATTGGGAGTTCCACGAGGGCGGCTTTTCGCAGGCCGTGCGCGTCGGCGACTGGAAGCTGATCAAGTCCAAGGGCCGGACGATGCTCTACGACCTGAAGAGCGACGTGAACGAGTCGCGGGACTTGGCAGCCGAAAAGCCGGACGTCGTGGCGCGGCTGGCGAAGATCATGGCCGGGGCGCGGACGGAGTCGCCGGACTTCCCAACAGCGTGACCTTCTCATTGCGCAGATAGCCGTAGCGGTTCACCCAGATGCCATGCTGGGAGGCCGCGCGGCCGGCGGCGAGGCGGCGGGCGAAATCGTCCACCGGGCCGTAGCCGTGGACGAAGGCGAAGACGGGCGTTGAGCCGGCGTTGTTCTGCGCTTCGCGCACCTTGCGGATCTGCGCCTCGCGGCCGACTGGATGCGCTTCGTCCGGCTCAGGGTAGCGGTAATCGGCGAGACGGGTTGAGTAGGGAGGGTCCTGAATTTCGAGCCATTGGCTGAGCGCGCGGACGAGGAGCTCCTCGTTGAGGCCGGGGTTGGCCTTCAGAATGGCGTCGCCGTAGAAACGGAAGATCACCGGCCAGTGCATGGTGTAGAGCTTGCAGTGGAGCGCGGAGGCGTAGCGGGCGAGGGCCGAATACTGCATGCCGCTGACGGTGGCAAATGGCGGGGGGAAGACGCCGAAGGTGAGGGCGATGCGCGAGGGGATGGCCTCACGGAGCCGACGGGCGAGTTCGCCGACCAACGCGCCTTTGAAGCGCAGCCAGTCCAGCAAGCCTGGGCTCTCGATGAGGCCGGTGAGTAGCGCGTTGCGGCCGCCGTCGAGCGAGAGAGCGCGCTCCAGATGGCGGTTGGTGAGTCCGCCGTGGAAGAGCCGGTAGAGTTCGAGCACGGCGCGCTGCATGCGAGGGAAGTCAAAGCCGAGCCGTGCGGCGGCGGACTGGCAGTGGGGGTTGAAATCGAGGAAAACGTCGTCGAGGAAGTAGGGGGGATACTCGGGCCAGTCAAAGCGGAAGCCGTCGATATCGGGATAGGCGCGAACCAGGTCGCGGGCGAGGGCGACGGTGTAGTCGACAATGTGCGGACTGGCGAGGGAGCCATTGTTGGCGAGCCGGCGCGGCGGGACGCGGCCATCGGGGAGGCGGGGTTTGTCGTCATCGACGGGGCCGCCGAACTGCACGCGGTAGCCCGGCGGGATGGCGGCCTGCACTTGGAGGTAAGTCTTGATGTGGCGGGACTGGGCGGCACGAAGGAACTTCTGAATGACGCCACCTTCACGGGCCGTGAGAGGCGTGGCCGCGGAGGGCTGATAGCGGAGTCCGGCGTAGAGTTTGCGGTCCGGCTCAAAGCTGGGGGCGGTGTTGACGAGGAGTTCACGCTTCCCCCACAGCGGCCGGTCCAGCAGGCGGACCGAGCCGGCGCCGGCGTCAATGGGTGGTTCGCGTCCGGCGTTCTTATCTTCGGAGGGTTCCATGACATACGGCGAGGTGGCGATCATCGTCACCTTGGCCGCCGCCAGCCTTTCTACTACGCTTTCGACACCCTCATTCTGAAAGTGCTCCGGCAAAACCGTTACGCCCGTCTGCATCGGGACGATTGTATCCCAGGCGTGGTTAATGGACGCCGAGGCGGCGGATGCGAAGTTCGCGGCACTCGATGCGGGCATGGTCGAGATGGATCTGCAGGCCGACGCGGCCCGAGGCCGGCACACCGGGCGGGACCAGCCCGCGAGCGGCAAGGCGTCCATCGACCCAGGTGGTGACGGCGCCATCGAGGACGCGGATGCGCAGCAGCGTCCACTGGCCGTCGTGATCGGCGACGAGATCGGCGCGGGTCTGGCCGTAGATGGAGCCGGTGGGATAGACGGCATCCGGGGGCGAGTAGATCTGCACTTCAAAGCCGCGGTGACGCGGTTTGTCGGGCTGGCCGCGCAGGAAGATTCCGGCGTTGACGTGGCCGACGGAGCGGACGACAGCGAGGAGGTCGAAGTCCGTGAACTCGCCGGGGGCGTAGTGGATGCCGTGACCATTGGCCGCGATGAGGACACCGGCATTGACCGACCAGGCGCCGCCATCGCGAAGTTGCCAGCCGGCGAGGTCACGGCCGTTGAAGAGCGGCTGGTAGGGGTGCGGATTGCCGAGGCTGTCGATCCGGAGGGAACGGATGGAATAGGCGTGGCCAAGGTCGAGGAAGCCAACGTGGCCGGCGGCATGGCGCTCGGGAACGGTGGCTTCGTTGACCAGTTCGTGATCGATGCGGACGGTGAGGCGATCCCCGCGGAGCGTGATGTCGGCCGTGTGCCATGCGTCGAAGGAAGGCGGCAGGAACTTCAGCGGGGCCCGCACGCCTGCAACGGCGCCGGTGACGTGAAGGCCTGGCTTGTTGTGGAAGTCATGCGCGAGTTGGATGGGGATGCCGGTCAACGTGGGGCGGCCATCGGCATGGGCGCGGAGAACGACAATGGCTTCGGCCCATTGGGAAAGGCGGTAATCGAAGCGCAGGCGGACATCCCCAAATTCAGCGCCGGTGCGGACCCAGTTCCGGCTGTTTTCCGCGCCGCGGCATTCCAGCGCGGCGGGCGCGGTGGTGAAGCTCTGGCCCGGCTGCAGCCAGGAGAGAACAGCGAGCGCGAAAACGGCGGGCATCGAGTCAAGGATACTGGGAAGAACGATGGCTGTTGTATTGAGTTGCTCCGCGGTGAGCAAGCGCTTCGGCGCCAAGCCGCTTTTTGAGAACCTGACCCTGGCGCTGCATGACGGACAGCGAATCGGATTGACCGGGCCGAACGGCAGCGGGAAGTCGACGCTGATGCGGATTCTGGCGGGCGAGGACGTGCCGGACGAGGGCGTGCGCGCGCTGCGGAAGCAGGCGATTGTGTCTTATGTCCCGCAGGACTCCGTATACGAGCCGGGCGTGACGGTGCGCGCGGTGCTGGAAGAGGCGTTGTGCGGCCTGCCACTGACGGAGGACGAACGGCGCCTGCGGCTGGAGATGGAGGGAAGCCGGGCGGGCTTTCGCGAGTTCGACGTGGAGGCGGCGACGCTTTCCGGCGGATGGCGGAAACGCCTTGCGATCGTCAGCGCCCTGGTGCGTCACCCGGACGCGGTACTGCTGGACGAGCCGACAAACCATCTGGACATCGATGGCATCCTGTGGCTGGAGCGGGTACTGACGCAGGCCGACTTCGCGGCGCTGTTCATCAGCCATGACCGCTATTTTCTGGAGCGCGTGGCCACGCAGATGGCCGAAATCAACCGCGCGTATCCGGACGGGATTTATGCGGCCGAGGGGAACTACAGCAAGTTTCTGGAGCGGCGGGAGGAGTTCCTCATCGCCCAGCAGAAGCTGCAGGATTCGCTGCAGACGAAGGTGAAGCGGGAGGTGGAGTGGCTGCGGCGCGGGGCGAAGGCGCGGACAACGAAGAGCAAGGCGCGCATCGACGAGGCGCACCGACTGATGGGGGAATTGAGCGACGTAGCGGACCGGAACCGCACCGGGACGGCGTCGATTTCGCTGAGTGCGTCCGACCGGAAGACGAAGCGGCTGATCCAGGTGGAGGGACTGGAGGCGGCGCCGGGCGGCCCCGTCCTGTTCACGGGCCTGGACCTGACTCTGACGGCCGGCACGAAGCTCGGCCTGGTGGGCGGCAACGGCTGCGGCAAATCGACCCTGCTGCGAATCCTGGAAGGAAAAATGGAGCCGCAGAAAGGGACGGTGCGGCGAGCGGATCTGCTGCGCGTGGTGACGCTGGACCAGAACCGGCAACTGCCGGATGAGAACGCAACCTTGAAACAGGCGCTGTGTCCGGACGGCGATTCGGTGATTTATAACGGACAGCCGGTGCATGTGGCGGGTTGGGCGAAGCGATTCCTGTTCACGAGTG
>CAZWDD010000124.1:0-14989 GCA_964632345.1 uncultured Solibacteraceae bacterium | reverse complement strand
GCCGAAGGAGTGAATGGATGGTGAGCCGGCCGGGGCTCGAACCCGGGACCACCGCATTAAAAGTGCGATGCTCTACCAACTGAGCTACCGGCTCTTCCTGACGGCAGCGGCCACCACGCCAGACGCTGCCTGCTCCTGACAGGATACCACAGAGGGCCTGTAAAACCGGGCCTCAGTAGCGTATGGAGCGGAGCTCAATCTTCTCCCAGTTCCACTCGCCGAGCCCCATGGCGCCGGCGATCTCGACATGCTCGGGCTGACGGTGGACGAAGCGGCTGAACTGATCCGGGGTGTCGTCAACGAGCTTCTTCCGGCCAACGGCAAGGCGCTTTGCGTCGATGACGCGCCAGCCGACGTGATCGAGCGCCACGGGATCGGTGGCGAAGTAGAGGTGCTTGTGCTCCCAGACGAATTGGGGCTTGGCGCCGGGACCGCCGTGGTAAAGGCCCTTGATGCCATCGAGCACATGGAGGACGGTCTTGTTGCGGATGACGGGCAGCTGCACAACGGCCGGGATGAAGGCGCCACAGGCGTTGAGGGTATAGCTGGAGTGGCTGCGGGCGACGTTGTTGACGAGGCCGTGGGAGAGGTTCTTCAGGGCAAGGGTGACGCCGGCGGACTGGTGATCCTTCAAGACGCAGAGGTTGATGAGCTTGTTGACGGACTTCGTGATGAAGTTGGCGGCGAAGGAGCGGCGCATGGTGGGGTTGGCCAGATCCTGGCCGGGCTGGACGAGGGCCATGTCCATGTAGTGATCGGGATCGTAGCCGTCGATGCCGAGTTGGATCTCGTCATAGTCCTCGGCGGCGTGCATCCAGCGCACCTTTTCGGGAAGCCATTTATCGAAACCGGCCTGGAGGAACTGGCGGCGGTAACGGTCGTAGACGACGATGTCCTGCGGCTTGACGCCGGCGGCGGTAACGCCGGCGATGATTTCGCGGAGCACCTCCGGGGCGGAGATGACGTGGGGCATGCCGACAGGGTTGACCTTGATGCCGACGACATCGCCGGGCTCAAAGAAGCGCTTCCAGGCATCGACCCAGCCATCGGCGCCGGTGAGTTCGCGCATGCCGCGCTGCATCATGGTCCGCACGGGATCGGCCTGATAGGCACCATTGACGATGGACCCCGGATGCTCGACATCAACGACGCGGCCCTTGAAAGGGCCGGGCATGCCGAGCCCCTTCATGGCCGCGGCGCGTGAAGCGAACTGAGACGAGAGCGCCAACGGACCAGCTGGCAGCGCCTGCAGGAACTGGCGGCGATACATGCAGAGACGGGGCTTCATGCCCTCAGGATAGATCAAGCCGAACCGCGGTAGCGAGCCCACTCGTCGAGGGGAATTTCACCGGGGTCGTTGGGCCCCGGATTCCAGACCCATGGGAGGGCAGCCTGCAGACGGTGTCGCCGGGCGGCGGTGAAGAAATCGGCGAGGCGGTGGTCTGGCCAGGGGGAGTCGAGGCGGGACGGCGGGAGGGCGGCGGCGCCGCGCGGATAGAACTCGCCGAGGCCGACGGGGAGGCGAGCGGCAAGGGGGGCGATGCGCGTGGTGAAGACGCGGTCGAGGTCGAGTTCATCGTGCTGGCCGTAGTAGTGAAAGGTCAGGAAGTCGACGGCGGGGTCCAGACAGTCCTCCCATTGCGCGAGCCAGCGGCTGCTCATGCTGCCGACGGAGAACTGGGCGGACGAGTGGCGATGGACGAGTGCGGCACAGCGGCGCATGCGGCGGTGCATTTCGGCGAGGGTCAACTGGCAATCCTGCGGGACGAGGCTGCAGCCGGTGCCGGAGGGACGGCGGAACCAGCGGTCGCGGCGGTGCATGGCCATCTCAGGTTCGTTGATGAGTTCAAAGCCCATTACGGCGGGATGCGCGCCGGCGGCGACGATGGTGGGTTCCAGGAGTTCGGCGAGCAGACGATCGAACCGCGCCTCGTCCTTCAACCAGGCGCCGTGGCCCTGCTTGACGCCGTTGCCGGCCGGTTCCTCGCGGAAGCAGAAGGTGTGATCGAGGAGCACGAGCAGCACGGAGAGGCCATGGCGGCACGCGGCATCGAGCCCGGCACGCAGCGGGGCGAAGTCCGGCGTTCGGATGCCGTCGCGGCCGACGATGCGACGGCCGTCGTTCCAGACGAACCAGCGAAGGAGCGTGGCCCCATGGCGGGCGAGCAGCGCGAAATCGGCATCGAGCCGCGCGGCGCGTTCGGGATGGCTGACATCGAGCGGGCCGGGCAGGAAATCCCACCCATAAGACAGCCGGTAATTCACGCCCAGGTGCAGCGGGCCGCCACGCGTCAGCCGGATCATCGAAGCCAGTTTGATGAGTACCACACGCCCTGCGTTATACTCAACTTTTCTAAGGAGAAACCATTGCGCGTAGGAATGATCGGCACGGGCGCTATCTCGAACATGCACGCCCGCGCGTTGAAGAACATCGGGTACGAATTGACGGTTTGTACGGACGTAATTGAGGAGAACGGGCGGAAGTTCGCCGAGGCGAACGGATGCGAGTTTGTCCGGACGTATGAAGAGGTCTGCCGGCACCCGAAGGTCGACTACGTGGATGTTTGCACGTTCCCGGACTTCCGGCTGCAGCCGCTGGAGATCTGCGCCGAGACGAAGAAGCACATTCAGGTGCAGAAGCCGATTGCGACGAACGTGGAAACCGCACGGGCGATGGTGGAGACGGCGAAGCGGGCCGGCATTGTGCTTGGCGTGGTGAGCCAGCACCGCTTCGACGATTCGACGCGGTTCCTGAAGAAGGCGATCGCCGATGGGCGGCTGGGGAAGATCCTGCAGGCGGATGCATATGTGAAGTGGTATCGGAGCGCGCAGTATTATTCGCGTCCGATCAAGGGCAGCTGGGCGACGGAGGGTGGCGGCGCGCTGATCAATCAGGCCGTGCACCAGATCGACATTCTGCTGTACCTGATTGGGCGGGTAACGGAGGTGTCCGGGTACTGGCAACTGGGCGCGCTGCACAAGATTGAATCCGAGGACGTGGTAAACGCGATGATGCGTTTTGCCAATGGCGCGACCGGCGTGATTCAGGCATCGACGGCCTTCTGGCCGGGCTATTCGGAGCGGGTGGAGATCCACGGGACCAAGGGCACCGCGGTGATAACGGGCGACAAACTGACGGCGTGGGATGTGCAGGACGATGAAGGTGATCCGGCGCCGGTGGAGAAGCAGGTGATGTCGGGCGCCTCTGACCCGATGGCCATTCCGCTGACGCCGTTTGAGCGGCAGTTCCTGGACTTCGGCGAAGCGTGCAAGAACGGCACCACGCCGCTTGTCAGTGGCGAAGCGGGCCTGCATGCGTTGGAGGTAGTGACGGGCGTGTATCAGTCCTGCCGCGAAGAGCGACGCGTGGCGATCGGATAAGGCGTGCTGCATCAGGTAAAGGTCCCGGCATCGAGCGCGAACCTAGGTCCGGGGTTCGACGCGCTGGCAATGGCGCTGGGTATTCATCTGACGTGCCGGTTCCGGGCGGCGGAGCGGCTGGAGATACATGGTTTCGGACGGGATGCGTCTTTAATTGCACCCGGTGAAAATAATCTGATCTGGCAGACGGCGCTGGATGTTGCCAAGACGGCTGGCCGGACGCTGCCGCCGATCTATCTGGAAGTACACAACGAAATTCCGATTGGCAAAGGGCTGGGATCGAGCGCGGCGGCGCTGACGGCGGGGGTGGTAATCGCAGACCGTTTGCTGGGGCTGGGATGGGCGGCCCCGCGGATTCTGGACGAGGCGGCCCGCATTGAAGGGCATCCGGATAACGTCGCCGCGTGTGTCCTGGGGTCCATTGTGGCGAGCGCGATTGACGGACACGGGGTGGCGCGGGCCGTTCGGCTGGAGTTGCCCGAGCGATTCGGGGTGGCCGTTGTGGTACCGGATTTTGTGCTGCTGACGCATGAGGCGCGAACGGTGTTGCCGTCGAGTTATTCGAAGGCCGACGCGATTTTCAACGTGCAGCGGAGTGCGCTGCTGATTGCGGCGCTGGCGACGGGAACGGTTTCGGCATTTCCCGCGGCGCTGGAAGACCGGTTCCACCAGCCGTACCGGGCCCGGTTGGTTCCCGGCCTGGAAGAGATATTGAAGTTACGCGCGCCGGGGTTACTCGGCTGCGCGCTATCGGGCGCCGGGCCGTCGGTGCTGGTGCTGTATGAAAGAGGATCAGAGTCCGTCGCGGACCTGGTTTCGCAGATCTTTCAGCATCACGGCCACGCCTCCGAGGTTCTGCACGCGCAGATCTGGCCGCAGGGTTACGAAGTTACCACCATCGAGTAAACGCCATGGAAGCCATCCGCACCTTTCTGCAATCCGCCGGTCTGCCCGGCGCCGACGCACCGGAGTCCGCCACATCGCCACTGCGCTTTCCGGACGGCGGGCAGTACCGAATCGAGATCCCGTCGACGGAAGGACCGCGATCGCTGACGGCGGTTCTTGACGAGGCAGAAGCGCGTCAGGTGCCGGTTCACCGGATCAGTCAGGGAAGCGGGATCATGCTGCTAACCGATGCCGAGATCCGGGAGATGGCGGCCATCGGCGCGAAACACAGCATTGAGGTGAACCTGTTTCTGGGGCCACGGGCGAGTTTCGACATCGGGGCGCAGGCGTTTTCGGCGGCCGGTAAGTCGCTGGCGCTCTCCATGCGCGGATCGAACCAGCTGGCGCAGGGGTTGGCCGATGTGGAACGGGCTGTTGAGATGGGGATTCGCAGCGTGCTGGTGAGCGACCTTGGTTCACTGGAGATGGTGGCGGAGATGCGCGCGAAGGGTTGCTTTCCGGCAGACCTGATCATCAAAACGTCTGTAATGATGGCCCCGGCCAATCCGGCGAGCGCGCGAATTCTGGAGCGGCTTGGCGCCGATACGATCAACATCCCTTCAGACCTGACGCTGCCGCAGATCGCCTCGATCCGGGCCGCGATCACCAAGCCGATCGACTTTTACGTGGAAGCTCCGGATAACATCGGCGGCTTCCTGCGTTACTACGAGATACCGGAACTGATCCGAATCGCCGCCCCCATTTACCTGAAGTTCGGTCTGCGCAATTCTCCGGATGTTTATCCGAGCGGGACGCACCTGGAGAACACCGTGATCGCGCTGAGCAAGGAGCGGGTACGCCGGGCGCAACTGGCCTGCGAACAGATTGCCCGTTACTGCCCCGAGGCGATCATGTCCCCGCTGGGAGCGACAGACCTGGGAATTCCGCAGATCTAGGGCTCCTTGAATTCCAGGTGCTGCCGGGTTTTCACGTTGTCCCGAACGTCCTTTTTCCCGCCGGGCCATTCAATTTCCACCTTCGCCGATGCGGCCTGGCCGGTGCCGAATACGAGCGCGAGATCGCTCTGGCTGCAGTAACTGGAGCCGGAGTGGACGGTCTGCCATTGCCGGCCGGCCGGTGTTGTGACGCGAACGATGGCGCCGAGCGCGGAAGCCTTGCCGCGCAACCGGATGGAGAGGTAATGGTTCCGGTTGCCCCCGTCATTGCGATATAGGACGGCCGGGCCATGGTTGTTATTGATTAGTATGTCCAGGTCACCGTCCCGGTCGAAATCCGCATAGGCGGCGCCCCGGGCCACCAGCGGCCGCTGCAGGGCCGGACCAGCGGACTTACTCTGATCGGAGAACTTCCCCTGCCCTTCATTGCGAAACAGAAGCGGCGGCTGGCGGAACTGCACCTTCGGCTGCACACGGCCGATGTCTTCATCGATGTGCCCGTTGGCGGCAAAGATATCGGGACGCCCATCCAGATCGTAGTCGAGAAAGAAGACGCCGAAAGCGAGCGAGAGCAGGCTGGAGCGGCCGACCGTGCTGCGTGGAGCCTCGTCCACGAAGAGGCCATTCCCTTCGTTGCGATAGAGGCCGAGCATCTGATTGGAGAAGTTCCCGACGAGCAGATGGGCCCGGCCGGAGCCGTCGTAGTCGATGGCATCGACCCCCATGGCGCCCCGCGCGACGCCGTCCTCGCTGAAGGCAATGCCGGCCTGGACCCCTACGTCGGTGAAGGTGCCGTTGCGATTGTTGCGGTACAACTTATTCGGCTGCGTGTCGTTGGCGACGAACAGATCCGCGAATCCGTCGTTGTTATAGTCAAAGACGGCAATACCGAGGGATTTGCTTGACGCGTCCGCCAGCCCGGCCTTTGCGGTGACGTCCACGAACTTCCCCGCCCCGGTGTTGCGGTAGAGCTTACTGGACATTCCTTTGTAACTTTCCGGCGTGCAGTAAGACTTTGCGGAGCCATCAAGGGAACAGAACAGGTCGCCCTTGGGTGTCCACTGTACATAGTTGGCCACGAAGAGGTCGGCGTTGCCGTCCTTGTCGAAATCGAGGAAGGCCGCACTTGACGGGAAACCGCTGTTGGCGATGCCGCTTTCTTTGGTGATATCGCGAAACTTGAAGTTGCCTTCGTTGCGGAAGAGGCGGTCCCCTTCGAGGGCGGTGATATACAGGTCGTCCCGGCCGTCGTTGTCGACATCGGCAAAGGCGACGCCGAGGCCATAGAGTTCCAAATCGAGCCCACTGCCGGCCGTGACGTTGGTGAACGTACCGTCCCTATTGTTGCGGTAGAGAGCCTGCAGGGACTTTCTGCCGCGCGGGGTCCAGTCCCGGCTATTGACCAGGACGATGTCCGGCCAACCGTCCCCATCGGCGTCGAGGAAGGCGCAACCGCTGCCCATCGTCTCCGGCAACCAGCGCTTGCCGGCGCGTCCGGAGTTATGAGAGAACGAGATGCCGGCCTGCTTTGTGACGTCGGTGAACTGCACGCTTTGAGGAAACGCGGCCATCGCGGCCAGGAAAGAGAGAGTTAATTTCACAGGGAAGACTCGTGGTCGTGAATCATCTGACGTTCGTTGTTATCTTCTGGATTCTGGAGCCGGCGGGCCTGGGTGATGGCCTGTGACGACTCGTCGGCCTTGAAGCGCTGGAACAGGCGCTGCTCGCGCTCGGCGCTGGCGGCATCGCCGAGGCCGCGATAGGCAAGCATGAGGGTGTAGTGGGCCTGGACGTCTTCCGGGTCGATGGCAAGTACGCGCCGGCCAGCGTCGACGGAGGCCTTATAGTCCCGGCGAAGGAACTGGATGCGAGCGATCTGGTTCTGCGCGACGCGGTCCCGCGGGTACTGCGCGACGACCTGATTGAGACTGGCGAGGGCGCCATCGTAATCGCCATCCGCTTTCTGCACGAGGGCCATGAAAAAGTGAGCCCGCGCCAGACCGGGCTCTAACTCGAGTGCCTTTCGCAGATACTGTTTGGCGGCATCCGTTTCGCCTTCCTGAATGAGAGCGCGAGCGACATTCACCCAGCCATCGACATACTCCGGTTCGGCCGCAATCACCTTCTGGAAGGCGAACTCGGCGCCCTTGATATCGCCCTGGAGCAGCATGCCGATGCCCCAATCGTTCCAGCGTTCGCGGTCCTCCCGGCGGACGACGGGTTTCCAGACGGACGGGGCGTTTCCGATGCGCAACTGGGCCTTCGTTTCGGCGAGCGTTACGATGGGCAGGACGGGACGCTTTTCGGGAAAGTCGCTGAAGGCGAACTGATTGTAGAAATGGGCGAACTTACGGTGATTGAGCTTGAGTTCAAACGTCACCGGCCCTTTGACATTGGCGGGAATCCGGACTTTGTAGTGAACGGTGTCTGCGGCGCCGGGAGGAATGAGTCGCACGTAGAGGCTGCTGCGGGCCTGCCAGGCGTTCCGTTTGTCGATATGGTTTGACTCGCCGTCGAGGAGAAAAGCCCGGTAAAAATGGGCCGCGGGGTCGACGGGGCCGGCACCATCATCGGCCACCTTGCCGTTCCAGAAGAATATCTTTCCGGTGGCATCCTTACCGATCAACTCCAACCAGATATCAAAGGCATCGACGGTGCCGCCCGGGAAGAAGTGGCCGATGCGGCGGGTCCGCACGACAGCATCGAGCCGGACGGTGTCGCCTGGGCGGAAGGATGTTTCCATGCGGTTGAGCGGCGCGGCGACATCATTGATTTCGCGAATGAAAACGGCGCCGCCGGCATCGGCCTCCTCGCCGGTGGCGAAGGTGGTGGACAGTGCCGGTGAGGACTCGCCTGCCTGGCGGCGTGTCTCGTGCCTGGCCTCCTCCCTGACCGGGGTCGCGGCAAACAGATCCACGGTAATAAAGCCGGACTTCAAGAACTTCTCGGTCTCCGCCAACTGTGCCTTGTCGCCGTTGACGTGAGGCACCGCGGTGTTGGCGGCGGCGAAGCGGTGGCTATGGACGGCGCCATTGCGGTTCCCCGGATCGCCGGAGGGAACGAGCGGCATGTGGCAATCGGCGCAGGTCTGCGATTTCGGAGGGTAGTAGAAGCTGCGGGCGCCCTGGCCGCTGACACCGGAGGCCTGCCAGTTGTCATAGTCATTGAAGCCGCGCAGCCAGCGGTAGTTATTCACGGGCACGTCGAGGTGAACCTTATGACAGGTCGAGCAGAATTCGGAGCTGTCCTTGGTCATGAAGGGCTTCATGAATGTCCTGCGGTGGGGCTCCGGGTCGAGGTAAGTGAGGAAGTTATCGAGAGCGCGGATGTAGCGATTGCGGCTGGAGGCGAGATCGTGGAGGGGCGGATACTCGATGGTGAATCCGCCGTTGCCCATGGTGGAGTCCACTTGCGAGATGGAGTGGCAGGAAACGCAGCCGAGTCCGTTCTGGGCTTCGGGCGTTTCGATCTGTTGGCGAATGGGTTTATCGAAGCGGCCGTTGAAGAAGACGGCATGATCGTGACAGCCGGCACACCACTTACTGGGCTGGGTACCGACGGTGTCCTGCATGTACTCGATGGCCTTCCGGTAGTACTGGTTATTGAAACTGGCGAAGTGGTGCATGGAGGAGTTCCACTGCTCGTAGGCATCCTTGTGGCACTCACCGCAGAGTTTGGAATCCATGAAGAAGTCGGCTGGAATGGTGCCGCCGACATTGGTCCGTGAACTGGAAGGCCAGAACGGGCTCTTGGGCCCGCCACCCTCCTCCTCCATGGATGCGGGCACGACGGAGGGGTTTGTGATCCGGGGCTCGGCCTGGGGGCGCAGGGCGAGTGCACAGCCGGCGGCGACGAGGCCGATGGCCACGTTGCGGATGCGGGGGAAGCGGGCCGCGACGAGTACGGCCGTCAGCACGGCGACGGCGATGTGGGCCCACAGTACACGCTGGTGCGGCAGAATGGCGCCCTGCCAGGTCAACCAGGCGCCGGAGCCGAAGACGGCCAGCGAGAGAGCGGCGGCCCACCAGGGCAGGTAGCGGAGGCCGGCGAGGAAGACGGCCGAACCGAGCAGGACGTGGATCAGCACGTTGCCCATGTAGAAGATACTGGGTTCGGCGAACGCACCGATGTAGGCTGAGTTGGCCAGCAGAATGAGGAATGCGATCGCCGTGATCCGGCGCATGGTCATCTGGCGCTCACCAGCGGGCGGAGCAGGCGCAACGCGGGCCGGGTGTTGAAGCGGCGGATCCAGTCGCCGCCGGGATGCGGCTCAGATGAGGGATAAGGATAGGTACTCATGCGGTGATGGGGAAGCGGTTCCACCGTCTGCGAGAAGGCCGTATTGGGGTCGCGGTCCTTGGCCCAACCGTCCACTTTCAGCAGATAATCCCGCGCGATGCCAGGGGCGGGAGGCGGCAGATTCGCGAGGAAGTGTAGCACGAGTTCGTCACCGCTGCCCATAATCACAATCTTGTCGTCCACTTCGCCGAGCAGTTCCCCGACGTCACCGTAGCGGGTGTACATTCCCGGGGTTGGATTCCACATGGACGCCGTTGCTACCTGCTCGTAGTGGAAGCGTTCCGGCTCGGTGCGGCGCGGATGAATGGTGACGGCGCTGAAGCCGCGAAAGTGCAGGTCACTGGCGACGAGGGGCAGAGGATGCAACCGGTGGGCGGGTTCGCCGTGATCGGCGGCCATGTAGATATCGGTCCAGTGGACATCGAGGTTCGTGACGATTCGCAGTCTACCGGACGGCAGGTTTTCGAGCGGAACAACGATGGTCTTGGGCTTGCCTGCCGGCAGGCCCATGTCGGCGACGACGGTAGTCCATTTCCCATCGGGTCCGAGGGCTTCCAGACGAGGAAAATGCAGCTGCCGGCCCTTTGTCTGCGCAGCCTGCAGGAAGGTGGAGCCGTCGGCCCAGTCCACCCAACCGGTCAACACGAGCAGGGCGCGCCGCGGAATATCGGGGCCGAAATCCAGCTCGTTGCCGCTGCGCTTGGGCTCCATCCGCTCGCGCGAGGCGAAGAGGCGGAACTCGGGAAACGGGGGCGCCTTGAACTTGTCGTTGATGAGCAGGCGCTCGCCGGCGGCGTGGTCCACGGCGATCAACTGCACCTGGTCGAGATAGGCAACTTCGGCGAGTTCCTCGGTGATGCGGATTTCGAAACGGCCGTCCCTGACGGCGAGCGCGCTGGAGGGTATCTGAATATACTCGTCGTGATCGGTGGGGAAGAACTCGCCATCGCCGGAGGAGGCGCCCAACGGCGCGACGCCGAGCACGTCGGTGATGTATTGAAACTCGCGGCCGTTCCAGGTCCAGATGTGAGGGCAGGAGCCGGAGAGACGCTGCGCCTCCTTGTAGAGATAGGCCTTGCCGGCGGCCTGGCGCGTTTCGTTCTGGATCAAGCCGTTGGGCCAGGTGATGCGCACGACGTCGGCAGCGGCGTGGGAGCCGAGGGAGAACGTGAGCGGGGCGCCGTCGTAGAAACGCTTCTGGTAGAGCGCGCCGGCCTTTACCTCGACCTCGGCGCCATAGGCGAGGCGCGCGTTCTTGACGCCTTCGAGTTCGACGGTGATCCACTTCGGGGCCGGCGAGGTGACGTTGCGGCGGCGCAGAAGACGCCCGGCGGCGTCGACGGCCCACTGGTCCAGGCGGCCATCGCCGTCAAAATCATCGGCCGCCACGGGCGTGGCGACGGGTTCCAGAATGCCATCACCGTTCCAATCGCCCGAGGCAAAGCCGCCGCCGGTGAGATCGTAGAAGCCGCGGTTGCGGAGGTCGTAGGGGGGCGAAAAGGGGAGTTTTGCTGGCGCCTGGGCCAGATATTTGCCGCCGAGTTGATCGAGGTAGAGAACGGAATCCCCATTGGCGTATCCGATGACGACATCCAGAGCCTTGGCATCCGGCTCCACTCGCAGCGCGTAGGCCCGGACGGCGGTTCCGGAGGCGAAGGGGAACGGCTGCGGCCGGAAACCGTTGTCGCCCTCGTTGCGAAGGAGTTTCGGCTTGTCGCCGAGCAGGAGCAGGTCCTGGTCGTAGTCATGGTCGTAGTCGAGCCACAGGGCAGAGAGGTAGTGGCCTGGGTCGAGGACGACAGGCGGCTGGAAGCCGGCGCCGGCCGCGCGGAAGAGAGACGCGCCGCGTTTTCCCAACACGACTACGTCGAAGAGGCCATCGTTATCGGCGTCGCCGGCGGCAGCAGCGTGGCCTTCGGTCCGCCAGCGGACCTGCCCGGAACGCTGCACAATGGCCACTCCGGCGGAGGAAGAGACCAGCAGACCGCCCTTCACGACCTGGAGATGCGCGGATTTCTGGTCCACGGTGACTCCGGAAACGGGGGTATCGGCGAAGGCGGGCTTCAGCGGGGAAGGCTTGGCGATGGGCTCGGGTTCATCGAGGATTTCGGAATACCAGGACCACTCGAGATCCTCTGGAATCGGGTCCCCCTCACGCTCCTTTTTCAACTGCTGGAAGAGAGCCAATTCGCGCTTGGACTCGTCGGCGCGGCCGGCCTGGCGGTAGAGGTTGAAGAGTTGGAAATGGGGGCCGAAGAGGCGGGCATCGAGTTCGATGGTCTTCCGGAAGGCCGCGATGGCGCCGGCCGGATCGCCGGCCTGTTTGAGGAGCACGCCGAGGTTGTAATGCCCTGGAGGGTCCTTTGGCGCAAGCTGCACGAACCGACGCATCTGGGCCAGCGCCTTTTCGGTTTCGCCGAACTTCTTCCACTGGATGCCGAGGTTGAACCAGGTGTGGGGCAACTCGGGAGCCTGCTTCTGCACCTTTTCCAGTTCCGCCATGCCCTCGCGAGTGGCGCCGGAGCGGAGGAGGGCGAGGCCGTAGTTCAGGCGGTCGCGCGGCTCAGAAGGCTGGAGGGCGACGGCCCTGGCAAACTCAGCGACCGCCTCCTTGTGGGTGGTGGGGTTTTCGTAGAACGCCTTGCCGAGATTGCGGATGGCGGCCAGGCGCTGCCGGTCGACCGCGCCACCCTGCCCCAACAGCAACATTCCGCTCAACAGGACGAAAAGGCGCGAGTACATACCCATGAAATGGATTGTACCCGCGCCCTTGCGGTTGAAGAAAATCCGCAACGCTACCGGACGGGCAGCAGAACGGTATTGGAGACGGCCTCGCCGGCGCGAAGGACGACTGGGGCGTTGCCGGCGGCGACACCGGACGGCATCTGGAACAGCGTGACGTAGAAGCCGAGGAAGTTCGGCACGACGCTGGAGCCGGCGACGGTAGCCGACTGGCCGCCAACGGTAACGCTGATGTTCCCACTGACGGCGGCAGAGGCCTGGGGAATCTCGCCGGTGGCGAGGGGAGGAGCCGTCTGGCCGAGGCCGGTGGAGATGATGGCGAGGCTTTCACCGGCGCGGGCGGGAGTGTCCGGACGCACCAGTTCGAGAGTGGCGGCGCGGGCGATGATGCCGCCGACGCCATCGAAATAGATGGCCGGGGCCTGCGGCGCGACGAGAATTTCGCGCGCATTGGACTCCCCATTAGCCGACCGGACAACGACGGCGTGCGGGCCGGCGGGGACCTCGGCGGGCACCTGCGCCACGATATAGAAGGCCGGGTTGTTGGCCGGCTCGTAACCGGCGGCGAGAACGGGGGCGGGCATGCCGCCGATGGTGACGCTGGTTCCGTTGACGGCGACGGGTTGGGTAGTGCCTTCGAGCCCGCTGAGGTTCGACGGGACCTTGATGAGATCGTTGCCGAAGATGGTGACCTGGCCGAGGGGAGCCACGGTCCGCAGACTGGCATCGCTGACGGCGCTGATGACGTCGACGATTACCGGGCGGCGGGTATTTTCGGCCGCCACCTGACCGCGCACGGCGCCGCCGGCGTTTGCCGAGGTGTGGAGGTTCACATAGTGATTCTCGGGATTGGCGAGGAGGGCGTTGAGGGAGGTGAGCGCCTGGCCGCCGGCGATGTTGACCGGGAACCAGAAGTTCCCAAAGCCGCTGGGGCTATCGGTAGCGGCCAGGCGGCTGTTGATGGTGACCGGCCCGTTGGCGCCGGCTTTGCCGTCGTGAACGTGGAGGCCGGTGAAGCGGGTCTCGGCGGGGAACCGGAAGTTCAGATCGAAGGTGACGTGGCCAGCGACAACGGCGCCGGTGGCATCGCGCAACGCATCCACCCACAGGGTGCCGGCGGCGCTGGCGTTGAGGCCGGTGATGGGGGGCACTTCGTTTGCGGGCGAGAGGCTGAGCGGGAAGCCGATGGCTTCGGTGCGGAACATCTGGGTCCGCAGCACGCCGCCGGGGTGGCGCGAGCTATGCAGGTTCATATAGTAGCCCTGAGGATTGTCAAAGAGCCCCTCCAAGGCGGCCACGGCTGGGGTGGAGGGCATGATCTCGGTGCGGCGAGTGATGTTGCCCGAACCGCTGGCAGGGGACTCGACGGCGGCTGAGGTGGCGTTGAGTCCGGTGTTGATAACGACGCCACCATTGGCGCCACGCTGGCCGGTATGGATGTGCAGGCCGGTGAAGGTGGTAGCTTCGGGGACGGTGTAGTCAACGTTGAAGGTGGCCGCGCCGCCGATGAAGCGGAAGTCAGTGTCATAGGCGCGCACGGCCTCAAACACGGCGACGCCGGTGGCGTTGAAGTCCGTGATGGCGGGCACCTCGTTGCGCGGGCTCATGCGGCCGAGGAGGACGGCGCGTTCGGCCCGGTAGACCTGGCCGCGAATGACGCCGCCGGGGTAGTTGGACGAGTGGAGATTCACATAGTAGTTCTGCGGCGCGGTGAAGAGGCCACGCAGGGCCGCGACGGCATTGGCGTTATCGGGCATGACGGGCGCCTGGCGAGCGAAGTTGCCGCGAGCGGTGGCGACGGTGAGCGAATTGGCGCCGCCGCCGATGCCGGTATTGATCACGACAGGACCGTTGGCGCCGGCCGCACCGGAATGAATGTGGAGGCCGGTGAGGGTGGGGGTGTCCGGAAAGTTGTGGAACATCACGAAATCCACGGAGCCGGAGGTGATCTGTCCCTGGGCGTCCCGGATGACGTGCGCGTAGAGCACGGCGGTGCCGGAGGCGGCATAACCGGTGACGGCAGGGACCTCGTTATCTGGTGAAAGAGCGGCGAGGAAGACCGCGGTCTCTGACGTTTGTGCGAAGACGCTGGCGCCGAAAGCAGCCAATACAAGCAGGATTTTTTTCATAGTTCGTCCATTTCCCTGCCTGTAACGGTACGGCATCCGGCGCAAAAACGGCATATCCGGAACACAGAGTTAACAAGTGCTGCGCGCCTTGGAGACGGCGCGCTGCCAACCGCCCCAGAGCGCATCGCGTGCGCTAGCGGGCATGTTCGGTTCAAAGCGGCGCTCGGCGCGCCAGAAGCTCTGGACCTCGTCGACGGACTTCCAGAAGCCGGTGGCGAGGCCGGCCAGGAAGGCGGCGCCGAGCGCGGTGGTTTCCGGGTCCGCCGGGCGAACGACGGGACGGTCGAGGATATCGGCCTGGAACTGCATGAGGAAGTTGTTTGCAGCGGCGCCGCCGTCGACACGGAGTTCGGCGAGATGGGCGCCGCTGTCGGCCTCCATGGCCTCGATGAGTTCGCGCGTCTGGTAAGCCATGGATTCCAGGGTGGCGCGGACGATTTCGGCGCGGCCGGAGCCGAGGGTCAACCCGGTGATTTCGGCGCGCGCTTCGGCATCCCAGTGCGGGGCGCCGAGTCCAACGAAGGCCGGCACCAGATAGACTCCGCCGGTGTTCGGAATGGACGCGGCAATCGCCTCTGTCTCCGGGGCCGAGGCGAT
>CAZWDD010000123.1:0-15037 GCA_964632345.1 uncultured Solibacteraceae bacterium | reverse complement strand
GGCCAGAGGCGGCGGACGGATTCGCGGTTAACGATTTCCTTCCAGCGGGTGTTGAAGGAGGCGGCGAGGGCGGGTTGGGCGGCGAGGATGGAGGCGAGGCCGAGTTGGACGTGGGGTTCGGCGACGACCTCTTCGAAGACGAGGCGTTCGTGGACGTCCTGCCAGCGGTCGGTGAGGCCGCCGGCGTCGAGGAGCACGATGCGGTCGCCGGCGACGCCGAAGTTTTTGAGATGCGCGTCAAGGGAGAAGAGGCCGCGCTGCCAGCCTTGCTGGCGGAGATCGAGGAAGCGGTCGAGCCAGAGTTCGATCTCGTCGAAGCGGCCGGAATCGGCGAGGGAGGCGAGATGGTTGTGGAGGGTGTTTTCGACGCGGGCAGTGGCTTCGGAGACGGTGAGCCAGCCTGGCCATCCACCGACGCGGACGCGGACGGGGGGGAAGCCGATGATTTCGGGGACGAGCGGGGTGCCGGCGAGGCGGGTGCGGGCGAGGCGTTCGCCGCGACGGTCGTTGTGGCGATAGACGCGCCAGACGTCGCGGACGTGTTCGCCGAGCCAGAGGGACCTGGGGAGCACCATCATGACGCCCTGGACGAGGACGCGAAGGAGGCGGATCTGGCGGCCAGGGTGTTCGAGCAGGCGGCGAGAGAAGAGGGCGGGCAGGAGGGACTCGGCCTTGCGGACGGCCTTCCAGAGAAGGATGAGGGCGACCACTTCGGAGGGGGAGCGGGGGCGCTTGACGACCCAGTGGGGGGAGGCGTAGACGACTTTACCGATGCCCTCGCCGAGGCGGGTGAGGCGGCCGGAGGTGAGTTCGGCCGGGGCGTGCAGGAGATAGCGCGGAGAGGGCAATTGACTCCTCCGCTTCCACGGTATCCGGTTTCGGGCGGGATGGCTAGAGAAATCGGCGAAAGGAAAAGGCGCGCCGACGAGAGGCGCGCCTTTTGTTGATTGGGAGATGTTGTGTCCGGTTAGGGCTTGATGGCTTCGCGGGAGGTGATGACGCGGTCGAGCATGCCGTATTCGACGGCGGCGACGGGGTCCATGATGTAATCACGGTCGACGTCGCGGGCAATGCGTTCGACGGGTTGGCCGCAGGCGTCGGCGAGGATCTTGTTGAGGGACTCGCGCATGCGGAGGATTTCGCGGGCGTAGATGTCGATATCGGTGGCCTGGCCGGCGAGTCCGTGCATGGAGGGCTGGTGGATCAGGATGCGGGAGTTGGGAAGGCTGAAGCGCTTGCCCTTGGTTCCGCAGGCGAGCAGGACCGCGGCCATGGACGCGGCCTGCCCGACGCAGTAGGTGGTGATGTCGGGCTCGACGAGGTTCATCGTGTCGAGAATGGCGAGGCCGGCGGTGATGGAGCCACCGGGGGAGTTGATGTAGAGGGAGATATCGCGCTCAGGGTCCTCGGCGGCCAGGAAGAGGATCTGGGCGATGATGAGGTTTGCCACGTTGTCATCGATCGGAGTCCCGAGGAAGATGATGTTTTCCTTGAGCAGGCGCGAGTAGATGTCGTAGGCACGTTCACCGCGGGAGGTCTGCTCGACCACCATTGGGACCAGGACGGAGTTTTCCATTTGAGGCATGCACCTCCCATGATAGCCTTACCGGGATGGCGGCGTGCGATCAGAGAAAAGAGAGAGGAGTAGGAGAAGTCCTGCTGGCGTCGGAGAGAGCGGGGACGTATGCTGGGAATGGCTGTGAGAGGACCGGGCCGGAAGAAAAAGTTGACGTTTAGATGGAAAGCCGTCTTGAAACACGCATTGATGGTCGATAGGTGAGAGTAGAGTGAATTCTCATCACGGACCACAAATGAGAATATTGATCGCCGACGACAGTAATGTTTCCCGGCATCTGCTGGAGAGTATTGTCCGCAAATGGGGCTATGAAGTAGTCACCACGGCGGACGGGAGCCAGGCGTGGGAGGAGTTGCAGAAGCCGGACGCACCGCGGTTGGCGGTGCTGGACTGGATGATGCCGGGAATGACCGGGCCTGAGGTTTGCCGGCTGGTGCGGGAGAAGGGCAGCGACCCGTATACGTATATTCTGCTTCTGACGTCGCGGACGCAGAAGGAAGATGTCATTGAGGGGATGAACTCGGGGGCGGACGACTATGTGGTGAAGCCGTTCGACCAGCAGGAGTTGAACGTCCGGTTACGGGCCGGGCGCCGGATCATCGATCTGCAGGACCAGTTACTGCGGGCGCAGGCGGCGCTGCGGTATCAGGCAACGCACGATGCGCTCACGGGGGTGTATAACCGGGGGCGGATTACGGAGTTGATTGAAGCCTCGGTGGCGGGTGTCGAGACGGTGAGTGTGATCATGCTGGATCTGGACCGGTTCAAGCAGGTAAATGACACGCACGGGCACGCGGCGGGGGATGCGGTGCTGGTGGCGGCGATGGAGCGGCTTGGAGCGGCGATTGGGGACGGGGAAATGATCGGACGGTACGGCGGCGAGGAGTTCGTTGTGTTGACGGGGCGGGGGGCCTCCGAGAGTATGGATCTGGCAGAGGCGTTGCGGCGACGGATTGCGGAAGAGCCGATTGCCATCGGCGGGAGTGTGCTGGCGGTGACGGCGAGTTTCGGGGTGGCTGTGCGGGAAGCCGGGCGGAGTGGGAGTGCGAGTGACCTGTTGCGAGAGGCGGACGATGCGCTCTACCAGGCGAAGCGAGACGGGCGAAATCGCGTGGTATTGGGGCGAGGGTAAAGAGCGCTAGTCGGTGCCCTGGGCACGCCGGGCGACGGCGTAGCGGGTAAGGGAGTCGGCGTACTGTGAGAGGCCGTTGAAGAGTGCTTCGGCAATCTTCTGGCGGACCTCCGGTTTCCGCATCTCGCGTTCCTCGCGAGGGTTGGAAAGGAACCCGATCTCGGTGAGGATGGAGGGCATGGAGGCGCCGATGAGGACGACGAAGGGCGCCTTTTTCACTCCCCGATTGCGTGCGGTGGCCGAGGAGCCCCAGACGCGATAGAGGGAGGAGTTGACGCGTGTGGCGAAGTCGCGGGACTCGTCGATTTTGTCCTGTAGCGCAATCTTCTGCAGAAGGTCACGAAGTTCGAAGACGCTGCGGTCACTGGTGGCGTTTTCGCGGGCGGCGACTTCGAGAGCGTCCTTTGCACTAGTAAAGCTCAGGTAGTAGGTCTCGACGCCGGAGACGGAGCGAATGGTGGAGGAGTTGGCGTGGATGGAGATGAATAGATCGGCGCGGGACTGATTGGCGATGCGGGTGCGTTCCTCGAGGGGGATGAAGCGGTCGTCGTCGCGCGTATAGATGACCTCGCTGCCGAGCTGGGAGGTGATGAGTTCACCGAGGCGGAGGGCGACGTCGAGGACAAGTTCTTTTTCGAGAAGCCCGGTAGGTCCGGAGGAGCCCTGGTCGTGGCCTCCGTGGCCGGGGTCGAGGACGACGCGGCGGATTTTGAGGCCGAGGGCGCGGGTCATGGAACTGGCACCGGCAGAGCGGGTGTTGGCGCCGGCGGAGCGGGGCGGGGTGGCAGGAGCGGCGTCACGAGGGGAAGGCCGACTGGCCGGCGCCGAGGCGGCGACGACGGATCGGGAGGGCCGTCGATAGGGTGGGAAATCGACCTTGGCGAGGGGAGGATAGGGAAGGCGGCGGAAGGCTGCCGGCAACGGAAGAACGGGCGGGAGGGGTAGGATGGCCGCGGCGAGGACGGGGCCACGGCCCGGGGGCGGGACGAAGGGCCGGGTGGATCTGGCTGGGGGGGCTGGGGCAACAGAGAGGATGGATGACGGCGGGGCGGCGGAAGCCGGGGGCGTGCCTGGACGGCGAATTTCAATGACGAGGCGATAGGGGTTGCTGAGTTCTTCGGTGGAGAGTTCGACGTCGGCCGCCAGGTCGAGGACGACACGAGTAACACCGGGTTTGGCTTCGGCGATGCGAATCTGGCGGACAAGGGCTTCGTTGACGGGAATCGTCTGCATCCCCCTGCGGGCGGGGGCGGTGTTTTGGAAGTCGAAGAAGTAGCGATCCGGTTTGAAGAGGCGGTCCCGGCGGACCTCGGCGGGACCGGTCAACTGAACGGCGACTCGGGTAATGCCGTTGGTGGTCCAGTGGCGCACCTGCTGCAGGACGAGCGAAGAGGGAGCGGCCTGGGCCAGCGACGGGCCGGGGAGGCACAACAGGAGCGCTGCGAGGAGCCAGGCTGCCGGTTGTGAGGAGGTACGCATGAGTTATTTTGTCCGCATGTGGAGCCGACCCTCAGCATCGATAAAGGCTTCGACGGGGCGGGTTTCCGGCGCTTCGGGCGATTTATCCACGGCCGGGGGCGGAGGGGAGTGCGGGGCAGAGTTGGCTGCGGGGAGGGAAGAGGCCAGACGGCGGGCCTCACCATATTTCTTGCCTACTTTATAAACATACTCCTGTGTTTCGGTGTATGGGGGAATCCAGCCGTACTTCCTGACGGCGCCGGCACCGGCGTTGTAGGCGGCGAGGGCGAGGCGCTCGTCCTTGTACTGGTCCTTGAGTTCCTTGAGATGCCGGACGCCGGCACGGATGTTTTCCTCGACATCGAAGCTATTGCGAACGCCGAGGGAGCGGGCGGTGGCGGGCATCAGTTGCATGAGGCCCTGTGCTCCGGCGTGGGAGATGGCGTACGGGTTGTAGGCGCTTTCGACCTGGATGACGGCGTGGACGAGAAGGGGGTCGATGCCGTGCTGGCGGGCGGCCTGCTCGACGGCGGCGTTGATACGTGGATTGGCGGCGAGGGCGGGTGCCGGAGTATCGCGGTTTGGCGCGGCCGTGAGGATAGGAGGCGCTGCGATGCGGCGGACGAGGCGGCCGGAGCGGCGGTCGGCGCGGACCTCGGAGCGGACGGCGGGTTCGGCCGGCGGGCGCGAGGAGGCGTGGCCGGCGGTGGCGGGAGCGTCAGCACCGGAAGCGGCCGAGGCAGCGAGGAGAACGCCGAGGGAACAATACTGAAGGGATTTGTTCAAAACATTCGTCAGTCGCAATGATTATACAACCTCATGTGGACAGCGATTGAGCCGGAACCCAATGCTATTATTTTGTCATGTTGCGGAGGCAGACGGAAACCGTCGCCGGATATGTGCTGGCTGGCGGATCGAGCCGGCGGATGGGCCGGGACAAGGCTCTGCTGCCGGTAGGGGGCGTGCCGCTGGTGGCGCGCGTGGCTGGGATCGTGGCCGAGGCGGCGGGAAGTTGCGCGATTGTGGCGCCGGAGGGGCGCTATGAGGGACTGGGGTTCCCGGTACTGTGCGATGGCTGGCCGGGAGAGGGGCCGCTGGGGGGGATCCGGACGGCGTTGGAGAGTGGCGGGGGGGAGTGGAGCGTGGTGGCGGCGGTGGACCTGCCTCGACTGCGGGCGGAGTATCTGCGGGAGTTGGTGGCGGCGGCGCGCGCGGCGGGGCGGACGGCCGTGCCGGTGCATGCCGACGGGGGACTGGAGCCGTTGTGCGGAGTGTACCGAGCGGGGGATCTGGCGGCGCTGCAGGAATTTTTCGATGCAGGCGGGCGGCGGGTGAAGGATTTTCTGCGCACCATTGTGGTGGAGGCGGTAGCCGCCGACGAGGTCTCGCTGGCCAACGTGAACACGCCGGCGCAGTGGGAGGCGGTGCAGGGCTGAATGGCATTGAAGCAGGAGTATCCGCACTACATCGAATTCCGGCACGTGTATAAGACGTTCGACAAGCCCGTTTTAGTCGATTCGAATTTTTACATTGATCCGGGCGAGACGGTGGCGATCATCGGGAGGTCCGGGGTGGGCAAGAGTGTGAGCCTGGCGCACATCATGGGATTTCTGAAGCCGGATGCGGGGCGGATCATTGTGGCGCATGAGGATATCACCGACTATCCAGAGGCGGAATTGCGGCGGATCCGGAAGAAAGTGACGATGGTTTTTCAGTCCGGCGCGCTGTTTGATTCGATGACGGTGGGGGAGAACATCGAGTTTTCGTTGGAACTGCGCGACGACTACGACGTGAAGAACAAGGAAGACGTGGTGCAGGGGTTGCTGGACCTGGTGGACCTGGGCGAATACCGGGACGTGTTCCCGGCCGATCTTTCCACGGGGTACAAGCGGGCGGTGGCGATTGCGCGGGCGCTGGCGGCGCAGCCGGAGTGCATCCTCTACGACGAGCCGACGACGATGGTGGATCCGATTATGAGCGATCACCTGGGCAACCTGATGCTGCGACTGAAGCAGCAACTGGGGCTGACGTCGGCGGTGGTGACGCATGACCTGGAACTGATGCGGAAGGTGGCGGATAAAGTGGTGATCCTGCACGAGGGGAAGGTGATCTACTTTGGACCGGTGAAGGGGTTGGAGGCGTCGGGCCACGAGCATATTCGCGAGTTCCTGGCGATGGACCGGGTGGAATTCGACTAACCGGGTTGCAATTCCAGGCGGTGGTGGCCTGGACATCAAAAAAAGTGCTCTTCGAATGAGGGCGAGCCTGTGGTTTTGTCGCAGACAGGCTCGAACGGCTCCAAGTCGACCTGGGGCCGGACATCGAGGAGACAAAAGATGAACCCTTTACCAAGACTGGCGGGCCTGGGCCTATTGGCGCTATTGAGCGTCGCCCCGGCGATGGGCCAGCGAACCTATGACTGCGGCAATTTGAATCAACGCGCGTGCGGCCACTCCGACTGGGAACGCGTGAATATGGTGGCCGGTGACAACCGGGCCTGCGAGCACGACCTGACAAACGTGGATGGGACGTGCCGGAACATTCTGCGGAACACCTCAGCGATCCGGAATCCGTTCTGGGCAGGCTGGGCGCTGGAGAACCAGACGCTGGGTATCGGCAAGGATGTCCCGATCAACTTTATTACGTGGCCGACGTCGCACAACGCGTATTCGACCAGCGCACAGGGCTTCGGTTCGGATTTGTACACGAACCATGCGATTTCGATGACCGATCAGATGAACGCTGGAGCGCGAATGCTGGAACTGGATCCGAAGCGGTACCTGATGCTTGGCCTGCCGACGCAGATTCCGATCTCGGATGTGGCGATCCGGCTGTGCCATGCGTCGAGCGTGCTGTTGTGCGTAGCGCCGGGGTATGGGAACCGGTTGTTCGGGTTCGCGTTGAAGGAGATTGCCGACTGGGTGGATGCGAATCCAGGGCAGGTGCTCTACATCAAGTTGGATAACGACCGCGCGATTGGCGGCCATATTCAGGAGATCTACGACGAGGTACAGCGCTACCTGGGGCACCGGGTCTACACGGTGCCGGACGGGGGATTCAACCGGTGGCCGACGCTGGCGGAGATCCGGGCGGCCGGGAAGTCGATCATCGTCGTGCAACACAACACTCCCGGAGACGTGTCGACGAAGTGGGTGTGGAAAGCGATCGGGCTGGTACAGGAGGACAACCACCCGAAAGACCAGGATTTTGACAACTGCAAGGCTTATGACGGGATGGACCAGATCCAGCGCGGGGCAACGAGTCCGCTGACGTGGTGGGATGTGGCGGAGGGCCGGGCGAAAACGAATACGGGGAGTGCCGATACGGGCTTGTTGTGGGAGGAGGATGTCCGGAAGGCGACGCGGTGTGGGGTCGCATCGATCGGGCTGGACTTCATCAACGCGCTGAATTCCTCGTACAACATCGAGCGGAGCACCGATCCGGACCGGCGGATGGCGGCGATGATCTGGTCATGGGCGGAGAACGACTGGGGCCGGGGAGGCCCGGCGGTGATGAACGCCGAGGGACGTTGGAACTCGGTGGCGGCGAACAATGTGTATCCGGTGGCCTGCGCGGTGAAGCGGGTTCCGGCGAGCACCATACAGGATCGCGAGTGGCGGATTACGGCGGCGGAGATTCCGTGGAATCTGGCGCTGGCCAACGAGCAGTGTGTGCGGGAGTTCGGCAGTAATTATGAGTTCGGCGCGCCGGAGAACGGGTATCAGAACCGGTTCCTGTCCGAACTGGCTGGGGGACGCCGGGTGTGGCTGCGCTACTCGAACGTGAATGTGCCGAACCTGACGGTGAGCACGACGAGCCTGGTGTTCCGGATGAACCCCGGCGGGCCGCGTCCCGCGCCGCAGAACGTGTTGATTGCGGCTGCGCCGGGAACGGTGGTCGGCAGCAAGGTTGACCCGAAGCTGCCGCTGGAGTACAACCTGCCGGCGAACGCGCTGGAAGAAGGGACGTACCTGCTGTCGGTAGGGATGCCGGAAAGCGTTTCAAATCTTGCATCAGGCATCTATGACGGGCAGTTGGACCTGGGGGTCACGAACCAGGGAATCACGATTAAGGTTCGGCTGATTGTGAAGGCGGCGCCGCAGATTACGGCCAGCGCGGACCCGGTTGTCGCCGCGCAGGGTCAACCGGTAGTGATCACGGTGCGGTTGACGAACGGACAGCAGATCACGGGAGACTTCAAGATCTACCGGACGGTGAACGCCGAAGGGATTCCGACCCCGTTCGACACGGCGGCGGCCGGACAGATCCAACAGGACGGCGCGACGCGCGGTATCGCGAAGTTTGAGGTGCGGGACCTGCCGTTTGGAACCAATACCTACGTCGCCTACTATGGCGGTAACTCCCTGAATCTGGATGCGAGTTCGGAGCCGTTCCAGGTGACGATCACGCCGCGAATTGTGGCGAATCCGTCACCGGTCATTCTGCGCTACTCGGCTGGCGGATCGCTGCCTGCGGAACCGGTGACATTTACCGGGCTGGGGGCGAATCCGCAGGCGACCGCGTCGTGTGACTGGCTGAAGCTCAGCTGGAATGGGAGCACGCTGGTGGTGGCGACGGGCGACGGGGTTCGCGCGCTTCCAGTGGGCCCGACAAACTGCTCGGTAACGGTGCGGGATTCGCTGACACAGCAGGGGCAGGGTTCGTTGCTGCTGCCGGTAACCGTTTTTGTCCAGACGGCGCTGACGTTGCAGCCGGACGGGGAAATGCTGTTGCTCGGCGAGGACTCGGCCGCTGGCGACATCCAAGTGGGAACGGCTTCCGGAACGCCGGTGAATGTGACCTTTACGGCGAACGTGCCGTGGCTGCTGGTGCAACCTCTGGATGGCTGGGAGGCGCCGGGCGCGTTCCGGATCGTGGTGGACGGGCGGAGCCTTGCGGTGGGACGGCACCGTGGGGATGTTACCTTCGCGTCGAATTCAGCGACGAGCCGCGTTCTTCGTGTGGTGTTCGACAAGGTGCGGCCGACGGTGGTGACGACCGAACCGGCGGGGCTGCCATTCGTGGTGGACGGGAAGCCGTATGTGGGAACGGCGAGCTTCCTGTGGGCGCCCAATACGGTGCACCAGTTCACTTCGAACACATTGACGCAGAATGGTGTGCGGAATACGCCGAAGGACTGGGTGTCGGGGAGCACGGTGCAGCCCGGCAACCAGCTCCAGGTGACGGCACAGGCGAACGGCGGCCAGGTGATGGCACGATTCCATACTTTCTATTACCTGACGATCAACGGTACGCCCGGGGGCGCAGTGCGCTTCAGCCCGTACCACTCGGAGAGCGATGGCTACTTCGCCGCCGGTTCGAAGGTGGAAGTGGAGGCCATGCCACAGCCGGGCAACGAGTTTGTGGAATGGCTGGGAACGTTCCCGACGAAGAACCGGGTCTTCAGCTTCGCAATGAACAGTCCGGTGAGCCTGATTGCGCAGTTCCGGCCGTTGGAGGCGACGCCGGTGTCGATCCGCGCGAACGTGGGCGGTGCTACGGCGGTGGTGGACGGTGTGATGACGCCGCTGCCGGCGGAGTTCCGCTGGACGCCGGGCTCGGTCCATACCATCGCAGCCGGCGAAGTGGTGGGCGGGGAGAAGGGGACCCGGCATACCTTCTTTACCTGGTCCAACGGAGGCAGCCAGACGCAGACCATCACCACGCCGTCCGAACCGCTGGCACTGACGGCGACGTATGGCCGATCGTTCCTGGTGACGGTGACACCGTCGCCGGCGGCTGGCGGAACGGCTGGCGGTGCGGGATGGTACACGGAAGGGCTGCCGGCGATGTTGACAGCGGCACCGGCCGCCGGGTATCTCTTCTCCGGGTTCTCGGGCGACCTGACCACGACGGAATCGACGACCGTGGTTCGGGTGCTGCGGCCGATGAACATCGTGGCGAATTTCACGCCGGCTGGCGATGCGGTGCTGAAGCTGGCTCCCTACGGCGCGCGGACGGATGGTCCCGGGAAGGGGCAGCGGGTGGTGCCGTTCCTGATGAGCAACGCCGGGCCGGGCGCGGCGGTTGGAGCGCGCATCACCGGCATCTCCGGGATCCGGGTGATGTCGGGTAGCGGGACGGTGATGGCAGCTTCGACGATGCCAGTTTCCTTCGGGAGCATTGCTCCTGGGGCGACGGCGACGGGGGCGGTGGTCTTCGACTGGCCCTCCACGGCAACCCGTGTCCAGTTCAGTGTGAGTTACCAGAGCGATAACGGTGCGCCGGGAATCGCGACATTCAACCTATTCCGATAAACAGAGGAGAAAAGACATGAAGAACTACTTGATTCGATTGCTGATGGGTATGGCGCTGGCGACAGCGAGTTGGGGGGCGCCGATGCTGACAATCGGCGCTCCGCACCAGACGGGAGGCGCCGGACAAACTGTTGGTTGGGGGTTTACGCTGACGGCGGATGAAGATTATTGGGTCTCGGTGATCGGCTCCTATCTGGACATGCAAACGAACCCGAGCGTGGGGACATATGAGGACCGGATCGGGGTGCAGGGCGGGCCGGCGGATTTTTCGCTGGCACCGCAGGCGCTGGACTGGACGCAGGAGTTTGATGCGGCTGGATTCACGGGACTGGGTTCATTTCTGATTGCCCCGTTCGCCCCAATTGGCTCGTTGAACTCGGCTGAAGTGGTGGTGCAGTTGGAGTATTTTTCGGCGAATCCGATGACGTGCGGCAGTTGCTACGTGGGATTCGAGGAGTTGCGGCATCCGGTATCGGTAACGGTTTCCGACGTGCCTGAGCCGGCGACGCTGACCCTCTGCGGCGCCGCGTTGATGGGCACGGCGCTATGGCGGAGGCGGCGGAACGGCCGGGTTGCGCAGTAGCGTTTGGTCGACAGGGGGGGTCCCGATACCCAGGGGAACTCCCCTATTTTTGTTTGGCCTTCAGCTTGGCGAGACTGTTGCGGGTACGTTCCCAGTCGCTGCGGTCGAGGCCGTTGATGCGGTTGTCCTTTTCCAACTGTTCGTAGGCGCGAAGGGCCTTGTTGTAGAAGAGTTCGGCGCCGGGGGCGTCGCCCCAGCGGGCGAGGCTATCGGCGAGCTGGGTCCAGGCATGGGCGAGGTGGGAGCGAAGGACGCCGCGCTCGGGATCCTGGCGGACGGCATCCTCACGGATAGCGATAGCCTTGCGGAGAAGCGCTTCCGGTTCCGCACGTCCTTCGGTGCGGACGAGGTAATCGGAAAGGTCTTCGAGGGCGGCGGCATAGTCCATTCGGGCCTGCACGCTGCCGGGACTCTGCTGCATGGCGATTTCGAACATGGCGACCATGCGGCGCGCGAGGCGAACGGCTTCGGCTTTGCTGCCGACTTTGTACTCATTCTGGGCGGCATTGATGCAGGCGACGGCAAGGTCGCGCGCGGCGAGTGCGTTGCGGGGGTCGCGGGCGGCGATGGACTCAGCGAACTGCAGGGCTTGGCGACGGAAGGGCAGGGCCTCCCGGTGACGGCCGGCGATGGCATAGGTGAGGCCGATGCGAGCGAGGACTTGGCCGAGGTCCATTTCCTCCTGAGCAGCCGGGCGGGAGCCCTTCCATTTACCCTCCAACAGATCCCGTGCGCGTTCGTAGTGTGGGAGGGCTTCCATGGGCAGGTTGGAGCCGAGGAGGAGGGCGTCGCCAAGATCGATGAGAGAGAGGTGGAGGCGATAGGCGTCCTCAGCGGAGTTCGAGGATGAGAGGGACTTTTCGCGGAGTGCTACGGCGCGGCGGCCGGCTTCCACGGAAGCGTTGCCCTCACCCTTGGAGCGTTCGAGGACGGAGGCGAATGAGGCCACGGCAGCCTGGTCGCGGAGGGAGCGGAGGGAATCGGGCGCCAGTTTGTCGAGGGAGTGGAAGAGCTGGCGCGCCTGATCGAGGTGAGATTGGGCTTCGTCGAGTGAGTCACCGGTTTCGATGAGAAGGAGTGTGAGATCGAGGTGGGATTTGGCGTAGGTCGCCAGATCCTCGGGCGAGGAGGGGTTGGCGAGGTGGAGGCGCTGGCGGAGGGCCACGGCGCGTTTCGCGCTGGAGAGGGCGCCCGGCACGTCGTTGAGGTGGCCGAAGGTGGGGCCGAACTGGATGTCACGAATTCGTTCGTAGCCGGAGGCGAGATCGCGTTCCAGGCGCAGGTCGCCGCCGGTCTCGGCGGCGAGGCGGTCGAGATACTCGACGGCGCGGGCGACGATCATCTGGCGGGACTGCGTAGCGCCGGGGAGGGCGGCGATGCTGTCGTGAAATTCGAACAGGAAGCGGTTGGCGAGTTCGCGAATGTCTTCCAGGCGGCGCTCGGCCTTCTGCTGCTGGATACGGGTGGAGACTACGCCTGCGGCGAGGGATCCAATGACGAGGGCGATGGCAAGGACGGTGCCAGCGCGGCGGCGAAGGAACTTGATGGAGCGGTAGCGCCAATTGCCGCGGCGGGCGTCCACCGGGTAACCATCGAGCCAGCGGTCGAGATCGGCCTGGAGGGCGGCGACGGAGCCGTAGCGGCGTGCCGGTTCCTTGCGCATGGCCTTGGCGACAATGGCGTCAATATCGGCATCGGAGTGGCGGATGAGGGTTCCGGGCGCCGTTGGCTCCTGGTCGAGAATTGCCTTTTCCAGGGCAAACCCGGAGAGGCCGGAGTCCTGAAACGGGGCCTTGCCCGTTAGCAGGCTGTAGAGGAGCGCGCCGAGGGCATAGACGTCGGTGGCGGCGGTGACGGGGAGGCCGAGGACCTGTTCCGGGGCGGCGTAGTGGGGAGTAAGGACGCGCTGGCTGGCGCGGGTGAGGGCGCCGTCCTCGTCCTCTTCCAGGGGCTTGGCGATTCCGAAATCGAGCAGCTTGGGTGATCCGTTGGGCTGCACGAGAATGTTCTGCGGCTTGATGTCGCGGTGGACGACAAGCTGGCCGTGCGCGTAGCCGACCGCCTCACAGACCTTGCGGAAAAGGACGATACGGTCCCGGAGGGTGAGGTCCTGTTGGGCAACATAGGTATCGGCAGTGACGCCCTGGACATACTCCATGGCGATGTAGGGCCGGCCGTTGATGCTGCCACCGTCGAGGAGCCGGGCGATATAGGGATGGTCAAGGCGGGCCAGGATCTGGCGTTCGCGGAGGAATCGGCGGGTCCACTCATCGGCGTGGAGGTGACTGCGGACGAGCTTCAGGGCGACCTGCTGGGAGAAGTCGCGGTCGGTCCGGACGGCGCGATAGACAGCGCCCATGCCGCCGCGGCCGAGGAGTTCTTCCATTAAGAAGGGGCCAAAAGTGGCGCCGGCGGAAATGTCATCGAAGACGAAGCGGGCTTCGCTGGCGATGGCGTCTTCGATGACGGCGCTATCGGAACCGGCGGCGACGAGGTCCTCAACGGAGCGGCGCAGCGCAGGATCGCCGTCACATTCGCGATCCAGGAAGGCCTCGCGCTCGTGCAGGGGCATGGCGCTGGCGCGATGGAAGAGGGTTTCGATCAACCGCCAGCGGTCTGCCTGGTCCGGCATTTAAGCGGGAGATCCTTTCAACTCGTTCCTGAGCCAGGCACGTGCGAGTTTCAGATCGCGATGAAGGGTGGCCTCGGAAATGTCGAGGATCTGCGCAGCCTCTTCGTACGTGGCGCCGGCGAAGGAGATCAGTTCAAGGGCCCGTACTTTGCGCTCGTCGATGGCGGCGAGACGGTCAAGGGCACTGTTGATTTCCAGCATGTCGTGGCCAGAGGAGGAGGCGGCAAAATCCTTGAGGGTGATCTGCTGCCCGCCGTCCCGCTTGAGGCGCTGGCGCCGGCGGGCATGGTCGACCAGGATGCAGCGCATGACGCGGGAAGCGATGGCGAGGAAGTGTTTGCGATCGTTGACGGCGGCGATCGGGGCGCCACGCATGCGGAGGAAAGCCTCGTGGACGAGGGCGGTGGCGTCAAGGGTGTGTCCGGCGCGCTCGGCGCCGAGGTGGCGGCCGGCGACGGCGCGAAGCTGGGCGTAGAGGTGCTCCACGATGCTGTCGAGCGACGCTCGATCGCCGTCCTGCCAGGATTGCAACAACGCGGTGACGGCCGGACCCTGCTTTTCCATGCCTGAAGTATCCACAGTTTAGCGCAGAGAGGATACGGGCAGGCGGGCTAGAGGCCTGCCCGGAGATAGGAGATGAGGTCGGCCATGTCCTTCTTGTTTACCGTTTTTTCGAGGCCTTCGGGCATGAGGGAGATCGAGGAGGCGCGGACCTCGGCGATATTGCGGCGAAGGATCGTCTGGTCGCCGTCCTCGGTGCCGCCGCGGAGGGTGATGGCAGCAGGGGTTTCATTGGCGATTACGCCGTCGTAGACCTGGCCGTCCTTGGCGGTGACCATGTAGTTGACGAAGCGGGGCTCGATGGCGGCGGAGGGATCGAGGATGGCTTTGAGGAGTTCATCCCTGGTCTTGTTGTTGACGCCAGAGAGATCGGGGCCGACGCGGCCGCCCTGACGGCGGGGCATGTGGCAGCGGGCGCAATGCTCCTCGAAGACCGCCTTGCCGTGAACGGGGTCGCCGTTCATGGTGGTGGATTCCTTATATTCGGCCATGACTTTGGCGCGTTCGGCCGAGCCGGTGGCGAAGAGCGCCTGGGCGCGCTTGACGAGAGCGGGGTCACCGCTTTCGAGCAGCCGGGCCTGAGCAGAGACGTCGACGCCGGCGGCTTCCACCTGGTTGTTTTCGACGGCGGCGAGCAACAGTGGCGCCCATTCCTTTCGGGAGACGAGGACGCCAACGGCGCGTGTACGGCCGTCGGCGCGGAGTGACTTCCAGGCGTTGAGGATCAGGCCGGGGGCCTTGGCGTCAGCGGTTTCACCGAGGGCGTCGATGGCGGCGGCCTGTACCTCTGGTGTCGGGTTGCCGGCGAGGATTTTCTCAATGACCGGGAGTGATTTGG
>CAZWDD010000122.1:0-15092 GCA_964632345.1 uncultured Solibacteraceae bacterium | reverse complement strand
TGACGGACGAAGCGATCCACTTCAGTCCCTACAACAGCCCGCTCCAGGGAAGTGAGGTCGTCTGGGTCTACCCCGGCAGCTACCTCAGGACCGGTTTCTCCGGCACCAGCGCCTCCCTCCGTCTCCGTCTTGACGGCGTCGCCGGCGCCGTCAAGTTCCGCTGGTCCATCAACTCCGGCCCGCTCCAATCCGCCACTCTGCACACCGGCCAGGATCTACTTCCTATTGCCGCCGGCCTGCCGGACCGCCTACACTCACTCACCCTCTTCCTCGCCGCCACGGACGCCAACTACGACCGCTGGCAAATCCCCCGCCAGGCCGTGCGGCTCCGCGGCCTGGTCATCGATGACACCGCCCGCCTGCGCCCTCCGGCAACCCGCCCCCTCCGCCGCGCCGTCATATTCGGGGACAGCATCACCGAAGGCGCCTGGAACCTCGGCAACTCCTACCGTGTCGCCGAAGGCCGCTGGGCCGACTGGGTCTCCCACTCCGACTCCACCCAAGCCTGGCCACGTTTCCTGGCAGAAGCGCTCAAACTCGACTACGGCGTCATCGGCTCCGGCGGCATGAGTTGGCTTCGCCCCTCCCACTCCGGCATTCCGCCTCTCCCGGAAAGTTGGCGCTTCCACTGGGCCGGCCACGCGCGCACCCTCAGCCCGGCCCCGGATCTCGTCCTCGTCAACATGGGCACCAACGACGGCGCCCGCGACACCTCCGCCGCCGTCACGCAATGGCTCGGCGACATCCGCCGGGCCGCCGGGCCGCGCGCGCGCATCTTCGTACTCATCCCCTTCGGCCAGCAGAACCGGGCACCGCTCTCCCGCGCCGCGCAGGCCGCCAACGATCCTCTCGTCCACCTCATCGAATGCGGCCCGCAGTCCGCCACCGGCCTCACCAAATACCGTGAGGCATCCACCGTCAGCTTCGACGGACTTCACCCCAACGCCGCCACCCACGCGGCCCTGGCCCGCCTGCTGGCGGAAATACTCAAGCCGATGCTCTGATCGCCCTACTCGAAGCGCAGCGCCAGTATCGGATCAATCCGGCTGGCCCGCCGCGCCGGCAGGAACCCGGCCAGCAGCGCCACCACCACCATTACGCTCACCGCCACGCCCACCATTCCGGCATCGTTCGCCGGTACGCCGTGCAACTGCGCCGCCACATACTGCCCCATTCCCATCGCCGCCGGCACACCGGTCGCCAGCCCGATCGCCAGCAGCACCAGCACCTCCTTCATCACCAGCCACACCACCTGCTCCGCCTGCGCCCCCAGCGCCAATCGAATGCCGAGCTCCTTCGTCCGCCGCGCCACCACGAACGCCATCACTCCGTATAGCCCCACCGCCGCCAGCCCCGTCGCCAGCAGCCCGAACCCCGCCGATAAGAGCGCAATCAACCGCTCCGTCAGCAGTGTCTCGTCCAACTGATCCCCCAGCGTCTTCATCTCGTACACCGGCAGCGATGCGTCCAACTCTTTCACCGCGGCGCGGACGGCCCCATACGCGGACCGCGCCCCCATCCCGGCGCGAACATAAAACGCCACGCCCCGGTTCCCGTCCATCGGCACATACACCTGCCGCCGAAGCCCCTCGCGAGGCCCTTCGTACAACGTGTTCGCCACCACGCCGATAATCTCGATGTCCAGCTTCGTGCCCGGCCCGGAGCCGAACCCGATGTGCCGCCCCACGGCGCTCTTCGTTCCGAAATAATGCTCGGCCAGACGCTGGTTCACGATGGCCACCTGCGGCTGCTCCCGCCGGTCACTCTCCCGGAAGTCACGCCCCTCCAGCAGCGCGATCCCCATCGTGTCGAAGTAGCCCGGCGAAAGCGCATTCATGAAGCCCTGCATGTCTTCCCCGTCCCGCGTCTGGTGGCCCTCGACCGCCAGGGTATTGTCCCACTCCCACCCGTGCAGCAGCGGCACCGAAGCCAGGCCCGCCGCCCTCACGCCCGGCGTCCCGCGCAGCCGCTCCAACAGGTCGCGGTAGAACTGCGAAGCCCGCGGGCCGTCGTATCCGTTCAACGCCGGCGACACCTGGAATGTCACCAGCGTATCGATGTCCCGGAATCCCGTATCGGTTTCCTGCAGATTCTGCAGACTCCGCACGAACAACCCAGCCCCGAACAGCAGCAGAAAACTCAGCGCCACCTGCGCCGCCACCAGTCCCTTGCGCAGGAACAGCGACCCGCCCCCGCCCGCAATGGCGCCCACCGTGTCCTTCAACGTACTCCACAGGTCCGGCTGGCTCGCCCGCAGCGCCGGGATCAATCCGAAGGCCAGCCCGGTCACCACCGTCAGCACCAGCGTGAACGCCAGAATGCGCGGGTCCGGATCCGGCCGGATCAGCAGTGGATTCCCCTCCGTCGGCACCAGCAGCAGCAAGCCCCGCGTCAGCGCCGTCGCCAGTACGATGCCCGCCACCGCTCCGGCCGTCGAGAGCAGCAGGCTCTCCACCAATAACTGCCGCACCAGTTGGCCCCGCGTCGCCCCCAGCGACAACCGCACCGCGATCTCCTTCTGCCGCGCGAACGCCCGCGCAATCAGCAGATTCGCCACATTCGCGCAGGCGATCAGCAACACCAATCCAACCATGCCCATCAACACGAGCAACGCCTTTGAGAAGTTGTTCCGCAGTCCCGAGTACCCCGTCGCCGCGTTCTCCACATGAATCGTCCCTCGCAGAAACTCCTCCCGCGCGTATGCCGACCAGTTCCGCGCCTTCGGCTCGGTGGTCTCAAACTGCCGGATCTGTTGAAACAGCACCTGCAGCGGCGGCGCCGCCGACTCGGCCGTGTAGCCCGGCTTCAGCCGCGCGAACACCTGCACCCACCGCGTCCGCCGGTCGTCGAACTCCACCCACTTCCACTCCGGCGCCACCACCGGCTTCATCAGAATCGGCACACGGATCTGCGGCGACCGCGCCGGGTCCAACCCCGCGAACCCCTCCGCGGAGACTCCCACGATCGTCATCGGATAGTCGTTCACCAGAATCTTTTTCCCGATCGCCGCACGGTCCCGGTTGAACCGGCTCACCCAGTAGTCGTGGCTCAGCACCACCACCGGATGCCCGTTATAGACGCGGTCATCCTCGGCCGCGCTGAACACGCGCCCGGCGGCCGCGCCCACGCCCAGCATCGAGAAGTAGTTCCCGCTCACCATCTCCGCCGACACCCGCTCGGTCTGATCGTCCACCCGGACCGAGGCCGGCAGCAGCCGCCGGCACAACACCTCTTCAAGCGGCGCGGCCTTCGTCTGCCAGTCTCTGTAGATCGGGTAGGACTGCATCCGGTCCCCGATGTTGCTGCCGTTGTGCGCGCCCTTCTGGTACAGCATCACCAGGCGCTCCGGATCGCGGACCGGCAGCTTTCGCAGCAGAATCTGATCGAGCAGCGTGAAAATCGCCGTGTTCGCGCCTATTCCCAGCGCCAGCGAGGCAATCGCAACAATGGCAAAAAGCGGGCTCCGGCCCAGGGTCCGGAGCGCATAACGGAGGTCGGCGAGAATCGGGGGCACTCAAGGAGTACGCAGATCCTCCCGAAATGTTTCACCTAAGCGTAAATTCCCGGCGCCTCATGCCCCAATGACTGCACGTACTCCTCATACGGCCCCAGGTACACGCGCGGCTCCCGCTCCAGGCCCGTCTCCCCGCCTAACTCCAGCACCCGCGAACTCAGGCCGCGCAGGAACGTGCGGTCGTGCGAGACGAAGATCATTGTCCCTTCGAACTCCTTCAGCGCCTCCACCAGCATCTCCTTCGTCGCCAGGTCCAGGTGGTTGGTCGGTTCGTCCAGCACCAGAAAGTTCGGCGGGTTGTAGAGCATCCGCGCCATCGCCAGCCGGCTCTTCTCGCCGCCCGACAACGCCCGGATCCGCTTGTCCGCATCCTCCCCGGAGAACTGAAACGCCCCGGCCAGCGTCCGCAGGGCGCCCAGTCCGTCCTTCGGAAAGTCCCGCTGCAGCTGCTCCAGCACCGTCAGGTCCGCATCCAGCACGTCGAGCGACTGCTGCGCGAAGTAGCCCATATTCAGGCTCGCGCCCAACCGCACCGTCCCCTTGTCCGGCTCCGTCGCCCCGGCCAGCATCTTCAGAAGCGTGCTCTTGCCCGCTCCGTTCCGGCCCATCACCGCCCACCGCTCTCCGCGCCGGATGGTCAGATTGAAGCCCTCATAGATCACCCGCTGCCCGTAGGCCTTGTGCAGGTCTTCCAGCACCGCCACCTGGTCTCCCGACCGCGGCGGCACCCGGAAATCGAACTTCACCACCTGCCGCCGTTTCGGCAGCTCGATCTTCTCCACTTTGTCCAGCGCCTTGATGCGGCTCTGCACCTGCGCCGCCTTCGCCGCATGCGTCCGGAAACGGTCAATGAACCGCTGCTCCTTGGCCAGCATCGCCTGCTGCCGCGCGAACGCCGCCTGCTGGTTCGCCTCCCGCACGGCCCGCTCCCGCTCGTAGAAGTCGTAGTTGCCCGAGTAGACGATCACCTCGCCCCCGTCAATCTCGGCGATCTTTCCCACCAGCCGGTTCATGAACTCCCGGTCGTGCGAGGTCATCAGCAGCGCGCCCGAATAGTTGCGCAGAAACTGCTCCAGCCAGATGATCGACTCCAGATCCAGGTGGTTCGTCGGTTCGTCCATCAGCAGCACGTCCGGCCGCCCCAGCAGCACCCGCGCCAGCGCCACGCGCATCTTCCACCCGCCCGACAGCGCGCCCACGTCCCCATCAATCTGGTCGTCCTTGAACCCCAGCCCGTGCAGCACCTCCCGCGCCTGCGCCTCCAGCGAGTAGCCGCCCAGGTGCTCGTACTCCTCCTGCACCTCGCCGAACCGCTCCAGGATCCTGTCCATTTCGTCGAACCGGTCCGGATCCTCCAGCCCTTTCTGCAGCTCTTCCAACTCATGATGCAACTCGCCCACGCGGCCGCTGCCGGCGATCGCCTCGTCCAGCACGGACCGCCCCTGCATCTCCTCCACGTCCTGCCGGAAGTAGCCCACCGTCGTCTTCTTCGGCAGCGAGACATCGCCGTCGTCCGGCAGTTCCTCGCCGATAATCATGCGGAAAAGCGTCGTCTTTCCTGCGCCGTTCGGGCCCACCAGGCCCACCTTCTCGCCGGGATTCAACTGAAAGGATGCTTCGACAAACACCAGCTGCTTGCCGTACTGCTTATTGATATTCGAAAGAACAATCATTCGGAGACCGTTATGTAGGGAACTCCTAATTTTACGAAATAATCCCCTTCCGCACCGCGTACAGCACGATTTCCGCCGTATTGTGCAGCCCCAGCTTCTGCATCAGTTTCAGCCGGTGCGTTTCCACCGTCGACAGGCTCAGGTTCAGCACCGCCGCCGCTTCCTTGTTCGTCTTCCCCTCGGCCAGCAACTGCAGCACCTCCTTCTCCCGGTCGCTCAACACGTCGTAGGAGTCCTCCAAGCCCCGCTGCTTCAGGTGCCGCACATAATCGGCCAGCAGAATGCTGCTGATCGCCGGGCTGAAAAAACTCCGCCCCGCACCCACCGCCCGCACCGCCGGCAGCAGGTCGTCCTCGGTGGCCTCCTTCAACAGATAGCCCCGCGCCCCGGCCGTCAACGCCCGCACCACGTAGGCCTCATCGGCGTACATGCTCAGCATGATCACCTTCAGCTCCGGGTCCAGCTTCATCGCCTGCGCGGCTACTTCAATCCCATTCAGCATCGGCATCGCCACGTCCAGAATCGCCATGTCCGGCCGCAGCGTCTCAATCAGCTTCAACGCCTCCCGGCCGTTCGACGCCTCCCCCACCACCTCCACGCCCGGTTCCGTATCGAGCAGCGCCCGCATCCCGCGCCGCACGATTCCATGGTCATCCGCTAACAGAATACGCACGTTCATCTCCCATGGGCTCCCGCTCCAGCGGCATCTCGATCCGCATCGTCGTCCCCCCGCTTTCGCCCGAATGTATCTGCATCGTCCCGTTCAGCTCCCGCACGCGTTCCTGTATCCCCAGCAACCCCAGCCCCGTCTTCGACGCTCCCCGCTCCCCAAGCCCCACTCCATTATCCCGAATCGTCAGCCGCAGTTGACTCGCCGCCCCCTTCACCGCCACATCCACCCGCGTCGCCTTCGCATGCCGCGCGCAGTTCGTCAGCGCCTCCTGCACCACCCGATACGTGCACGTCCGGTAGGCCTCCGGCAGCATGTCCAGGTCTCCTTCCAACGTCACATTCACCGGATAGTTGAACCGCCGCGAATGATCCCGCGCCAGCCACTGCAGCGCCGGCCCCAGCCCGATATCGTCCAGCATCGACGGCCGTAAGCCCATCGACAGATCCCGCACCGTCCCCACAATTGTGTCGATCAGGCTCTTGCACTCCGCCGTGTGCGCCACAAACGCGCCGTCGTTGCCGCGCGAACGCTCCATATGCCCCACCTCCATCCGCAGTGCCGTCAGCATCTGCCCCACCTGGTCGTGCAGTTCCCTCGAAAGCTGCTTCCGCTCCTCCTCCTGCGCCCGCACCAGCAGTTGCGACAACCGCCGCATCTCCCGCTCGGTTTCTTCCAACTGCCGGTACTGCGCCTCGGCCCGCGACTCCACAATGTGGAACCGCAGCCCCGCCCCCAGCGCGATCAGCACACCCAGCCCCATCGTCGCCCACAGCATCCGCGCGAAGAACCGCCGCAATTCCAACTCCCGCGTCATCATCAGCGCCCGCTGCCGCATCATACTGTCGTTGTTCAACGCCTCGATGTCCCGCGTGATCTCCATCACCGCATCGCGCCGCGGCAGCACCCGCGACCGCAGAAACGGCGCGCTCAGGTACAGCTTCTGGTTCGGCGTCCAGTCAAACAGCGGATCAAACGTCTCCCAGTAGTCGTCCAGGTTCGATTGCAGCCGCTCGATCCGCTCGCGCTCGGCCGGGCCGGAAATCGCATGCAACTCTTCCAACGTCTTCCTGTTGGACTCCCGCAGCAGGATCAGCCTCTCCCGGTACGCCGGACCCGTCAGGTGCGAGTTGTCCAGCAGATAGTCCCGCACGAAGATACCCGACAGGTGCATGTCCGCGCGCAGACCCTGCAACTTCACGGCCACGTTCCGGTGCACCGTGTTCACCTGGTCCATCTGCTCGTAGATCTCCCGCGCCTTCCGCCGGATCGCTTCACTCGAAATGAGGATCAGCAGCAGCAGACAGCCCAACCCCCCGACCACCGTCGGCCATGTCCGCAGCCTCATCGCGCGTCCGTCCTTTCCAACCCGGACGCTTCCAGCTTCTCCGCGTGCCTACGCACGGTCTAAGGCAGGCGCGTGGAATAGGCGGGCTTCGGCGCGGGCTTCCACCAGTTTGGCATGGCCACGCGAACCGGTTTCTCCGTCTCGAAGCCACACTCCAACAGCTGGTTATACACCGCCGGCGCCTCCCGTTGCACCGTGTTCCATGAGGGCAACGCCTCCGACGCCGCGCCGCTCACCGCAATCGCCTCATGCAGACTATCCCCGAAGCTGTGCACCGCGCCCACTTCTTCGCCCCGGTCATAGGCCAGCCCGTTCATCAACGCATCGGCCTCATACTGCCGCACCTTCGCGCCCGCGTGATGCAGATAGCTGTTGGCCACATTCCGCAACTGCCCCGGATCCAGCCGCACCCCGTGCTTTTCCAGGCACCTCAGCATCGCCCCGGCAATATCGAATGTCATCCGCCGCAGACCCTTCGACGGGTCCTTCGGCGACAGGTCCTGGTGCTTGTGCTCGTAGTTGTCCGCAATATCGGCCTGGCAGACCCGCGACGGCCCGGCATGTTGAAACACCTCCGACAGCACGCCCACTTCCAGGCCCCAGTCCGACGGAATCCGCACCTTCCGCGCCAGCGACGATGACAACGCAAACTCCCCGGCCAGCGGATAGCGGAACTCCGTCAGGAACTGCAGAAACGCCGCCCCGGAAACATGTTCCCGCAGGCTTTCGAGCAGCGGCGCCATGAACAGCCGCGTCACCCGTCCGTGCAGTTTGTCGGAGATCCGCGCGTAGTAGCCCTTGCAGAAATCGAAGTCCATCTTCGGATGCGCCAGCGGATAGCACAGCGACGCCGGTATCTCCCGGCTGTAGTTCACGATGTCGCAATCGTGCAGCGCGATCACGTCCGCCTGCCCCTCGGCCAGCAGATAGCCCATTGACAGCCAGCACGTCCGGCCCTTTCCGTCGACGCGCGCCGGCAGCCCGGCCCGCTCCAGTTCACCGAACACCTCCTGCACCTTCGGGTCTTCCACCCACAAAATCGTCACCGGCGAACGGAAGCCACGGAAGAACGCCGACGCCTCCTCCACCTGTTTCCGCGTCGCCCGCCCGATCGCGACCACAATGTTGCTGAAGTAACGCGCCTCGCGCAGATCGTCCACAATCCGCCGCATCGCCGGCCGTTCGAACTCCGTGATCAGCGCCGGCAGAATCAGGCCCATCCCCGTCTGCCGCCCGTATTTCTCCAGTTCCGCCTCCATCTGGGGAAGCCGTCCGGAGCGGAGCCGGTGCAGCGTCGCGATCGAATTGGTTTGGTGGAAATCAGCCATCGTCGTCCCTCTCCACCAAGCCTAGCCGCCGCCCCGGTCCCTGCCCATCGGGTAAACAGGTGAAAGTCGGCCCGGCAATGGGTGAACGCGACGGCCGCCCCGGCGCCCCTCAGTTCCCGCCCGCCGCGCCAGGTGCGCGCAGGCTCTCCAGATACGCAATCAGGTGCCGCATCTCTGTTTCGTTGAATTCCGGCCAGCTAAGCTGCTTCGCCTTCATCCCTTCCAGCATCGCCGGCCCGTGCCGCCATAGCGTCGAAACCAGCGTGATCGCCCGCACCCGCTCGTCCCGCCCGCCGAGCCGCTGCGCCAGGTCCGGCGCGCCGCTCGCCCGGTCGCCGTGGCAGGTCCCGCACTGCTTCTTCGCGAACAGCTCCTTGCCCTTGCCCGCGTCCCCCCGCTCGGCAAACACCATGCCATACCAGAAATAGGAAACGATGTCCCGCATCTCCTCAGCCGTCAACTGTGCCGGCTTGCTGCGGTCCGCGCCCGCCGCCGACATCTGCGGTGCATGGTTCCACATCGCCGCCGCGAAGTCCGTCAGCGTCCCGGCCACCAGCCGGCCTTCCAGCAGCAGCCGCCCCTGGTGGCACCCCTTGCAACCCTTCTCCGCAAACACCGCCGCGCCCCGCCCATCCGCTGTCAGCACGAACGACCGCGCCTGCCCGCGCGTCTCCGGCAGGCTCTGCACGTAGACGACGATATCGGTCAACTCCGCCCCCGTCAGCCGGGACCACTTCATCTGCTTCGCCGCCATCGCTCGCTCCATCTTTGGCGCGTGATTCCACAACTGCTGCGCGAATTCAATGGGCGACGCCACCGCCTTCCACGCCGCTACCGGCGGCGCCCCCATCGCGTTCGACTTGGTGCGCCCGTGGCACTCCGCGCACCGGCGCTCGGAGAACACGCGGCTCCCGCGCGCCGCATCGCCCGGCCGGTCAAAGAACCGGATCGCATGGAAATAGGCGTATAAATCCGCCGCCTGCTGCTCGTCGAGCGCGGGCCGCTGCGCCCCCTGCTTCTCCATGGCCGTCCACATCGCCGGCGCATGGTTCCACATCCGGCTCGCCATTGACGATGGCGTGTAGCTGCGCCCCCGCGCCTTGCCCAGATCAGGACCCGTGCGCCCGCCCTCGCCGCCCACCCGGTGGCAGGCCACGCAGTTCTGCGTCCGGATCAACGCCTCCCCCCGCCGGGCATCGCCCGGCAGCACCTTTGCCCCGCACACAGCCGCTCCGGCGGCGGCCAGAACCACAACCCAACTGCTTGCCATTTGCATCGCTCCACTCCTGAGGCTGGCCGGATGCTATCGCAACCTTGCCCCGGTTTCAAGCGGCGCGGCTAATCCCGGAACACCAGTTGTCCGAATCGCTTGGGATTGTGCGGCGACGGCCGCAGCGTCCCCGAATCCGACCAGACGCTCAGCCGCCGCGCCGGCTCCACGCCATCCCAGCGGTTGAAGTTCACGGTCCACGCCGTCCCGGCCTTCGGCGCCGCCGCCGTGCCCAGTTCCTCGAAGTTCGCCCACGGGATCGCCACCTCCAGCGTCCAGCCCCGGTCCTTGTCGCCCGTCTGGTTCAGCGTCCCGTCCACGTGCGTCGCCAGTTGCACGCCGCGGAAATCCAGCCGCTTCAGCAGCAGCTTCGGATAAGCGTAGAAGTAGTCGTACAGCGTTCCCCGCGCGTTCATCTCAAGCCCGTAGTAGAACTCCTGTTCCGGCTTCGGATTCACAAAAAACTCTACGGCGTCGTCGCGGTAGGTCGGGTCGTCCCGCTTGTCGAAATGCGCCACCACGTCGGCGTCCTCGCACTCGTAGCCGATATAGAGCGCCTGCTCGTCCCACAACACCCGGACCTTTGTCTTCTGCTTCGTCCCGGTCTGCCCGGCCCAGGGAAACAGCAGTTCCACCGACGGCACGGCATTCCAGCCCGGGTCGCTCAGCTTCCCGTCGACGACAATCCGGCCCACCGCCCGGCGCGCCTCATACCGCGGCGGCGCCTCGGCCACCGTCCGCATCTCCTGCGTCCACGCGCTCGCCACCACCGCTACCGCGATTAGAAGTTTCATCGTACGTTCACCGTTACCGTGTCCGGACTCAGTTTATCGCCAACTTTCAGCCGCAGCCGGCGCGCCCCGGCATTCCCCGCCGGCACCTCAAAGTTCACCTGCAACACGCCAGCCACAAGGCCCGGCGCTCCGCCCGCATACAGCGGCGTCATCTCCACGCCGTCGATCACCAGCCGCACCTCCTGCCGCGGCCGCGGCAGCGGGAAATCCGTCGGCTTCCCGTCGATCCCAGTCGGGTTCGTCGGTCCCTCCCCCGTCGCGAACAGCGTCAGTACTTCGCCCACCGCCGCCGGGTTCGCCGCCGTGATCAACTCTCCGTTCTGGCGAATCACCGACGCCGCCCCGCTCCCCGTCGCATTCTGTGTGAAGATCCCCGGCGCGTTTGGCGTCACCGGCATCGACACCGGTTCCGACAACCGCCCCTCGTACTCCACCTGCACCGACACCGTAGACTTCCCTTCCAGCTCGTAAGGCGCCACCGCGCTCAACTGCCCCACGCTCGTCACAATCATCGGCGCCGGCGTCCCGTCAAACAGCACCCGCGTCCCGCCCAACCGGTTCGCCACAAACCCCCGGCCATCCAACTGCAGCGTCACCGGCGTGGCCGGCCCCATGTTCTGCCCGAAGATCGTGATCAACTCGCCGGGCGCCACGCCGCCCTCCGTCAACGACCCGCGGAAACTCGCCGCATTCGTGAATCCCTCGCGCGTGATCACCGGCGCAGGCAGCACCGGCGGCGGCGCCAGCCGCACCACTGCCGTCGCAAACCGCGATGGCTCCGCCACGCTCGTCGCCCGCACCGTTACCGTCGACTCGCCGACGAAACTCGCCGGCGCCGCGTACAGCCCCGCCGCGGTAATCGTCCCCACCGCCGGCGTCAACGTCCACGTCACCGCCGTATTCCCCGTCCCCGATACCACCGCCGTAAACTGCTGCGACCCGCCCGGCCGCAGCGTCACGTCCGCCGGCGACACCACCACCGTCACCCGGTTCACCAGCGTTACCACCGCCTGCCCCACCTTGTTCCCATCGGCAAGGCTGATCGCCGACACCGTAATCGTCTGCGAACCCGCCACGCTTTCCGGCGCCGTGTACAGCCCGGCCTGCGTGATCGTCCCGATCTCCGGGAAGATCGACCACCGCACGCCCGCGTTCGCCGCATTTGCCACCACCGCCGTGAACTGCTGCGACTCCCGCGCCCCCAGCGTCACCGTCCCCGGCGTCACCTCGACCGAAATCTCGCTCAACAGCGCCACGAACCCATCCGTCGCTCCCGCGTTCCGGGCCCGCCACGCCCCGCTTGCCACGGGCAGGTTCGCCGAATCCGTCGTGCCCGCCACCCAGAAACGGCCGCGCCCGTCCGATACCATCCGCAGGATCGTATCCGTCCCCGCGCCGCCATAATGCGTCGAGTATTGAAAGATGTTCCCGCCCGAACTGATCCGCGTCAGGAATCCGTCGTATCCGCCCGCCGGCCCCACCGCACCCAGCGGCCCGTCGTTCAACAAAGGGAAGTTCGCCGAGTTCGTCTGTCCCGCCACATGCGCCGTGCCCGTCGCATCCACGGTGATGGCGTTCGCCTGCTCCTCGCCGTCGCCACCCAGGTAGGTCCCGAACAGCAGGCTGGTCCCCGCCCCGTCCACCTTCGCCGCGAATGCATCCGGCAGAAGTGCCGGCCCGCGCTGCGCCGCGTTGAACGATACCGGCATGTCCACCGATCCTGTCCCGCCCGCGATATACACGTTCCCCACGCGGTCCAGCGCAATGCCCCGGCCCGCCTCCTGCCCGTCCCCGCCGAAGTACATCGAAAATTGCAAGCTGGCGCCGTCGGCCGCCAGCTTGCTGATGAACGCGTCGGAGCTGCCGCGCCGCGTCTTCTGGTACGCCGTTTCGGTCACCGGAAAGTTGTCGGACCGCGTCTCGCCCGTCATGAACACCGCGCCTGTCCCGTCCACCACGATGTCATTCACCACGTCGAGCGCAAACCCGCCCACCAGTGAACTGTAGATCCACGACGCTCCGTCCGGCGCCACCTTCGTCACAAATCCGTCACCGGCGCCCCGCGGCGGCAGCGTCGTCCGCGTCGTCGACGGAAAGTCCGTTGAGTCCGTCCGCCCCGCCACATACGCCGCTCCCGTACCATCCACCTTGATTGCCGTTCCCACTTCGCTCTGCGATCCGCCCAGATAGGTCGCATAGACAATCGACTCGCCCGTCGGCGAAAGCTTCACCACAAACGCATCCGTCACGCCGCTCCCGCCGCCCAGCAGCTTCTGCGCCGCCGTCTCCGTGACCGGGAAGTTATTGCTCGCCGTCTGCCCCGCCACATACACCGCTCCGCTCGCGTCCACCGCAATCGCGGAGCCGGTGTCCGTTCCCACACCGCCGATATAGGTCGCCCAGATCAACTGGTTCCCAGCCGAGTTCAACTTCGCCACAAACGCGTCCTGCCCGCCGAACGTCTGCCCCCGGCTTGTGCCGGGGAAGTCCGTTGAAACCGTCGAGCCCACCACGTACGTGTTGCCCTCCGCATCCACGGCCACGCCCCGCACATCGTCCGTCTGCGAGCCGCCCACGTAGGTGCCGTAGGTTAGTACCGGGTCGATCACCAGTTCCCGCGTCCGGTCATAGCCGCTCACACCGATGCCGTACTCCCCCGCCCCTGTTCGCACGAAACGCGCCGCAATCTCCCGCTCCCCCTGCCGCGCCACCGGCTTCCGCCACCGCATCCCGTTCCCCAGCAGCAGGTCTCCATTCGCGTCCACCTTTCCGGACACCGCAAACCGGATCGCCTCCGGGTCCGCCCCCGCCTTCACCACGAAGTCATATTCCAACTCCCGCGCCGTGCCGTAGTAAACAACGTCCACACCCGGAAAAACAGCCTCCTGCCGCACTCCCCCGAACGTCTTCACCCCGGTCTTCCACTTCGCCGCGTCCGCCCCCACCAGATAGCTCACCCGCGCCGCCTGCGGCTTCTCCCCGCGCAACGCGCCCGTCCCTTTCCACTCCATCCGCACCGCTCCGCCCGCCGCCGCCAGCGTCATCCCCCCGCGGTCCAACTCCACCCCGTACCCGTTCCCGCGCACCCGGAATCTCTCCGCCCCATGCTGCTCAAACAGCAGCGGCATCTCCCCCGCCTGTGCCAGCATCGTTCCCAGCGCAAAAACATTCAGAATGGTGTGGATTCGCATCGTGCTTTCCTCCGGATGATCAAGTGTGAGTGTATCAAGAGGCGACCTGATACACTCATCAAACACAGGTTCAAGCCCATGAAACGCAGATCGTTCCTCTCCTCCGCCGCCCTCGGCGCCGCCCCCCTCCTCGCCCAGCAGAAACGCGACTGGAGCGGCCAGAACCCCGTCCGCTATCCGGACCCCGACATCGTCGCCCTTGACCCGCGCTTCAATAAGTACAAACTCGGCAACACCCCCATCCAACGCCTCGCCACCGGCTTCCTCTGGGCCGAAGGCCCCGCCTGGAGCGGCGTCGGCCGCTACCTCCTCTTCTCCGATATCCCCAACAACGTCCAGATCCGCTGGACCGAAGAGTCCGGCGCCGTCTCCACCCTCCGCAACCCCGCCGGCAACTCCAACGGCAACACCTTCGACTGGGAGGGCCGCCAGATCTCCTGCGAACACGGCAACCGCCGCGTCCTCCGCTATGAGCACAACGGATCCACCACCGTCCTCGCCGACAAGTTCGAAGGCAAGCGCCTCAACGCCCCCAACGACGCCGTCGTCGGCCCCGACGGCGCCATCTGGTTCACCGACCCCGGCTACGGCGCCCTCATGTGGTACGAAGGCAACAAGGGCAATCTCGAACTCAAGGAAGCCGTCTACCGCATCGACAAAACGGGCCGCATCGACAAGGTCACCGACGAAATCTACAAGCCCAACGGCCTCTGCTTCTCACCCGACTATAAGAAGCTCTACGTCGCCGACACCGGCGCCACGCACTATCCCGACGCCCCCAAGGTCATCAAGGTCTGGGACATCAACGGCGCCAAACTCGCCAACGGCAAAACCTTCTGCAGCATGCAGCTCGGCTCCACCGGCGCCGGCCTCGCCGATGGCATCCGCTGCGATATCGACGGCAACATCTGGTCCTCGGCCGGCTGGGTCGGCGATGGCTACGACGGCGTCCACGTCTTCGCTCCCGACGGCCAGCGCATCGGCCAGATCAAGCTCCCCGAAATCTGCTCCAACCTCACTTTCGGCGGCGCCAAGCGCAACCGTCTCTTCATGACCGGCAGCCAGTCCCTGTATTCGGTATATCTGGCGGTGGCGGGCGCGCACATCTGTTGAAGCGCGCAAGGTCACCCCAACCGCGCCAGTACCAAAACCAGAACAACTACATCACCTGCGAGGAGCAATTGCACATGAACGACACCCGGCCTGCCAACTCCACGATCAAGTCCTTGCCGCTGCGCAGTACTGCTGCAGCACTGGCGCTGTGTCTCGCGCCGCAATTGTTCGCGGCCGAAGCCGGCGCAAAT
>CAZWDD010000121.1:0-15192 GCA_964632345.1 uncultured Solibacteraceae bacterium | reverse complement strand
GACGCAGCGTCACCTCATGGCGCCGCTTGCCGAAGCGCGGCGCGCCGGCGCGGTCAAATCCCTGTAGCACCGGCAATTCACGCAGGTCCGGCAGTAACTTACCGGCCGGTAAGTCCAGTGCAAGGGCGCCGCGTTCCACCAGTTGCAACGCGGCCACTGCGGTGAGGGCTTTCGTCATGGACGCGATCGCGAATATACTTCCGGCTGCGATGGCGCCGTGGCATGCGACACCGCGAACATCCTCTGTCCCTCCCCACATTCCCACCGCGGCAGGAATCCCGTGGCGCACGGCCGCGGCCTGAAACCTGGCAACGAATTCCCCTTCCATCACCCAAACAGGATCGCACGCGCCTCCGGAAGGGATAAGATGTTTCTGCGATGCGAACCCAGCTCATCGGTTTGGCGCTGGACGCCGGCCACCGCCGCCGGCCTCGGACATCCTCGAAACGTAAAGGTGAAACAACATGAGAAGACGCGATTTTCTCTCCCTTGCAGCGGTTCCCACGCTGCCCGCGCTGGCCTGGGCGCAGGAGAAGAGTAAGCTCAAGATCACGGACATCAAGATTGTCCGCACACGTCCGCGGAAGCCCTATCCCACCTTCAAGCCGGCGCCCGGCGCCTGGTCGACGCAGTTTGTCGAAGTGGCCAATCCCGTTTCCATCTACCCGGAGTTCAAGCCCCGCCGCGACCTGTTCGCCGCTACCAATGTCCCCAGTTTCACCGTTGAAGTGACGACGGACAAGGGCATCAAGGGCTACGGCAACGGCGGCCCCGGAGGCGGCCAGATTGTCACCGGCCACCTGGCCAAGCTGATGATGGGCCGTGACCCCTTCGACATTGAGCGCAACTGGGACATCTGCTGGCGCGCCACAATGTCCTATGGCCGCATGGGCGTCACCATGAACGCCATTTCCGGCTTTGACATGGCGCTGTGGGATATCGTGGGCAAGGCGCTCAACATGCCGGTCTACAAGCTGCTCGGCGGTGAGACGAAGGACCGCGTGCCGGCCTACTGCACCGGTAACGACATTGAACAGCACGTCGAGTTTGGCTACAAGATGTTGAAACTCGCCATTCCGCACGGCCCGGCCAGCGGGCGTGCCGGCATGAAGGAGAACCTCGAGCTGGTGAAGCGGGCCCGTGCCGCGCTGGGTCCGGACGGTGAGATCATGCTCGACTGCTGGATGGCCTGGACTGAGCGCTATACCGTTGAGATGGCCGAGATGATGGCGCCCTACCGCATTTATTGGATGGAAGAGGTGCTGCAGCCGCATGACTACGCCGGCTTCGGCCGCCTCAACGCGGGCATCAAGTCCACTCGCATCGCTACGGGCGAGCATGAGTATGGCCGCTATGGCTTCCGCTATCTGCTGGAGGCCAACGGCGCCTCCATCTGGCAGCCTGACATTCAGTGGTGCGGCGGCCTTACCGAACTGCGCCGCATCTCGGCCATGGCCTCGGCCTATGACATCCCCGTCATCCCGCACGGCGGCGGTCTGAACGGTTCCATCCACTTCACCATCGCCAACGTCAACGCGCCGTGGGCGGAACTCTTCCTGCCGCCGCCTGGCGGTCCGAAGGAGGTCTACCAGCTCTTCGAGGAGAACTACAACATCTCCCGCGGGCCCGATGGCATCTACATGCGCCCGCATGAACGGCCGGGCTGGGGCTGGGATATTGAGGTCGCCGGGTGATGCTGGCCGCGGCTCTGGCCGTCATCTCCCTGACGCCCTGGCCGGACCCGTTCGACGAAGCCTTCCTCCGCCGCGTGCCGCGCGCCGCGGCGGAGGAGTCCGTCGAGTTGCGGCCTGCTCCCGCGCGGGAGTGGGTGGAAGCCGTCCGCCGCATGCCGGAACATGCCCCCGCCAAGCAGCAGTATGTGCAGTTTCTCAAGGACGCTTATGGGTACAGCATCGGAGCATTGAATGTAGCCTACGGCCTGGACGCCGGGTCGTTCACGGAGTTGCTGACTCTGGACCATCGCCGCTTCGATTCTCGCCGCCCTGCCATTCGCCGCGATGACGCGGCCTTCCTCAAAATTCTCATTGCGGCCGCCCTCGACGCCGCCCGTCAAAAGCGATAACCTCTCGGAGACCTTCCATGAAGAAACAAGCGATTGCCGCCGCGGCCCTCGTTGGCCTGCTAACCTCCTGTTCGTCCCCGGCCCCGGAGAAGCCGGCCGAAGAGCCGAAAGCGGCTGCCCCGGCCGCTCCAGCCGCGCAGCCCGCCGGCGAAGGCGCGGTCCTTCGACTCGACCCCGCGCTCGACTCGCTCGTACCCGCTGCCGCGAAAATTGAGAAGGCCGCCACCGGCTTCCAGTTCACCGAGGGCCCGCTGTGGTTCCGGGACTCCGGCAATCTGTGGTTCAGCGATGTGCAGGGCAACGTGGTCCGCCAATTGGCCGCGGATGGCGCCGTCACCGAAATCCTCAAACCCGGGGGCTACGATGGCAAGGACGCCCCGGCCGGCTCCTTCATTGGTCCGAACGGAATGACGTTCGACAAGGACGGCAACGTCCTCATCTGCCAGCACGGCAACCGCCGCATCGCCCGCCGCAACAAGGCCGGCGTTATCACCACGCTGATCGACCGCTTCGAAGGCAAGCGCCTCAACAGCCCCAACGATCTGGTCTTCCACTCCAGCGGCGCGCTCTACTTCACGGACCCGCCCTACGGCCTGATCAAGCAGGATGAGGACCCGAAGAAGGAGTTGCCCTACAACGGCATTTACCGTCTGCAGAACGGCAAGCTCACCCTGCTCAACAAGGAAATGACCCGCCCCAATGGCATCGCATTTTCGCCGGATGAAAAGTGGCTCTACGTCGCCAATTCCGACCCCGCCCGCAAAGTGTGGATGAAGTTCCCCGTCATGGAGGACGGCACGCTCGGCCCGGGGAGCGTCTTCGCCGACGTCACCGCCGAACAGTCCGAAGGCCTGCCCGACGGGCTCAAGGTCGACGCCAAAGGCAATCTCTGGGCAACCGGGCCCGGCGGCGTGTGGATCTTCAACGCCGATGGCCGGCATCTCGGCTCCATCAAGCCCACGGAAGTTCCCGCCAATTGCGCCTTCGCCGAAGACGGCGGCGTCCTGTGGATGACCGCGCGCACCTCCGTCTACCGCATCAAACTCAAGTAATCAGGAGACAATCACAATCATGAAACGCCGTCAGGCCCTCATCACCGCGCTCGCCTCCACCGCCGCACTGTCCGCGCAGTCGAAGAAAAAGAGCGGCGACCAGACCATCCAACTGCACGTCGACATGATGGTGGACCCAGCAAAGGAAAAGGAGCTGAAGAAGAACTTCAAGGAGATCTTCAAACCCGCCATGGCCAAGCAGCCGGGCTACCTGCATGTCTATATGCTGAAGCTCCGCGAGGCCAAGGCCGGCAGCGCGCCCGCCAACGCCAACTACCGCCTCGTCATCAACTTCAAGTCCGAAGAAGACCGCATGAACTGGGTGAAGTCCAACGACCATCAAGCCGCCTGGCCCACCATCGAAGGACTGCTGAAGGTCAAGAACTACACGGCCATCCTCTACGATCAGCTGTAGTTCCGGCCGGCGATATCATAGCGGGGTGAGTGTCGAGAAGCCGGTCCTTCAACTGAAGACCTACTTCCTCTTCCCCTTCGTCATCGATAAGGAAGTGGTGGCCTCCGCGCACCCCGACTTCTGGCCCTCCCTACGCAGTTGGATCGACGGGCTCGATGACTGGATCCGCTCGGAAAACTGCGCTACCGACGCGCCTGTCCGCTCCCGGCTGGGAGGCTGGCGGCGCGCTTCGTACGCAGAGTTTGACCTGGAGTCCCGCGCCTATCAGGACATGGTCTTCTTCCACCCGTTTGTCCGGCGTGTCTTCTTCGACACGAAGGTCAACGACCAGGCCACGTTGATTCGCGTCTACGAGATCGAACTTCCCTCCGGCACCCCGCTGCTCTGGCAGGCCTCCGACGTGCGGGGCCGCATGTGCGCCGTCCCCATCATCGACCTGCGGCTCTTCCTGTTCGCCAACGGCGTGGGCATCCTCTCGATCGGCGTCGAGCGCGCCAACTGCGCCGTGCGCGAAGCGCTCTGGATGAACGAGATGATGCGCAAGGTCTACCCCACCAGCGGCCGGCAGCGGCGTGAGGGCCGCCTGCCCACATCCTCGCGGCTCGCCCTCGGCGAGGAGACGCTGGTCGAGGAGACCTTCGAGGCCGGCGCCATCGTTCAGTTCCAGCCCCCCCTCTCGCAGGTGATTCAAGGCCTCCTCTACTTTCTGAAGTACGAAACGCTCGAGTACGAGCAGGTGTTCGATGAGCGCATGATTCCCTACTCCTACATGGCTATCGATCCCGCCTTTGCCACTCCTGAAAACGTCGAGCCCCTCTTTAGCCGGTTCCTCTACGTGGACCGTGACGGCGCCGGCTTCCGCTACGATCCCGACTTCACGCGCGAGCAGATGCGTGAGCATACCTACACCCGCTGGGCGCATGAGGGCACCTACTACGGCTTCACCCGCTATTCCAACGTCACGCTCTCCATCGGAACCGCTGACCGCGGCCTCCACCTCGCGCAGGAAGGCAACCTAATCGAGCGCATGTTCGATGGCCGCTACTACCTGATGGCCATCGTCGCGCTCTTCTACCGCGCCACGCTGCTCGACTTCGCCGAAAGCGTCGCGTTGGTCTCGCGCCGGCTCTATGAGAATCTCGCCGTCGGCCGCCTGGAGCGTCAAAATGTCGAGATCGCCACCGATCTTCGCAACGAGTTCCTGAACTTCTCCAACTACTGGCACTTCGACGAGCTCGCCAATAAAGATGAGGAGATCGAGCACTTTCAGATGCAGTGCCGCGCCTATCGCGTCGAGGACCTTCGCAAGCAGATCGAAAGCGAACTGGCCAACATGAACGCCGCGCTCAATGAGTACAATCAGCACCGCAGCACGGAAGCCGTCAACCGCCTTGCCATGCTCAGCATGATCTTCGGCGCCGGCGCCGTCCTCACCGGCTTCTTCGGCATGAACTTCGGCCATGTATTTGAGCGCCACTTTTTCCGTCCGGATGGCCACACCATGGGCTTTCACCTTGGAGCTGTTTCCGTCGTTACGCTGATCACCATCAGCATCTTTCTGCTCGGTGTCTATCTGGTGGCCGTCAACTGGCGGGATTACCGCTTCATGTTTCGCCGCCGCCGCAAGCCCACCAAGCGCCACCGCTGGTTCAGCCTCCGCCTCGGCGGGTAGCGCCTATTTCTCCCGCCCGAACTTCGGGTCCGTCCGCGTACCCGTAATCTGGATCCGCGTGTAGAGGCCCGCGCCCTTCTTCGCGAAAAACGGATCCACCGGCTTCAGCGCCCACCGCTTCCATCCCGTCTGCGTCTGTGACAGCTTCGCCTGCAGCCGCAGGTCCCCGTGGAAATCCAGCACTTCCGTATCCAGGTTGTACATGCCGTCCAGCTTCAGGTCCGCGCCAGGAATCCCGAACGCCAGGTCCTGAAACGTGATCAGCTCGTTGGCCAGTTGGAACTTCCCGCTCATCGCCGACACCACTTCGTCGATCCCCTCGTTGTTCGGTTGGCCCTGCGCCTGCCGGCTCATCCGGTCCAGCCGGTCCTGCAGTTGAGACCGCAGAAATTTCGCGTCCCGGATCGCAAAGTCCCCATCCAGCCGCAGCTTCTCGATCACCTTTCCACTCATCGGCGGCAGCACGACGCGGCTTTTCAGCCGTAGCGTGCCAGTCATGAACGGGCCGGTACCCTTCATCGCCAGCAGCAGAATGTCCTCCAGCCGGCCGGCCGGCATGTTCACGTCCAAGGCGATGGTCCGCCGCCGGTCGCCGTCGTGCTTGACCACACCGCCACTGGTTACAAACGATGTCTTGCCGATCCGTCCATGCACCGGCTTCAGAATCGTGTTTCCGTTCGTCCCGTCGATCTGTGCCTCGAATCGGGCATGCAGCGGCAGCCGGTTTCCGGACGCCTTCAGATGGAAGTCAGGAACGGTGGCTTCCCCCTTCGCCGAAAGGTTGTTCAACTGCCCTTGGAACCGGCCCGTGGAATCGAGCACGCCGCCAATCGCATTGAACACCCCCAGATTCGCCCGTTGAAACCGGTACTCGCCGTCGAGCGGCGTATCGCCCGGCTCCTCCCGGTTCCACGGACCGAAGTGGCCCGTCGAGATGATCTCACCCGGCGGCTTCGCATTGCGCAGCTCCGCCTCGTACCGCATCGGCGCGCCCATCCCAGCCTCCAGCAGGCGAACCTTGTGCAGGTCGAACTCCAGCGGCTTCCGGTCCTTTTCCTTCGGCATCAGCACCAGCCTGGCGTTGCTGATCAATACCTCCCCGATGCGCACCTGCGGCGCCGCCTGGCCGTCGCCGGTCCCGCCGCCCGTCGGCACGCGTGGCCGCGAACCCTTCGGCGGCACCACAATTTCCACCCCGTCCAGATAAACCGCCGTCACGCCCTTATGCGGCTCCTGTATCTGCCCCAGGTCCACTTCAAACCGCATCGACGCCATCTTCAGCAGCGGTTGGCCGACCTGTCGTAGCGCGATGCCCCGCCCGCTCACCGCCGCCATCACGCCGCGGCCCTTGGAGACATAGAGCTTCACGGGTGAAAGCGCGGGTATATCAATACCTAGTTCGGCGATCTCCACCTCCGCCTCAAAGCGGTCCTGCAGATACGCCACGGCCTGGCCGCGGATGTAGGGTTCTATCTTTCCCGCATACTGTTTCGCCAGAAAGTAGAGCGCAACTGCGCCACCCGCCGCCGTTGCCAGCAGCCCGGTAAGCAGCCACTTCGTTCTGCGTTGCATTTCGGTTCCTTCACCCTATCACGCTCCTTCGTCAGTTGCCGGACGCCGGGCTTTTCCCGTATACTCAATCTTTGGGCGCCGTGCGTCCACGGTTAGGTTTGTCCCTAACGCCCTAGAACAGGAAAGAGCAATGCCGAAGCGTACATTTCAACCCAATAACCGTCACCGCGCCAAGACCCATGGTTTCCGCGCGCGCATGGCGACGAAGAACGGCCGCGCCGTGTTGGCCCGCCGCCGGGCCCGGGGCCGTTGGAAGTTGACGGTCAGTGACGAACGCGCCGTCCGTGCCTCCCACGCCCACGAGTAAAGGCGACCACCGGTTTCCGAAGACCAGCCGGCTGCTGAAGTCCGTGGACTTTCGTAAGGTCTACGACAACGGCAGCCGTTTTTCATGCCCGTATTTTGTGGCCTTTCTGCTTCGGCATTCTTCCGCGACCGAGTCCCCCCGCCCCGCCGGCCCCCGTATCGGGTTCACGATTCCCCGCGCCGTCGGCAAAGCTAACGTGCGCAACCGCATCCGCCGCCGGATTCGGGAGCAGTTGCGCGTCCGCATGGCGCGGCTCGATCCCACGCTCGACATCGTCCTCAACCCCCGCCGCGCCGCCGCCGAAGCCCCTCTCGAAGATCTCACGCGCCAGTTGGAAAGGCTCATCGACCGATGCCGCGCCTGATCGTCCTCTCCCTTCTCCGCTTCTACAAGGCGGCCATTTCTCCGTGGCTCCCGTCCGCCTGCCGTTTCCGCCCCACCTGCTCCGAGTACATGATGGATGCCGTCCAACGCTACGGCGCCATCCGCGGTGTCTGGATGGGCCTCAAACGGCTCGCCCGCTGCCACCCATTCCATCAGGGCGGCTATGACCCCGTCCACTAAGTTTGCGACCATAAGAGTTTCCACCCATGGCTGAAGGCAAAAAAGAATTATCGATGGAGCAGCGTCTGCTGCTCGCGTTCGTCCTGATGGGCGGCGTCATCTTCCTCACGCAGTACCTGCTGCCCAAGCCGCCCCAGCCGGCCGCGCAGCAGCAGAAGAAAGCCGCCGAACCCGCCGCCCCCAAGGCCGGCACTCCCGCGGACTCCCCGGCCGCGCAGACTCCCGCTGCGCCCGCCACCGATGCTCCCGTCGCCGCGCAGCAGGCTGAGTTCCCCGTCTTCGAAAACGACATGTACCGCGTCAAGTTCTCGAACAAAGGCGCCGTTGCGCTCGAATGGGTGCTGAAACAGTACAAGGACGCCGACGGCAAGCCCCTCGATCTCATCAACGCCCCCAACACCAGCCTCCTCGGCGTCCGGCCGTTCTCCTACTCCTTCCGCGACACCAAGCCCTCGGCCGACCTCAACGACAAGCTCTTCGCCGTCACCCGCACGCCAGACGGCATCACTTTTGACTATGCCGACGGCGCCACCGTCGCCCGCAAGGCCTTCAAATTTACCGCCGGCCGCTACCTGGTCGATGTCGATTCCGCCGTTTCCGAAAAGAGCTCGACCCTCACGCACGGCCTTGTCTGGCGCGGCGGCTTCGGTGACCACACCGTGCCCAAGGCCTACGCCGCGCAGTACAGTGTCTTCCTCCCGCCCGCCGACTCCTCTCCCACCACCTACGAAAGCGCCAAGGCCAAGGACGCCCCGGTCGTCGATGCGGGCAACTACGTCTTCGCCGGCCTTCAGGATCAGTACTTCTCCGCTGTCGCCCTGCCCAAGCCCGGACAGGTCATCGAGCTCACCACCCTTTCCGACGCGCTCCCCTACCCCCCGGATTCGACCGAGCGGCTACCCTTCGTCGGCGCCTCCCTCAGCGTCGCCGGCCGCAATCAGTTCACGATGTTCCTCGGGCCCAAGGATCTGGACCTGCTCGATGAAACCGACAAGCGCCTTGTCTCGCTCGTCGACTGGGGCTGGTTCGGCTGGATCGGCCGTCCTCTGTTCGCCGCTCTCCGCTGGCTGGACGCCAACGTCGTTCATAACTGGGGCTGGTCCATCATTGTCCTGACGGTGCTCATCAATATCGCCCTTGTGCCGCTGAAGCTCACCAGCATGAAGTCGATGAAGAAAATGCAGTCCCTGCAACCGGAAATCCAGCGCATCAACGATAAGTACAAGGGCGTTGGTTTTAACGATCCGCGCAAGCAGGAACAGAACAAGGAGGTCATGGACCTCTACAACAAGCACGGCGTCAACCCCGCCGGCGGTTGCGTTCCCATGCTGCTTCAGTTCCCGTTCTTTATCGGTTTCTACAAGGTGTTGAACGTTGCCACCGAACTCCGCGGCACGCCCTGGTATTGGGTCAAGGACCTCAGCCAGCCGGAAACGCTGGCCGTTCGTATCCTGCCCCTTCTAATGATCGGCAGCCAGTTCTACCTGCAGAAGATGACGCCCACCAGCGGCATGGACCCCGCGCAGGCCCGCATGATGCTCCTCATGCCGCTGATGATGGGTTTCCTGTTCTACAATGCCTCCAGCGGTCTGGTGTTATACTGGCTTACCGGAAACTTGGTTGGGATTGCACAGCAGTTACTGTTCAACAAACTGATGCCTAATTCTCCCGCGCCTCAACCCGCGGTGAAGAAGAAGGGGAAATAGAAGGGGTCTGGGTACTCGAACAACGGCATGAGCGGCTCTAGGAAATACACAGTCGAAGAACATGGTCCGCGTATCCGTCAGTTCCTGGAACCTGTTCTCCAAAGCGCGAATCTCGATCTCCAGTTCCAGGTCCTTCCCGGGCGCACTGTCCACCCGGAAATCGAAGATCCCCACCTGATGGTGGAGTTCTCCGGCCAGGATGTGGATCTCCTACTCGCCAACAAGGCCGAGTTGATGCTCGCTCTGGAGCATCTCACGCTGGAGATTCTGGACGTCCCTTCCGACGAGCACGCCCTCATCTGTTTCGACGCCAACGCCTACCGTATGATGCGCATCGAGGAACTCCGCCTCACCGCGCAGACTGCCGCTGAACGCGTCATCAAGTCCGGCGAGCACTTCCAGTTCAACCCGATGACCAGCCGCGAACGCCGCATCATCCACCTCGCCCTGCGCTCGGAAACCCGCGTCAAAAGTGAGAGCTTCGGCACCGGCCCCGTCCGTCAGGTGGTCATCTACCGCGCTGATCTTCCCGCGCCCACCAACATCGTCCTGAAACCCGCTCCGCGCCCCCGCCGCGACGACGATCCCCGCGATCGCGATCGCGACGACCGCCGCGGTGGCCGGGATCGTGACCGCCGCGGCCCCGGCGGCCCGCGCCGTGGTCCACGCCCCCGCAACACCTAGAGCCTTCATGGAGACCATCGTTGCCATCGCCACGCCCCCAGGGCGCGGCGGCATCGGCGTTGTCCGCATCTCCGGTGACGCTGCCCGAGCCGTCGCCTCCGCCCTCCTTCGTTTCCCTGACGGAGCCGGATGGACTCCCCGCCACGCCACGCTCGCCGAGCTGATCGATGCGCATGGCGACGTTGTGGACCAGGTCGTCGCCACCTGGTTCGCCGCTCCGCGCAGCTATACCGCCGAGGACGTCGTCGAAATCGCCTGTCACGGCGCCCCTGTTGTCCTTCGCTTCTGCGTCGAACAGGCCTGCCGCCACGGCGCTCGCCTCGCCGAGCCCGGCGAGTTCACCCTCCGCGCCTTCGTCCACGGCCGCATCGATCTTCCGCAGGCCGAGGCCGTCCGTGACCTCATTGACGCCACCACCCTCTACCAGGCCCGCGTCGCCGCCCGCCAGGTGGAGGGCTCCGTCTCCCGCCTCCTCGCGCCGCTCAAAACCCAGCTCCTCGAACTCATCGCTCTCCTCGAAGCCGGCATCGACTTTGCCGAGGATGACATCTCCGTCGCACCCGACGCCGAAATCCGCCGCCGCCTCGACCCCCTCGCCGCCGGCGTCGAACGCCTCGTCAACAGCTTCTCCTACGGTCGCCTGGTCCACGACGGCGTCTCTCTTGCCATCGTCGGCCGCCCCAATGTCGGCAAAAGCTCCCTCTTCAATCGCCTTCTGCAGCAGGACCGCGCCATCGTCACCGATATCCCCGGCACCACCCGCGATCTCGTCAGCGAAACCGCCTCGCTTTCCGGCGTCCCCGTCCGCTTTGTCGATACCGCCGGCATCCGTGACGGCAGCGATGTCGTCGAATCGCTCGGCATCGAACGCTCCCTGCGCGCCATGGCCGATGCCGATCTCACCCTCGTCGTCCTCGACGCATCGATGCCGCTCACCTCCGGCGATAACGAGATCCTCCACCGCGCCGCATCCCAGGGCCGCCATCTGCTTGTCGCCAACAAATCCGACCTGCCCCGCGCCGCCGCCCTGCCCCCCAACGCCGTCCCGGTCTCGGCCGCCACCGGTGACGGGCTCGACTCTCTCCGCCAGGCCATCCTCGATGCCATCGGCCACGCTTCTCACGCCGAGCACGAGTTCGCCTTCATCACCTCGCTCCGCCAGGAGCAACTGCTTGCCGAGTCACTGGCCGCCCTCCGCGCCGCCCGCCATGCCGTCGACGCCCGCATCCCCCACGAAATGCTGCTGCTCGATCTCTACGGCGCCCTCCAGCCCATCGACGCCATCACCGGCCGCACCACCGCCGACGACATCCTCAACCGCATCTTCTCCACCTTCTGCATCGGCAAGTAGACGGTCCCCTTCGCCCGCGATTCCCGTTACAATCGGGGCGTGAGCCACCAAGACCGCAAGGTCCATCCCTCCACTGCCGTCCTCACCGCGGGCTTCGATCCCGCCCTCTCCGTCGGCTCGGCCCGCCCCGCCGTCTTCCGCTCCAGCACCTACGTGTTTGACTCTCCCGAAGCCGCCGAACGAGCCTTCGCCGTCATGGGCGGCCGCGCCCAGCTCGCCCCGGGCGAGACCCCCGATCTTGTCTACTCCCGCTTCAACCATCCCAACGCCGAGATCGTCGAAGCCCACCTCCTCCCCCTCGAACCCCAGGCCCAATCCGCCGCCGTCTTCAACTCCGGCATGGCCGCCATCATGACCGCCATCATGGCCCATACCCGCCCCGGAGACGCCATCGTCTACACGGTGCCCATCTACGGCGGTACGCAGTCGCTTATTCAGAACTTCCTCGAACCGTGGGGCATCCACGGCGTCCCCGTCCCGGCCGGGGATAGCGCCGCGCTCCACCACGCCGTGCAGCATACACCGCACTGCCGCATCGTGCTCATCGAATCGCCCGCCAATCCCACCCTCACCATGTCTGACGTTTCCCGCGCCGTCGCCTCCGCGCTGGAGCGCGCACCGCGGCCCCTCGTCATGGTGGATAACACCTTCCTCGGGCCAGCTTTCCAACACCCCCTCGCGCTCGGCGCCGATGTCGTTCTCTACTCCGCCACCAAATACCTCGGTGGCTTCTCCGACATTCTCGCCGGCGTCGCCATCACCCGCGATCCCGAAGTCATGCGGCCCATCCGCGCCCGCCGTAGCCTCTTCGGCACCATCCTCGCTCCCGACGAGTGCTGGATCCTTGATTCCCGCCTCCCCACGCTCCACCTGCGCATGAACAAGCAGTCCAAGGGCGCCCAGCGCATCGCCGAACGCCTCGCCAGCCATCCCGCCATCGAGCGAATCTTCTATCCCAGCCTCTTCACCGATCCCGAGCAGATCCGCATCCGCGACGCCCAGTGTGACTATCCCGGCGGCCTCTTCGCCATGGTGCTCAAGGGCGGAAAGCCCGCCGCCTTCGAATTCCTGCGCCACCTCAAGCTGGCCCGCAACGCTGTCAGCCTCGGCGGCGTTGAAACGCTCGTCTGCCACCCCCGCTCCACCACCCACTCCGCCGTCAGCCAGGAAGAGCTTCAGCTTTCCGGCGTTGTCGACGGCCTGGTCCGGGTATCGGTCGGCATCGAGGATTGGCGCGACCTGCTGGCCGATTTTGAGGCCGCTCTCGCCGCTACTTGATCCCGCTCACTTCGCCCGACAGCCGCGACGCCAGCGGGCTCGTTTGCCCGGCGTACTTGTTGCCCGGCTTCGTCCGGTACGGGTTTGACGACGGCGTACTCAAGGGCTCAAACGTGAAGGAACAGATCCGCATCCCCGGATAGAGCGCTACCGGTACGCGTCCCAGGTTCGATAACTCCAGCGTCGCCTTGCCGGTCCAACCCGGATCGAAAAGCCCGGCTGTCCCGTGTACGATGATCCCGATCCGCCCCAGACTCGAACGCCCTTCCAGCCGCCCCAGTACGTCATCGGCCAGGTCCATCGATTCCATCGTGATCGCCAGCACAAAATCCCGTGGCTGCAGGATAAACGGCTCCCCATCGGGCACCACGATCGTCCGCATCATGCCCTGTATCGCCGACTTGTCCCGCGGATCAATGAACGGAAAACGGCTATGCTCAAAGACGCTGAACTCGTTGCCCAGCCGCAAGTCAATCGAACAGCTGCCGAAGTGATCCTCGGGCAGAGGGGGATCGATCTTTATTTTCCCCTCGGCCATGTATCGCCGGATGTCTATATCGGAAAGGACCATCTGCCTTCCATTTCGTTTCGAGGGGAGGGAGTTTGGTGGACGGCATGGGATTCGAACCCACGACCCCCACGTTGCGAACGTGGTGCTCTCCCAGCTGAGCTAGCCGCCCACTGACAAAACCCAGTATAACATCGCCACGCGCTAAAATGGAGCGTTGCCGCCGGAACACCCTCAGGAACCTATGGAAAACCCCTCGTTGCAGAAGACCCTTGAACAGATGCGCGCCGATTGGGACGCCCGCGCCCGCGAGAACGCCCGCTACTACGTCAATACCGCCACCGAGGACTGGAACGACGAAGCTTTCTACGCCTCCGGCGAACTCACCGTCGCCGAGGAAATCCTCACCGACATGACCAATATCTGCCAGGGCCGCGACCCGAAGCAGATGCGCGTCCTCGAAATCGGCTGCGGTGTTGGCCGCGTCACCCGCGCTCTCGCCAACCTCTTCGGTGAAGTCCACGCCGTCGACGTCTCCGGTGAAATGGTTGAACGCGCCCGTAAGGCCCTCACTTCCTTCCCCCATGCTCACGTCTACCAGAACAACGGCATGGATCTCTCCGTCATCCCCGGCGGCGACTACGACTTCGCCTTCTCCACCATCGTCTTCCAGCACATCCCCTCCCGCGATGTCATCGAAAACTACGTCCGCGAAGTCTCACGCCTCCTCCGCCCGGGCGCCCTCTTCAAGTTCCAGGTCCAAGGAGACGTCACCCTGAGCACCGCCGATCACGACACCTGGCTCGGCGTCCCCTTCTCTGATGAAGACGCCGTCCGGATGGCCGAAAACTGCGGTTTCGAGCCCCGCTACCGCCACGGCGCCGGCCAGCAGTATTTCTGGCTCTGGTTCTTTAAGAAGTAGCCTTCTTCTCCGCCCGCCGCGCCGCCCAATACGTGCGCATCCGTTCGGACACTTCCTTCCGCTCGTCTTCGCTCATTGACTTCCGCCCGCGCTTCCGCTTCACGCTGTCCGGTCCGTGCTGCTTCAAGTACTTCTCCAGCGACGCAATGACGCTGTCTATTCGTGCCTTCTCTTCATACAGATCTTGTATGGCCTTCTGCAAGTCCATGGACGCAGCTCCGGTAAACAAACCAGTGCCCACCGCGAATTCTGCTGCGGCACCTATAACCTCAAAATTCTCTCAACATGGTATCCGAAAACGGCAACTTTCGTTACAGAACGAAAGTACTATTTTCGCAGACATTCTACCTTGTGAGGAAAGGCCAATAGGGCAGTACCTTGTACCCGTACTTTGCCACCAGCGCCCATACGATGCCGCCCGCAACTGCCGCAACCGCCAGCAGAATCACCAGCACCGACATCCACGGAAAGCCTTTTTCGTCACGGCGTAATTCAAGTAAATAAGCCGAAAATACGCCGACGAAAAATAACAGTACCATCGGTACGCTGAACAGCATCAGGTTGAAAACGTCCGGAGTCGGCGTGATGACGGCCGCCAAAATCACGATGATCAGAATCGCGTAACGAGAATTTTCCAGCAGGAACTTCGCCGTCACAATCCGCAGCAGCGCCAGGAAAAAGATCACAATCGGCAGTTCAAACACGATGCCGATACCCAGGGTCACGTTCACGAACAGGTCGAAATAGTCGACCATGTTGATGGCCGGTTCCACGTTGATATCCCGCCCGATCCCGAGCAGGAACTCCAATCCGAACCGGAACGCCACAAAGTAGGCGAACAGTCCGCCCGCGACAAATAGGCCCGCCGTGCTGATGATAACCGGCCCGGCAAACCGCCGCTCTTTCTTATACAACCCCGGCGCGACGAATGACCATACCTGCCACAGCACCCACGGCGAGCTCAGGAAGATTGCCGCCAGCAGCGGCAACTTCATGTAAATGATCTGGAAAGCGTCCATCGGCGAGAGCTGCTTCAATGTCGGCGAATAGCCCAGCGCCTGCAGCGCCACGGCCGCCG
>CAZWDD010000120.1:0-15311 GCA_964632345.1 uncultured Solibacteraceae bacterium | reverse complement strand
GTACGCCGACCTCGGCCGCAAGGACGACGCCCTCGCCGTCCTTCGCGAAATGGACCGCCTCAGAGCCTCCGGCGCCCGTGGTTACAAGGACATTCCTCCCGGCAAAATCCACTACTCCCGCGGCAATCTCCTCTTCTGGTACCGCGAATATGAACCCGCCATCGCCGAACTGCGCAAGGTCATCGCCGGTGGAACCGCCGCCGGTATCAACACATTTCTCAACGCCTGGCTCCGCCTCGGCCAGTCTCACGACATGCTCGGCCGCCGCGACGAAGCCCTCCGCTGTTACCGCCAGGCCATTGCCGGCTCCCCCGATAGTGACGCCGCCCGCGAATCCCGCCGCTATCTGCAGTCTCCCTATCGTCGTGGCCGCCAGTAATTGCGTTATCTTGTCCATATGCGTTTGGCGCTTGGAATCCTTTCCGCGTCGCTTCTCTGGTGCCAGTCAGGGGAGCCGGAGGTGTTTACCTCCCTTGGAAAGGCCTATTTCGCGCAACCCGATGAACGCCGTCTGATCGAGGCTGCCGATCTCGCTCTCGCCAAAGGCCCCGCCTCCCCCGAACTCCTCCTCGAAGCCGCCCGCGCCCGCGACGCTGTCCTTCGCTTCAGCGAGTCCATCCCCCTCTACACACGCGGCATGGATGACTATCCCGCCGACGTCCGCTTCCCCCGCTTCCGCGGCCACCGCTTCATCTCTACCCGCCGTTTCGATATGGCCATCGTCGACCTCAAGAAGGCCGCCGACCTCGCCCCCTCCAGCTTCGATGTTAGTTACCACTTAGCCCTCGCCTACTATCTGCGCGGTGACTTCAACCACGCCGTCCGCGAGTATCAACGCTGCCTCGCCCTCGGTTCCCAACCCAGCCCCGCCTCCCTGCGCGGCATCCCCGATGGCTGGCGCACCTGTCAGGGCATGGACGATGACACCCGCATCGCCGTTACCGAATGGGCCTGGCGCGCTCTCCGCCGGGCAGGGAAGCACGACGATGCCTCCCGCCTCCTCTCTTCCATCGAGGAGAAAATGGCCGTCAAGGAAAACCACGCCTACTTCCGCACTCTCCTGCTCTACAAGGGTCTCCGCTCGGAGGCCCAAACCCTCGCCCCTCCCATGGAAGGCGCCACCGCCGCCACGGTCGGCTACGGCATCGGCCTCTGGCATTGGGTCGAGGGGAGGAAGGATCAGGCCTGCGCCGCCTGGCAGCGCGTCCTGAACGAAAAATCCTGGGCCGCCTTCGGCCTCATCGCCGCCGAAGCCGAACTCGCCCGTGGCGCCTGCCGCCCCGCACGCAAACGCTAGCGCCCGAACGCCTCCCGGTAGCGCTCGTACGTCACCCCCAGGTCCTCGATCAGCACCCGAGTCTCTCCCACCACGCTCATGAAGTTCGCGTCTCCTGTCCACCGCGGCAGGATGTGCATGTGGATATGTCCCGCCACTCCCGCGCCCGCGCACGCCCCCAGGTTCATTCCGATGTTGATCCCCTCGGGCCGGTATAACTCCCGCTGTATCCCTTCCACCCGCTGCGTCAACGCCATCATCTCCGCCGCCGTCTCCGCCGCCGCCCCCGCCAGCGTGTCCACATGTTCATACGGCACCACCATCGCATGCCCGTTCGTGTAAGGGTACAGGTTCAGCACAACGTAGTTATGCTCCGCCCGATGGACAATCAACGCCGCCGCGTCATCTCCCGCCGCCGGTTTCTCACAAAAAATGCAGCCGCCCCGGGGGGCGGCTTTCGTTACGTACTGATATCTCCATGGACTCCAGATCCGGTCCATCTACTTACTCGTCTTCATCCCCGTCGTCATCCGGTCCGGAATCCGCCCCGCCGTTCACCAGGTCTTTCAACTCCTTGCTCGGCTTGAAGTACGGAATCCGTTTCGCCGGAACCTCCACCCGCGTCCCCGTCTTGGGGTTCCGCCCTACGCGCGGCTGCCGCTGCCGCGTCCGGAAACTCCCGAATCCGCGGATTTCGATCTTGTCCCCTTCCCGCAAGCTGCGAACCACGCTGTCAAAGATGGCCTCCACGATGACCTCGCTCTCCTTCCGCGTCATCTCCGTAACTTTTGCCACCTCTTCTATCAGGTCAGCCTTCGTCATGCCCATTCGTCTCCGTTCCTTGTTCCGCGCCCTCGTCCGTAGCCGGCGTCTCGGCGTCCTGCGGTCGTTCTTCGTCGCTGCCCCCGGCTCGGGCCGCTTCCTCGGTTGCCGTCGTCACCGCAGCCGCCTGCTTCTGGTACTCTGCCATCCGCTGCCGTTCTTCTTCGACGATCGCCGCTTTGTAACTCAGTCCTATCTTTTTCTCCGCCGCGTTCAGCCGGATGATCTTGAACGTATGTTCCTCACCCACCGGCAGCGCCGCTTTCTCTTTCCCCGCCGCGCCCACAATCTCCGAGCTGTGGCACAGCGCCTCCACTCCCGGCGCCACTTCCACAAATACCCCGAACGTTGCCGCACGGCACACCCGGCCCCGCACCAGATCCCCCACCCCATGCTGGTTGAAGAACGTCTCCCACTGGTCCGGCTGCAATTGCTTCACGCCCAGAGAGAGCCGCCGCGTCGGTGCGTCGATGTTCAGGATCACCGCCTGCACCACCTGCCCCTTTTTCAGCAGCTCCGACGGATGCTTCACATGCTTCGTCCATGAAAGGTCCGATACATGCACCAACCCGTCTATGCCTTCTTCGATCTCGATGAACGCCCCGAACTCCGACAGCTTCCGCACCCGGCCTTCCACCACGCTGCCGATCGAATACCGCGACTCCACCGTCGTCCACGGGTCGTCTTCCAGTTGCTTGATCCCCAACGACACCCGCCGGTCCCGCGGCTTGATGTCCAGGATCACGCTCTCCACCGTATCGCCGACCTTCACCACCTTCGACGGATGCTTCATCCGCCGCGACCAGGTCATCTCGGAGATGTGGATCAATCCCTCCACCCCCGCTTCCAACTCCACAAACGAACCGTAGTCGGTGATCGAAACCACCCGTCCGATCACCCGCGCCCCAATCTGATACCGGTCATGCACCGAGTCCCACGGGTCCGGCGCCATCTGCTTCAGCCCCAGCGAGATCCGCTCTTTCTCCCGGTCGAACTTCAGCACCCGCAGCGACAACTCCTGTCCCACCTGCACCAGTTCCGCCGGATGCGTCACCCGCCCGTAGCTCATATCCGAGACATGCAGCAGCCCGTCGATCCCGCCAAGGTCGATGAACGCTCCATAATCCGTCAGATTCTTCACCAGCCCCTGGACAATCGACCCCTCCGATACCGTCTCCAGCAGCGTCGCCTTCCGGTCTACCACCTCGGACTCCATCGCTGCCTTCCGGCTCACCACCACATTCCCCCGCCGCCGGTTCAGCTTCAGTATCCGCACCGGCACGCTCTGCCCCAGCAGCGCGTCCAGGTTGTACACCGGCCGCACGTCCACCTGAGAACCCGGCATGAACGCTTCCACGCCCACGTCCACCAGCAGTCCGCCCTTCGTCCGGCCCGTAATCAGCCCGCTCACCAGCAGGTTTTCCCGGAATGCCTGCTCCAGCGTATCCCACGCCTTCGTGTTCTGCGCCTTCTGGTGCGAAAGCGGAACGTAGCCCTCCGGCGTCATCGTCCCGCCCTTTTCCACCATCACTTCAATCGTGTCGCCCGCCTGCACCGCCGGCTTTCCGTCCACCACCGGAATCTGCGAAATCGGCACCACGCCTTCGGACTTATAGCCGAAGTCCACGATCACTTCATTCGGCGTCACCTTCAGCACGTAGCCCTGCAGCACTTCCCCTTCGGCCGGCGGGGCGAAGTTGCTGTAGTCGTCCAGCATCGCCTCCGACATCATTTCCTCGGAGAAATAGTCCTCCGCCGTCAGGTCGCCGCTGTCCTCTTCGCCCGGCTCCGGAGGTGGCCCCGGCAACCCGGGCCTGCCGTGTTCACCACTCCCTGCCGGCGATCCGGGCCTGGCCTCGCTGGCATTCACTGCTTCGTCCGGGGTCGGAAATTCGGGATCGTTTCCCATGGCCTATTCTCCGTGCTCGGCGCTGGGACCGCTTTCAATCCCGTGGAACATTGCCCCCGCAGCCGGCCCAATTGGATCGCCCCGTCCACATCGGAAAGGAGCGCAAGTTACTCCGAAACTATAGCGGATTCAATGAGATATGTCAATGAAAGTGTTGCCCGCCGCCGGATTTTGTTAAACCTTTGCCCGCTTCCCGCCGATCAGGTTTATGGAGTAGAAGTTGCTGGACATCGCCACATCTCCCAATCTTCCCAACGACGGCGTTCCCGCCGCGGAGTGGCATCGCGTCCATACCCGCATGCTGACGGCCCTCAATCACGAGATCCGTACCCCGCTCACCGGCATCCTCGGCATGTCCGATCTTCTCCTGGAGTCCTCCCTTTCGTCCGAACAACGCGAGTACGTCCAGTCCACCCGCCTCTGCGCCGAGTCCCTGCTTGAGTCCCTCAGCAATGCGCTCGAGTACGCCTCCGTGATGGCCGGCCAGCTCCAACTCGCCGAAAGCCCCTTCCATCTCCACGAAGTGATTCGCTCCTCCGTCGCCGCCCAGCAGGCCCGTGCCGAAGGCCGCGGCATTTTCGTCCAACTCATCACCGAGCCGCCCGACCCCGCCTCTCCGGAAGTCGTCATCGGCGACGCCGTCCGCCTCCGCCAGGTTATCGGTATCCTCATCTCACACGCCATCGGCGCCTGCATCCAGGACGAGATCTCCGTCGCCGTCTCCACTTTCTGCGAGTCCTCCCTCCGCCAGCTCACCCTCACCGTCAGTGTTGCCGACAACGGCCCCGAGGTCTCCGATCAGCGCCTCGCCTCGCTCTTTGTGCCCCCGGAAAACGCCGGCTACGCCCAGGCTCGTCTCGAACTTGGCCTTCCACTTGCCTTCCAACTCGTCCAGGCCATGGGCGGCAACCTCTTTGCGGAAGCCGTCTCCGGCGCCGGCCTCCTGCTCACCGTCACGCTTCCCCTCCGCGTCCCCGAATCCACCGCCGACCTCGGGCCGCGCCCCCTCCTCTCGGCGCCCACCCAACCCCAGGTCCTCCTCGTCGAGGATAACGACGTCGCCCAACGCTTCATGCGCACCGTCCTCGAACGTAAGGGCTATCAGGTGCGCGTCGCCGCCAGCGGCTTTGAAGCCATCGACGCGGTCAATGCCGCCCCGTTCGATCTCATCCTCATGGATATTCAGATGCCCGAGATGGACGGCATCGAATGCACCCGCCGCATTCGCCGCCTCGCGGCCGGCAAGTCCGTCCCCATCGTCGCCTGCACCGCCAACACCGCCTTTGAGGTCCGCAACGCCTGCATCGATGCCGGCATGGACGACTTCCTCTCCAAGCCCGTCCACACCGCCGAACTCATTGAAATCGTGGGCAAATTCGTCTCTCCCCGTCCCCCCTCCGCCTCCTAGGGGCTTCGCGGGGCCCATGCGATAATCAGGGTTTGCCCATGTCAGACCCTCAGTCCCGCATTTCCGCGCTCTACGACGCCCTCGCCTCCCGCATCCTCGTCCTCGATGGCGCCATGGGCACCGAAATGCAGCGTTGCGGCCTCCACGCACACGACTTCGGCGGCCCCCATCTCGAAGGCTGTAACGAAAACCTCGTCCTCACCCGCCCCGATGTCGTCCTGAAGGTCCACCGCGACTATCTCCTCGCAGGCGCCGACATCATCGAAACCAATACCTTCGGCTCCATGCCCGTCGTCCTCGCCGAGTACGGCCTGCAGGACAAGGCGTACGAAATCAGCCGCGCCGCCGCCGTCCTCGCCCGCCAGGCCGCCGATGAGTTCTCCACCCCTGCCAAACCCCGTTTCGTCGCCGCCTCCATCGGACCCACCACCAAGATGATCTCGCTCACCGGCGGCATCACCTTCTCCGAACTCTCCGACAACTACTACGAGCAGTTCCGCGGACTTCTCGACGGCGGCGCCGACATTCTCCTCATCGAAACCTGCCCCGACACCCTCAACATCAAGGCCGCCCTCCGCGCCCGCGACCGCCTCAACCGCGAACGCGGCTACGCCATTCCCACCATGGTCTCCGGCACCATCGAACAGATGGGTACCATGCTCGCCGGCCAGCCCGCCGACGCCCTCTACTCCTCCGTCGCCCACGCCGGCCTCCTCTCCATCGGCCTCAACTGCGCCACCGGCCCCGAGTTCATGACCGACCACATCCGGTCGCTCAACGAAATCGCCGAAACCCGCATCTCCTGCTACCCCAACGCCGGCCTCCCCAACGAAGAAGGCAAGTACCTCGAAACCCCCGAGTCGCTCGCCTCCCAGCTCGAACGCTTCGCCGATAACGGCTGGCTCAATCTCGTCGGCGGCTGCTGCGGCACCACCCCCGCCCACATCAAGGCCATCGCCGACATGGCCGCCGGCAAAAAGCCCCGCCCCAACCATCCCCCCGCTCACCGCGCCTACTACTCCGGCGTCGAACTCGTCGAGGCCGAGGACTCCAACCGCCCCCTCATCGTCGGCGAACGCACCAACGTCATCGGCTCCCGCCTCTTCAAGAACATGGTGGCCGAAGAGCGCTGGGAAGAGGCCTCCGATATCGCCCGCCGCCAGGTCCGCAACGGCGCCCACATCGTCGACGTCTGCCTCCAGTCCTCGGACCGCGACGAACTGCTCGACATCAAGCCCTTCTACGAGCTCCTCACCCGCAAGGTCAAGGCGCCCATCATGATCGATACCACCGATCCGGCCGCCGTCGAACTCGCCCTCACCTACTGCCAGGGTAAGTCCATCATCAACTCCATCAACCTCGAGGATGGCGAGGAGAAGTTCGAGAAAATCTGCCCCATCGCCCGTTCCTACGGCGCCGCCCTTGTCGTCGGCACCATCGATGAGGACCCCGTCCAGGCCCAGGCCTTCACCCGCGAACGCAAGCTCGAAGTCGCAAAACGCTCCGTCGACTTACTAACTTCCAAATACGGTATCCCGCCCGAAGATATTATCATTGATCCTCTCGTTTTCCCCTGCGCCACCGGCGACGAAAACTACATCGGCGGCGCCGTCGAAACCATCGAAGCCGTCCGCCTCGTCAAGGAAAACATCCCCTTCGTTAAAACCGTCCTCGGCGTTTCCAATATCTCCTTCGGCCTCCCTGCCGCCGCCCGCGAAATCGTCAACTCCGTCTTTCTCTACTACTGCACCAAGGCCGGCCTCGATCTCGCCATCGTCAACGCCGAAAAACTCGAGCGCTTTGCCGGCATCCCCGACGAGGAGCGCCGCCTCGCCGAACACCTGCTCTTCAACTCGCCCCCCGTCGATGTGCCCGAAGACCACCCGGCCTTTGCGCTCCTCCAGAACGTCCCCGACGACTGGCGCCTCCAGTCCCGCGAACAACGCGCCGCCGTCAACCAGTTCCACATCGCCGCCATCACCGATCACTTCCGCAAGGCGGCCCCCAAAACCAAGGCCAAGGCCGCCGACCTCCCCCTCGACGAGCGCCTCGCCAACTACATCATCCAGGGCTCCAAGGACGGGCTCGTCGAGGATCTCGACCGCAAACGCGCCGAAGGCATGGCCCCCCTCGATATCATCAACGGCCCCCTCATGGCCGGCATGAGTGAGGTCGGCCGCCTCTTCAACAACAACGAACTCATCGTCGCCGAGGTCCTCCAGTCCGCCGAAGCCATGAAGACCGGCGTCGCCCATCTCGAACAGTTCATGGAGAAGGCCGATACCGCCGCCCGCGGCAAGATCGTCCTCGCCACCGTCAAGGGCGACGTCCACGACATCGGTAAGAACCTCGTCGAAATCATCCTCGCCAACAACGGCTACCAGGTCGTCAATCTCGGCATCAAGGTGCTCCCGGAAGAGCTCATCAAGGCCTACCGCGAGCACTCCCCCGACGCCATCGGCCTGTCCGGACTCCTCGTTAAGAGCACCCAGCAGATGGTCATCACCGCCGGCGACTTCCGCGCCGCCGGCATCCAGGTCCCCCTCCTCGTCGGTGGCGCCGCGCTCAGCGAAAAGTTCGCCAAGAACCGCATCGCCCCCGAATACGCCGCCCCGACGTTCTACTGCAAGGACGCCATGACCGGCCTCCGCGTCATGAACGAGATCGTCGATCCCGCCACCCGCGACGCCGCCCTCGCCGCCGCCACCTGGTCCGAGGCCGCCGGCGCTATCCCCACACCCGCCGCCGAACCCGTCAATACCAGCGAACACCGCTCGACCAAAGTCCGCATCGACGTTCCCATTCCGCCCGCCCCCTACTACGAGCGCAAGAAACGCGATGTCCCCCAACTCGGCGAGGTCTGGAGCTACATCAACCCCTTCATGCTCTACGGCCGCCACCTCGGCTTCAAGGGCAACTTTGAAAAGCTCCTCGCCGAACGCGACCCCAAGGCGCTCGATCTCTTTCATCAGGTCGAAGAGGTCAAGCACTGGGCGCATGACTTCCTCAAGGTCCGCGCCGTCTGGCAGTTCTTTGAAGTCGAGCGCCACGGCAACTCCATCCACCTCTTCCCCCACCAGGCCGCCGAGCCGGTCCATATCTTCCAGTTCGGCCGCCAGCCCAAGGACGACGGCCTCTGCCTCAGTGACTACGTGCTCCCCGTCGCCGACGACGGCCGCCGCGACTACATCGCCCTGTTCGTCACCACCGCCGGCGACGGCGTCCGCGAACGCGCCGACGAGTGCAAGGCCCGCGGCGAATACCTCAAGGCCCACGCCCTCCAGGCCCTCGCCATTGAAACCGCCGAGGGTGCCGCCGAGTGGCTCCACCGCCGCATCCGCGAAGACTGGGGCTTCCCCGATCCTCCCTCGCTCACCATGCAGGAGCGCTTCACCAGCCGCTACCGCGGCAAGCGCTACAGCTTCGGCTACCCGGCCTGTCCCAATCTCGACGATCAGCAGGGCATCTGGAAACTCCTCCATCCCGAAGAGATCGGCGTGCATCTTACCGAGGGGATGATGATGGAGCCGGAGGCCAGCGTCAGCGCCCTCGTCTTCCACCATCCCGATTGCGCCTACTTCACGGCTTCTTCACCCGATTCCGTCGAAGCCTGATCCACCGGAAATACCTCATGCCGAACGCGACCCGGAAGGTCGTCGCTGTCATCGACGATCTTTTCTTCACCGTCAAAATCATGGACGCCGTCAAACGCGCCGGTCTGGAACTGGAGATCGTCATGGAGGAGGCGGCCGTCCTGGACCGCGCGGCCGCCTCGCCCACGCTCATCCTGTTTGACCTCAACATCCGTTCGCTCGACGCCGTCAACCTCATCCGTACCCTCAAGGCCGATCCGGCCACCAGACACGTCAGCCTGCTCGGCTTCGTCTCTCATGTGCAGGTCGATCGCAAAGCGGCGGCGCAGGCGGCCGGCGCCGATGTCGTCCTGGCCCGATCCGTCTTTTCCACCACCCTGCCATCCATCCTCAACCGTCACGCCGAGGCGCTCTCGGCCAGCTAACCGCACCCGGCCGGCATCCACTGCCCCGCATCTCGCGCCGCCCTGTCCCGGCCGATCTTCTCCGCCACCCCGCGGTCCATCCCCAACCCTTTGTTTCCGGCATTTGAGTAGGGGTTCGGACTTGCAAGACGCCGGAAGATGATGAATTGCATGATTGACAACAACTCTGCGCACAAGCACCCGAGGCAGGTGGCGGAGCGAAGACGCATACACGGGGGGTGTCGAGAACGTTGTCTTGGCTGACCGCATGGAGAACTTCGTGGGCTTCCGCCGCCCAGTCGGGGTCGAGTTCGATGTCGTACCTGTGCACCGCGCCTTCGGCCGTCATCAGCAGAAACGCCGCGCCTGTGCCGCTGCTACCTGGGTCCGCTACCTGGCGCTGCTCCGAGGGGAACTGGAATGGGCGCTTGATTCGTTTAGCTTCTGATGCCGGTATCGGATAGTAGCCGGGCTTCAGTCTGCCTTGAATTCGGATTGCTGGACCACCTTACCTGACATAAGTCGGTGTGTTTGGAGGAGACCCCCGGAAGGCTTTGGGGACAGTCATGGAATCGCGCAAATCCATACCTGTGCGACGGACATACGAAGAGGTCTGTCTCACCGGCAAGACATCCCTGGATAGCCCGCTCAAGCAGAGTGCCTTTCTGGGTAGTCCCGCGCAATCACGCTTGTTGAGTCGCCTGTTGATTCGCCACAGGCCGCCCCTTCCGGAGCGTGCACCCTCATTCCAGTAGTTAGCTCCCTGCGAAAGCTCCAATTGTTTCCCGGGAAGACGATCCACCGCGAACGGCCGGTCGATGGTAAGGATCGTTGCGCTGGTCTTCAACTGGTGGAGAGTGTGGGGGCGGCTGGCGGTGTCGGGCGGCCATACCTGGCCGGTGACGAGCCGGCCGCCGCTGATCTATGGAGTTGCCATGGCAAGGCGGAAGCGATCGCGAAGTTACTGGAGTACGGCAACCGGATCCTGCTTCGGTTTGCGGCCGCTGCGAAGCCGTTGAACAGGAAACAACGCTGGGCTAGGATGGTTCGGACGATTCTGCGCGAGGTCTTCCCGAAACGGGCTCGGGAACCGGCTCCGTAGCACTGTTGAGCGGGGGCAACTGTCAGATCGGTCGGATGGCCGCGGAACGGGGTGTTAGCGGTTGACAAGCTCCGGGAATCGTTGGAGGAATCGATGGGGTCGACGCAAAAAAGTAAGGAGCTGGCCGTTGCGTTTGCACGCAAGGAGATGACGCGTTACGGCGAGTCCGATGGACTGCGGTCGCGGCTGGCGACGGTGATCTCAGCGTCCGGCGCAGTAATTAGTGCCCTACCGGGTGTTACGTTAGAAAACGTCTCGAGCAACTCGGATCCTGATACATTCAATGGCTGTTTGGGGCGATTCGGCTTGTCAGATTCCGAAATTCGGTCCTATATAGAAATCGAAGATCAGTTTCTGACTTCTATTTCCGCGTGGCGATCCATAGAGCGACTGACGTTCTGTGTCTGCAAAGACTATCATCGGTGTTCCCAAGGGTTGGAAACGAAGGTCGGCCGGGATGAGGCGGTGACGTTGTTTCCAATGCAGCACGCTGTTCGAGGGTCGCACTATGAGGGTTGGTCCGAAGTGGCGGGCCGTGAAAGTATTAGGGATTGCGGCCCCCGCCAAACGCTCGCCTATTCGACTGTGCCATATCCTCCAGGGATAGGGATTGTGACGGGAGGGGAGCGGCGATCTGAACTGTCTGGGAGCCATTCCGGGGCGAGGGTTCGATTGGGAAGTGAACAAATGATTACTGAGTGGATACTCGAATTACGCCTAATCGCCGTCTTAAGCTTCGATAACGATGGTTTATTGTTTTTCGTGCCGAGGAACAGTTATTCCGATTCGACGCAGTCCATTGCTGCTGAGTGTGGAATGACGATCCTTTGAAAGGACCAAGGACGCGGAGGCTTCGTTGCTTTGTTGGACCGGGGCAACCGCCGGATTCGGGGGACATCCTCGGAGCCGCGCCCGGCCCACTAACTGCATCCGGCCGGCATCCACCGCTCCAGCGCCGCCCGCAACTCCTCCAGCGAAATCGGCTTGGTCAGGTAGTCGTCCATTCCGGCCTCCAGGCACAGCATCCGGTCGGATTCCATCGCTCCCGCCGTTAAGGCCAGGATCGGTGTATGCCCCTCGCCGTTCTCCCGTTCCCGCAGCCGGATCGACGTCTCATAGCCGTCGATCCCCGGCATGTGGCAGTCCATCAGAATCGCGTCGTAGCGTTCCTTCTCGGTTTGCCGCAGCGCCTGGTAGCCGTCGCTGGCCACCTCCACCGCGCATCCCAGCTTCAGCAGCATCCGCTGGCACACCATCTGGTTGACGGCGTTGTCTTCCACCAGCAGGATTCGCCGCCCTTCCAAGACGCGTCCGGCGTTTTCATCGGCAGGCTTGGCCGCATTCGCTTGTGCGCGCCCGGTCAACAGCGGAGACCGGACGCCCGCTGCCTGTCCGGCCTGCACGGCCCGCAGCACGCGCCCCAGCCGCTCCACCGAAAACGGATGCGCCAGGTAGGCGCCGAATCCGGCCGCCTCAAACCGCCCATGGTCGCCCAGGTGGTGCTGCGCCACAATCGCCACCAGCGCGGCGCTTCCCATCGTTCCCGCCAGCCGGCTGCCCACGCCGGGCCCGTCGCCTCCTTCAGCCATGTTGTCCACCGCGATATAGTCGAATCGCTCGCCCGCCCCCAGCCGCTGCCGCGCCTCCGCCTCGCAACCCACCGCCGTGTGCCGCATCCCCAGTGCCTGCGTCTGCTCGTCCACCAGCTTCCGGAACTCCTCGTCCACAATCACCGACAGAATCCGTTTCCCGGCCAGTTCGCGCGGCAGCGCAGCGCAAGCGGCTGTGCCGCTTGCCGCCAGTGGCAACATCACCCGAAATGTCGAGCCCACCCCCTGCCGGCTGTTTACCCGGATCCGCCCGCCCATCATCCCGGCCAGTTGCCGCGAAATCGATAAACCCAGTCCCGTCCCTCCGAATCGCCGGGTTGTCGAGGTGTCCTCCTGCTCGAACGTTTCAAAGACCGACTCCACCCGCTCCCGGCCGATTCCCATTCCCGTGTCCCGCACCTGGATCCGGACATACAGCTTCTCCCCGCTGCCCCGGAACTGTACGTCTACCCGCACTTGCCCGGCGGCAGTGAACTTGATCGCGTTTCCGATCAGATTCACCAGTATCTGGCGGATGCGCAGCGCGTCGCCGTTCACCAGCCGCGGTCCCGCCGCCGGATACCGCAGCCACAGCATCAGCCCCTTTTCCTGCGCCTCCGGGCCCAGCATCTCAACAATCTCCTCCAGCAAGTCCTGCAGCGCGAACGGCGCCGGTGTGATCTCCACACGCCCTGCTTCAATTTTTGAGATGTCCAATACGTCGTTGATCAGCCCCAGCAGCCCGTGCCCGGACCGCGTGATGATCTCCAACTGCTCCCGCTGCTCGGTGTCGAGCGCCGTGTCCAGCATGATCTGCGCCATGCCCAGTATCCCGTTCAGCGGCGTCCGGATCTCGTGGCTCATCGTCGCCAGAAAGGACGACTTCGCCGTCGTCGCCGCCTCGGCCCGCTGCTTGGCCTCCTCCAGCCGCCGCATCGAGTCCCGCAGCTTCTCTTCATGCTCGGTCCGCTCGGTGATGTCAACGATCGAACTCAGTACGAACTTCCGCCCGTCGGTCTCTACCGGGTTCAACCCGATCTCCACCGGAAACACCGATCCGTCCTTCCGCACGCAGTACAGGTTCTTCCCGTTTCCCATCGCCCGCGGGATCGGACGCTTGAAGTAGCTGTGCCGCGTGCTTCCGTGGAAGTGCTGGTAGTCGGCCGGCACCAGCATGTCGATGCTGCTCCCCACCAACTCCTCCCGGCTGTAGCCGAAGGTCGCCTCGACCAGCGCATTCGCCAGCGTGATCTTCCCCTCGCTGTCCACCATCAGCATCGCCGTCGGGCACGCCTCCACCGCCAGCCGGAACAACGCCTCGGACCGCCTCCGCTCCGTGATGTCGATGATCGAGCACATCACCACCCGCTGCTTCATCGTCTCGATCGGATGCAGCCCCACCTCCACAGGGAACTCCGTCCCGTCCTTCCGCAGCGCCCACAACTCCTGGCCCCGGCCCATCTGCCGCTCCTTCGGGTGCCGGAAAAACTTCAGCAGGTTCGCCCCATGCACCCCGCGGAACCGCGGCGGGATCAGGTCTCCCACTTGAATGGCCGTAAACTCGGCTGCCTCGTAGCCGAACAACTGCTCGGCCAGCCGGTTCGCCAGTACGATCGATCCTCGATTGTCGACCAGCACGACCGGGCTTGGAGAGGCCTCCGCCAGCAGGCGGAAGATTGCCTCCGTGAGATGAGGAAGAGCCGTGACACCACGGTCGGTCGTCGCCGGAACTCGATAGTGCGGTACCGGGTCCATCACTGCCCTTATCGGGAGGCGGGCGGAGAAGTATGAGGCGAAATGGGACATTTTGTCAGCCCCCGCCCTTCGCCTCCCACCAACGTAACCCGTAGTAAAACAAAGGTGCGGCAAGGCACAGCGAGTCCACCCGGTCGAGCACGCCCCCATGGCCGGCCACCATCTGTCCCCAGTCCTTGAGGCCCCGCCTCCGCTTCACTGCCGACAGCGCCAGGCCGCCTCCGAATCCGGCAAGCGCCAACGCCAGCGCCACCACCCCGGCCGCCGCCGGCGCAAACGGTGTCAGCCACCACACCGCCCCGCCCAGTCCGGCCGCCGACACCATTCCCCCCACAAATCCCTCTACCGTCTTGGAGGGCGAAAGCCGCGGCGCTACCGCCCGCCGTCCCGCCAGCCGCCCCCAGATGTACTGCAGCACGTCACTGGCCTGCACAATCAATACCAGAAACACCACCAGCAACTGTCCCTGCTGGCCCTCCAGCCGCAGCAGCGCCGGTATGTGCAGCAGTCCGCCCACCGCGAAAAGTCCGCCAAACCGCAGCGGCGCCGGATACAGTAACCCCGCCGCCAGCCCCAGCCACGGCATCCCCATTACGGCCAGTGCGATCTGCCCCGGCAGCAGCAGATAGAACGCCGCCGCCAGCTCGGCGTGTTCGCCCGCCCGCGACGGCATCGCCGTGGCATACTCCCGCAACGCCAGCGCCGCCGCCGTTGCAAACAAGGCAGTTAGCGCGCTATCCCCGGCCACCAGCGCCGCTCCGGCGATCCCGATCATCACCCACCAGGCCCGGATCCGGGCGTTCAGATTGGCCGACGCCGCGCCCGGCGAACGCCTTTCCACCCACCGCCCGACGCCGGTCGCCACCACCAGCGTCGCCGCCAGTCCGCCCAGCACCAGCAGCGCTTCCCGCGGCGGTCCGGTCATGGCCGCAACGCCTCCATCGCCGCCCGCAATCGGGCCAGAAATGCTTCTTTTTCTTCGCTTTCCGCAGTTTGCAACGGTGTGCCGAAGGTCACTGAACACAGCAACGGGACCGGTAGGATGGCCCCCTTCGGCATCACCCGCCAGGCGTTATCGATCCACACCGGCACCACCTCGGCGGAGGGAAACTCGCGCGCCAGGTGATAGACGCCGCTCTTGAGCGGTTGCAGCTCCGGGCCCCGGCCGCGCGTTCCTTCCGGGAAGTAGATGAGGGAGTCGCCGGCGGCGAGGGCGGCGAGAACCGGGTCGATCGCCTGTGGCGTGCCGCTGCCTCGCTCCACCGTTATGGCGTTGAAAACACGGTGGATCATATAGCGCCGCAGGACGCCGGACTCCCAGTAATCGGCCGCCGCTACGGGTCGCGCGGCCTTTCGGAAGGCGGCTGGCAGCGCCGCCCGCACCATTGGAAAGTCCAGGTGGCTGGTGTGGTTGACGCAGTAGATCCGCTGTCTGGCCGCGGGGCGGCAGCCG
>CAZWDD010000119.1:0-15387 GCA_964632345.1 uncultured Solibacteraceae bacterium | reverse complement strand
GGGCGTCGAGTTCCTTTTCGAGGAGGCGGGCACGGGGGCCGATGCGGTCGGCAGCGTTGCCGGCTTCGAGGCGGATCATCTCCTCGGGGTCGCGGAGGGCGGCAGCGAGGACGGCGGCGGCCTTGGAATCGTCGGCGGCGCGGAGGCAGGCCATGGCGGCAGCGATGCGGACGCTGGGGGAGGAGTCGGCGAGGGCGGGAGCGGCAGGCTCGTTGCGGTTGGCGAGACCGGTGGCGGCCCAGTAACGGACGGCGGGTTCGGGGTGAGCGAGGGCGGTGCGGAGGACGGCGGGGTCCGTGGCGCCGGCGATGGCGCGGAGCGCGGGGAGCAGGCGGGTGCGGGTGGGCTCGCGGAGGATAGCGTGACGGCTGCCGAGGCGGGCCTCCTCGCGGATGATTTCGCCTTCGGGGAAGAGGCCGAGGTCGAGCACTTCGTCCTGCCAGGCGATGTGGGCCTTGCGCATGCGATCGAGGACGGGGCGGAAGGCGGGGTCGGCGGCGAGGTTGCGGAGTTCGTGGGGGTCAGCTTCGGTGTCGTAGAGCTCTTCGACGGGTTTCGTGTCGGTCATCCAGCGGGCGGCGTCCGGTGGTAGTTTCCCGGCGGCATGGAGGCGGCGGAGGTCCTTCATGATGGGGGAACCTTCCGAAGTGTTCATGTACTGGTAGTAGGGCAGGAAGGGCCGGTAGTTGCGAATGTAGCGGAACTGTTTGTCGCGGGTGGCGCGGATGGTTTCGTAGCGCTCGTCCATGCGGTCATGGCAGGAGTAGATGTACTCGCGGGCGGGGGCCAGGTTGGGGCCGAGGAAGGGGCGGCCCTGGAACTGCTTGGGAAGCGGGATGCCGGCGAGGTTGAGGACGGTGGGGGCGAGGTCGAGGAAGGAGACGAGTTGGGAGTCGACGGAGCCGGGAGCGGCCTGGCCGGGGAGGCGGAACTTTTCGGGGATGTGGACGATCAAGGGGACGCGGGCGCCGCTTTCGTAGGTCCAGCGTTTGGCGCGGGGGAGGCCGACGCCGTGGTCGCCCCAGATGAAGACGATGGTGTTGTCGGCGAGGCCGTCGGCCTTGAGTTCGGCAAGGAGCCGGGCGGCCTCGAAATCGAACTCCATGGCGCAGTTGTAGTAGTTGGCATATTGCTCGCGGACGGCGGGGGTATCGGGCCAGTAGGGGGGCAGGGTAAGTTTGGCGGGGTCGACGCGGCGGGCGGCGGGGACGCGGGGGGTGGCGTCGAGGTGGTCCTGGCCGGTTTTGCGGATCTGGGATTCGTGGGTGCCGGTCCAGTTGAAGACGGAGAAGAAGGGTTTGCCGGCGGGGCGGTTGCGCCAGTGGGCTTTGTTGGAGTTGTCGTCCCAGGCGGACTTGGGGACGGCGAAGTTGTAATCGGTCTTGACGTTGTTGGTGGTGTAGTAACCGGCGTCGCGGAGGAACTCGGGGAAACAGCGGATGGCCTCGGGCTTGCGGATCTGGCAGCGCATAAAATGGGAGCCAAGGGAGGCGGGGTACATGCCGGTGATGATCCCGGAACGGGTGGGGGCGCAGACGCCGGCAACGGAGTAGCAGCGGGTGTAGCGGACGCCCTGGCGGGCGACGGCGTCAACGTTGGGGGTGTGCGCGAGGGGATCGCCGTAGCAGGAAAGAATTTCGGGGCCGGAGTCTTCGAAAGAGATCCAAAGAATGTTGGGGCGGGCCGTCTGGGCGTGGAGGAGGGCCGGGGAAGCGGCGGCGATGCGGACGAAATCTCTGCGCTGCATTTCCAGAATGCTACCAAGTTCAAGAAAGGGAAGGACGGGCCGATATGAGCAGGGAATGGCGAATATGCTATTTTCAGACGCGGAGGCGCACGCCCCGCGGGTGCTGATCGTCGATGAGCAGTTAAACGCGCTGCGGGCGTTGACGGAGCTACTGGCCGGGGCGGGCCTGGGGGTGGAGCACGCACGGACCGCGGGCGAGGCGTTGGAGCAGATCCGGCACGGGGAAGTGGAAGTGGTGCTGATGGGGGATGCGGTGCCGGGGATGAGCGGGCTGGACCTGCTGCGGCTGTTGCGCTCGACGTGGAGTCCGCAGCAGTTGCCAGTGATCATGATGGGCCAGGAGGCGGGGGACGGGGAATTGGAGGCGGCGGCGTTTGAGGCGGGGGCCAACGACTGCCTGCAGAGCGGGAGCGCCGAGGCGCGGGCGCTGGTGCGGGTGCAGTCGCAGATCCGGCAGCGGGATGCGGGACTGGCGGCGCGGGAGCGGGCCGAGCGAATCTTCCGGGCGACGGCCGGGGCCACCGACATCGTGTGGGAGTGGAACCTGACGACAGGGCGGCTATGGCTGTCCGACGAGTGGCGGCAGCTATCCGGGATGGCGCGGATACCGGAGACGCTGGAAGAGTGGATGGCGCAGATGCATCCGGAGGACCGCGGGATGTTCCGGACGTCGATCCATGCACTGACGCGGACGCCGGACCAGCAGGAGTTCGGTGAGGAGTACCGGCTGATGACGCCGGGCGCGGAGATTCACTGGATCTATTGCCGGGCGAACGTGGAGCGGGACCGCGGCGGAAAGCTGCTGCGGCTGACGGGGCTGCAGACCGACATCACGCGAAACCGGAACTGGGACTGGCTGACGCAGCTGCCGAACCGGGAAAACATTCTGGCGCGGGCCGACCGGATGCTGGCGGCGGAAGCCGGCGGGGCGCCGGCGTTCGCGCTGCTGCTGGTGAACCTGGACCGCTTCCGGGTGATCAATGAGAGCATGGGCACGGCGGCGGGGGACCGGCTGCTGCGGGAGATTGCGCTGCGGCTGGAGCGGGTGACAAGAACGTTGCCAACCGGAAACCGGCCGGCGGACTACCTGGCGCGAATCCAGGGCGACGTATTTCTGCTGATTCTGAGCGATGTACGGACGATGGACACGGCGCGGGCGGTGGCCAACCGTCTGCAGGCGGAGATCTGCCGGCCGCTCACGCTGGTGGGGCGGGAGGTGCGGTTGACGGCGACGCTGGGGATTGCGCTCTCCAACGCCGACCGCTACACGCAGGCGGCGGAACTGTTGCGGGACGCCGAGATCGCGCTGTACCAGGCGAAAGGGCAGGGCCGGGCGCAGGCGGCAGGGTTCCAACCGGAGATGCGGCAGGACGCGATCCGGCGGCTGGACATGGAGATCGACCTGCGGCGAGCGTTGGAGCATGAGCAGTTCGTGCTGTTCTACCAGCCGAAAATCGACATCCGGACCGGGGCACTGGCAGGATTCGAAGCGCTGATGCGGTGGCGCCACCCGACGTTGGGATTGGTGCCGCCGTTGAAGTTCATTCCGATTGCCGAGGACACGGGGCTGATTGTGCCGATGGGCAGTTGGGCGATGGAGCAATCGGCGCGGCAGTTCGCCGCGTGGCTGCAGATACTGCCGGACACGGGGCTGCAGATGTCGGTGAACCTTTCGGTGAAGCAGTTCTTCGACCGGGAGTTGCTGCCGCAGGTGGAACGCGTGGTGCAGGAGAATGCACTGCCGCCGGGCGCGTTCTGCCTGGAGGTGACCGAGAGCGTGCTGATCAGCGAGATGCAGGCGGCGGCCGATATCCTGCGGCGGCTGCACGGGGCGGGCGTGGGGTTGATGATCGACGACTTCGGGACGGGCTACTCCTCGCTGAACTACCTGACCAGTCTGCCGTTCGATGCGTTGAAGATCGACCGCTCCTTCGTGTCCCGGCTCGAAGAAGACGAGAACTGCGGGGAAGTGGTGAAGGCGGTAATCTCCCTGGCGCGGACGCTGAAGCTGGACGTGGTGGCCGAGGGCGTGGAGACGCTTTCCCAACTGGAGCGGCTGAACGGCGTGGAGTGCCCCTACGCACAGGGATACTACTTCGCCAAACCGGTGGACGCGGCGGCGGCAACGGCGATGGTACGGGCTTCGATCGCGGCGCTCTAACGGCCCGCGTAGTTCTTCTCGTAGAACTCGCGGTAGGCGCCGGAACGGACGTTGGCGACCCAGGCCTCGTTCTCGCGGTACCAGCGGACGGTATCGGCAAGACCCTGTTCGAATTCGACCCGCGGCTTCCAACCGGTCTCGCTTTCCAGCTTTTCACTGGTGAGGGCGTAGCGGCGGTCGTGGCCGGGGCGGTCGGTGACGTAGCGGATGAGCGACTCGTCACGGCCGGTGGCGGCAAGAATGCGCTTCACGACTTCGATGTTGGGCAGAGCGCGGCTGCCGCCGATGTTATAGACCTCGCCAGGGCGGCCTTTGTCGAGAACGGCGCGGATGGCGCGGCAGTGGTCGTCAACGTAGAGCCAGTCGCGAATCTGCATACCGTCACCGTAGACGGGAAGCGGCTTGCCTTCGAGCGCGTTGGCGATCATCAAGGGGATGAGCTTTTCAGGAAACTGATAAGGGCCGTAGTTATTTGAGGCGCGGGTGACACTTACATTCATTTTGTAAGTGGTGTGATAGGAGAGGGCGAGCAGATCGCTGCCGGCCTTGGAGGCCGAGTAAGGGCTGCTGGCGCGGAGCGGGTAGTTCTCGTCGGCCTCGAAGGGCTCGTCGATGGAGCCGTAGACCTCATCGGTGGAGACGTGGACAAAGCGGCTGACGCCATAGCGGCGCGCGGCTTCGAGAAGCGTGAAAGTACCGTTGAGATTCGTCCGGATGACCGGTTCGGGAGAGAGAATGCTGCGGTCCACGTGGGATTCGGCGGCAAAGTGAACCACGGCATCGGGGCGGAAGGAGGCGAAGACCTCGTCGACGGCGGAGGCGTCGGCGATATCGGCCTTGCAGAACCGGTAAGCGGGCCCAGGCGGGACGGAAGCCAGGTTTTCGAGATTCCCGGCATAGGTGAGGGCATCGAGATTGGCGATCTGCAGGCCATCAGCGCCGGCGGCCGTCAGGCGGACAAACGCGGAACCGATGAAACCGGCTCCGCCGGTGACGAGCAACCTCATTTGTGTTGTAACTCCCAGTCGTAATTGATGCCCGGATGGTTATAGGCGATGCGGCCCTCGTCGGCGGGATTGTAAGTACGGTCGGTGACGTAGACGAGGACGCCGGGCTCCTGGCTGATAACTTTGTATCCGTGGCCGACGCCGGGAGGAATGAGAAGCTGCCAGGGGCGGAGTGCGCCGACGTAGAAGGTGTTCCGGCGGCCAAAGGCGGGCGAATCCGGCCGGAGGTCGACGAGGGCGACCTGGAACATACCGGCCGAGGGGGACCAGTAATCGGTCTGGTGGCGGTGGATGTGGAAAGCCTTGATGGTGGCCGGGAGGCTGAGGGCGGCCGAGATCTGAGTGGACTCGGGCGGAAAGGCCGCAACCCCGCCCTGGCCGATCCTGGCGACCTCCAGAAAGTAGCCGCGGTCATCGGGCCAGAGCGAATAGGGAACCACGCGGACGCCGGGAATGAGGTGTTCGGAATCCGGCTTGAGGATGACGTGGCCGATGGATTTGTCTTCGTTTGCGGGGAGGGCGTAGTCGACCGGGACGCTCACGCTTTGTGCCCCCGGGAATCGGCGACCAGGTTATTGGCGCGAAGCAGGCTTTCAAAGGTTCCGGCGTCGGTCCACCAGCCATCGAGATGAGCGAAGGTCATGGTGCCTTCGGCGATGTAGGCGTTGTTAACGTCGGTGATTTCAAGTTCGCCGCGGTCGGAGCGCTTTAGCTTCTGCACCTTGTCGAAGACGGTCTCATCGTACATGTAAATGCCGGTGACGGCGAGATCGGACTTAGGGTTGGCGGGCTTTTCCTCGATGCCAAGGATCTTGCCGCCGGCGATTTCGGCCACACCGAAGCGTTCGGCGTCATGGACCTGCTTAAGGAGGATCTTGGCGCCTGCGGGCTGCTGGCGGAAGTCCTCGACGGCCTGGCGGATGGAGCCTTCGATAATGTTGTCGCCAAGGATGACGCAGATGCGGTGGCCATCCCCGAAGTGATGGGCGAGGCCGAGGGCTTCGGCGATGCCGCCTTCGCCCTCCTGATAGGTGTAGTCCAGGTGAATGTTGCCGAACTCCTTACCGTTGGCGAGGAGGCGGAGGAAGTCCCCGGCGTTGCGGCCGCCGGTGACGATGAGAATTTCATCGATGCCGGCGTCGACAAGCGTCTGGATGGGATAGTAAATCATCGGCTTGTCGTAGACGGGAAGCAGATGTTTGTTGGTGATCTTGGTGAGCGGGAATAGACGGCTCCCGGTGCCGCCCGCCAATACAACGCCCTTCATGGCCATATTTGTCCTGACACCCATGATACACTCGCGCCTTGTATGAAGCTTCATCGCTGGAACAGCATCCCGCAGGAACTGCTTAACCCGACGTTCGCGCGGCAGGTGGTGCACACGGACCGGATGACGATCGCCTATCTGCATTTGAAGAAGGGGGGCATCGTGCCGGAGCATCACCACGAAAACGAACAGGTTTCAATGGTGTTGACCGGGCGGCTGAAGTTCTTCGCGGCGGGGGAGGAGTATCTGGTGGAGGCCGGGGAAGTGATGCAGATTCCATCGAACCTGCCGCACAGCGTGGAAGTGCTGGAGGATTCGGTGGTGTTCGATCTGTTCGCGCCGGTGCGGTCGGACTGGCTGAGCGGGAACGATGCCTATCTGCGCCAGACGGCGACGGCGCCGGCCGAGAGCGAGTAGAGCCGGCCGGCGGCCGACCAGAGCGCGAGCACGGGCCGCCAGGGCGTGGCCGCGTGGCGGCGAGTGGCGGGATCGACCGTGAGGATACCGCCGGCGTGCCCGAGGACGGCCGAGGCGCCGTGGACGGTGGCGGCGCGGGGATGATCGAGCAGGACACCGGGAAGAACGGATTCGGGCCAGAGCTGGCGGGGGTCGGCCGGGCGAGTGAAGAGGCGGACGGGGGTTTGGGTACGGTGGCGCTGGGCGCCGATGAGGAGGCCGGGCCAGGCGGCGTAGACGAAGCTGGCGGCCCCGTCCGACTCGTTGTGGAGATGGATGGCGAAGATGTGCCAGGGGAGTTGGGGATCCGATGGCGAGCGGACCCAGTAGTTGCCGGTGTAGATATCGGGCAAGCCGTCGGCATCGACATCGGCCAGGGCAAGGCCGGCCTGACGGGAGGCGGTGTAGATGGAGTAGACCTCGCGGACGCCGCCGGGCGTGTAGAAGCGCACCTGTGCGTGGCGGTGGACGATGAGCGCGCCGCGGCGGGAGTGGAGCGTGGCGGGAAGACAGTCGTGGAGTTCGACGTACGTGTCGAGGACGGTGGGGGTGAAGGCGGGGCCGCGGAGGAGGACAAGATCGCCGAGTCCGCCATCGGCCGGGCGGGTGGCCAGGAGGAGATCGGTGTGGCCGTCCGCGTCGAAGTCGAGGGCGCAGCCGCCGGGGTGGAAGCCGTGGGGAGCGGTGGCGATCTGGCGCGGGCGTCCGCGGACCCTGCGGTGACCGGCGACACCCCAGGTTATGAAAGCGGCGGGGTTGGCCGGGTCCGGCGCGCCGCCGCGCAGCAGGGCGGGCGCGGGCCATTCGGCGGCCTTGCGAAGCGCGGGCGGAGCGGCGCCGAGAGAAGCGGCCAGCAGGAGAACGGTGCCCGGAAAACGCATGAAATGGTATTCTAACGGCACGGGCTGATCATGGAAACATTGCTTGATTTGCTGAGGCGTGACGAGTCGGACGCGCCGCTTGACCTGGCCGCCCTGGAGTTGAGCCGGATTGAGTTTCCGAACCTGGATCCGGGCCCGATACTGGACATTCTGGACTCCTACGCGGCCGAGATCGAGGGTCGGATGCGGATGGAGTACGACGCCGTGGAGCGGCTACAGGTCTTCCATGAGTTTTTCTTCCGCGAGCAGGAGTTCCGGGGAAACGAGACGGATTACTACAACCCGCGCAACAGCTGCATCAACGAAGTGATCATGACGCGGCAGGGGATCCCGATCTCGCTGGCGGTGGTGTATCTGTCGATCGCCGACCGCCTAGAGATGCCCGTCTCGGGCGTGGGCCTGCCGGGACACTTCATCGTGAGGTACGACGAGGAGGATTACCAGACCTTCGTCGATGTCTACAACCAGGGGCAGACGCTGAACGAAGAGGAGTGTTTCGCGCTGGCGCGGCAGATGACGGGGATGGACCTGACGCCCTCGCCGGGGATCCTGAACGCGGTGACGAACCGGCAGATTCTGGTGCGGATGCTGCACAACCTGCGTTCGATCTACCTGCGCGGCAAGAGCTATGTGAAGGCGGCGCAGGTGTTGGATCTGCTGCTGGAGGCGTCGCCATCGGACGCCGACAGCTACATCCTACGCGGCGCGGTGAACGTGGAACTGCGGAAGTACCAGGCGGCGAAACAGGACTTTGAGCAGTATCTGGCGTTGTCGCCGGAGGCGCGGGACCGGCAGCGGGTGGAAGACCAGATTGCCGCGTTGGACCGGTATCTGTTACGGGCGGCGAGCGAGTAGGCGCCGTCAGCGCCGCAGAGCCCAGCGGATACCGGGCGCCGGGAAGACACGGAGCCATTCCGCATCGGTGGCCGGAAGCGCGGCGGGCGGGACGGGCTTCGGGATCATGGCGAGGGCGATTTGCACCCAGACGGAAGTCTCCTCCAGCCCGATGAGCTGCGGCGGTTCCCCTTTCTGCTCCAGCCAGCGGAAAACGGTCAGCAGATCCTGCACCCGTTCGGCGGCCTCCGATTTCTGGAAGGTGAGGTAGTAGCGAAGTTTGTCGCTGACGGGTGGGGCCTGATACGGCGCCAGCAGCAGGACGCGGCGGCCGGCGGCGGTCAACTCCTTCACGCGCGGGTGGGCGGCAGCAGCGTCAACCCCCTTCGGGTGGATGACGACAACGGGCCGGCCGCGGCCGGGGATAAGGCGGCCTTCGACGCGGTCCCGCCGGCCGGGGCGGGTGAGCGCGAAGGCGCCGTTGGACTCTTCGGCTTCGACGGCGGCGGGCCACTCGGCGTGGAGGGCGGCCAGCAGCCGCTCGCGGAGGGGGCTGGCGGGCAGCGTGCGCTGGAACTGGGCGAAAACCTGGGGGTATTCGAGCGCACCGGCCGGGCGGGCGCGGCCGTCGAGCGACAGGAGGCTGGCGGCCGAGAGCACCGGGATGTTCGACTCCTTCGGACCGGCGGCAAGGCCGAGCGCCTTGCGGGCGAAGAAGTCGTAGACGGCCTCGCGGCTGGCCTGATTGTAGTTGTGCGGGGCGTCGAACTGCACGGACTCCACTTCGCTCTCCTTACCGTAGAGCGCGTAGATCCGCTTCATGGCGGGGAACTCCTGGCGCGGGGTGTTGCGCGTCCAGTCGCCCGTGGCGGCGACCATAATCATGGGCCGGGGGGCGATGAGGGCGGCGAGTTCCACGTTGAAGGTGCCGATGCGGAGACCGGGGGCGTTCTCGCAGGGGGAGCCGCCCTGCATGATGCCGCTGATCATGTTGACTGGCGCGGCCCAACGGATGCGGTCATCGATGGCGGCGAGGAGAAAGGTCTGGGTGGCGCCGCCGGAGGCGCCGGTGGCCCCGATGCGGGCGGGGTCGACGCCGGGGAGCGACTGGAGGAAATCGACGGCGCGGACGGAGTTCCAGAGTTGCAGCCCGAGGGGTCCCCAGTTCCACAACTGCTCGGCAGGGCTGCCGAAGGCGTGCGGGGTCTGCGTGGTGTCGTTGTAGCCCACCATGTCGTAGTTGAGGACGACGAAGCCCATGCGGGCCAGCATGATGGCGCGGGCGGGGATATTGCCGTCCTTCGTCTGCTCCAGGCGGCCGGTCTTCCAATGGCCGTGGGGACTGAGGATGGCCGGATGGCGGCCGGAGGCGGAAGCCTTGGCCGGGCGATACAGATTCGCGCCGAGCCAGTAGTTGGGCGCCGTCTCGATGAGCACCTTTTCCACCGAGTAGCCATCGTGATCCTGGCGGCCGAAGACCTCGGCGCGCGGTGCGACACGCTGAGCGGGGAGCGGGTAGAGCCCGGCGGAGACAAGAATCTGCCGCCGCAGCAACAGGCGCCGGGCTTCCCATTGCTGGAGCGTCATGGCGCCGGGCCAATCGGGATAGCGAGCCTCAAAAAACGGGGTGTTGGTATCGACAGGATCGCCGGCGCGGCTATCCCTTTCCGGCACCGCCGCGTAGGACATGCTTAGCGCAATTAGAGGGAAACACAGTAGGGTCTTCACCACGGTTGTATTGTAAGATCAAGGCAAGGGCAGCGACGAGTAGCGGAACGCCCGGGATGACACTTTCTGCGATGAACCTTCCCCCGAAAAAGACCTCTTCGACGCTTGCGTCGCGTCACCTGGCTGACCTGCCGGAGCCGGATTCGGATACGATCCTGGCGCAGTTCAACCGGCTTATGTCGGACCTGTTGCGCGGCAAGCTGGTGCGGAACACGTTCCGGCCGTGGGAGATCGAACTGCTGCTCGATATTCAGATGTGCGAGTTGAAGGACGGGCAGAAGCGGGAGACGTTGCGACGCTACCAGAAGGCCGTGCAGCGGCACATGGAAAAGGGGGCCGGAACGCCGTTGAAACTCTCCGAGTATCTGGAGGCGAACCGGGCCAAGCGGCAGGTGGCCGCGGAGAGTCCGGCTACGCTATCCTAAAGGTTCCGCCGGGAGGATACTGAAGCACTCTATGTCCGATTCCACGCCTGTTCGAACCGTATTTTGCGCCAAGCTGCAGAAAGAATTGCCTGGGTTGGACGAGAACCCTTTTGAAGCCCATCCGCTGGGCCAGAAGATCTACGACTCGATATCGAAGGACGCATGGCGCATGTGGGTGGAGCACATGAAGATGCTCATGAATGAGTATCGGCTGAACCTGGGCACCAAAGAGGCACAGGAGTTCCTGTTCCAGCAGATGGAGCAGTTCTTCTTCGGACAGGGCGTTTCCCTGCCCCCCGGTTACACCACTGAGAAATAAGATTCGGCTTGTCCGGCGCGCCATAGAGACAAGGCGCGCGTGGCCGCACGATGTTCGCCTAACCTAACGGTGCGGACAGGGGCGGGTTTCAACCGAAGCACACCCCTGTCCGCCCGTCTTTTTCCGGCGGCATGGCTCAGCCGGCGGCGGGGAAGTTCGGCGAGCGGGCAATGCCCTCTTTCCGCATCTGCAGGCGGCCGCCCTTGACCCATTTCTCACCGCGAATGGAGAGGTGATCGACCATGCGCTGGCGCCAGCGGCGCAGAGTGTCCGCGCTGGCGGCATCGCCGGAAAGGTCGCGGGTTTCGCCGGGATCGCGGGCGAGATCGAAGAGCTGTTCCTCGCCGTGATAGGCGTGGTAGATGTACTTGGTCCGGCCGTCGGTAAAGGCGTTCCAGTTGTTCTCCACGCTATAGCACACGCCGTGTTCGAGGTCGATGGCGTCGCGCCACGGGGCAGCCGGGTTACGGGCGAGCGACAGCATGCTGGCGCCGTCGAGTTGGCGTTTGGGAGTTTCGCCGGCCGCTTCGAGGAAGGTGGGAAAGATGTCGCGGATTTCGACGGGCTTATCGGAAACCAGGCCGCGCCGGGATGAGACCATCCCCTTGGGCCAGCGGATGGCCATGGGAATGCGGGCCGAAGCTTCGTAGGCGTAGGACTTGCGCCAGAGGTTGTGATCGCCCGTCATGTCGCCGTGGTCGGAGGTGAACAGGATGAGCGTGTTTTCGAGCAGCCCGCGTTTTTCGAGCGTTTCGAAGATGCGGCCGATCCATTCATCGATGAAAGAGATGGAGCCGTAGTAACCCTGGCGGGAGGACCGCACCTGGGCATCGCCGAGAGCTCCGCGCCAGATGTCGTCCTTGGGCCCGTTGCGCACCTCGTGCCTGGCGGCCCATTTGCCGACGCTGGCCTTGGGGATATCGGCGTCGCGGTACATGTCCATGAAGCGCTGGGGCGGGTCATACGGACTGTGGGGCCGGGCGAAGGAGACTTTCAGGAAGAACGGCTCGGGGCGGCTGTAGCCTTCCAGGAAGTTGACGGCGGTCTGGCCGGTCCAGGCGGTGGGATGGAGGCGTTCGGGGAGGACGTAGGCTTTGGCGGGATAGTCGTTGAAGCCGACGCCGGTGGCATCGGGATTCAGGTGAGGGGCTTGGGAGTAGAACCAGGCGCGGTAGTCGCTGCGGAAGTCGGGCGACTGGGCGCGGCCGCTTTCATCGAGGATGAGTTGGTGGAAGCCGTGGGTATTTCGCTGGCCGTTGTAGTGCATCTTGCCGATGCCGGTAGTGTAGTAGCCAGCATCACGCAGGGCCTGCGGCTTGGTATAGGGATACTGCTGAGCCATGCCGACCATATGGAGCATGCCGTGATTCCAGGGGGCGAGGCCAGTGAGCAGGGCGCTGCGGGCGGGGGTGCAGGTGGGCGTGGTGGAATAGGCTCGGGAGAAGCGAATGCCCTCGTTGCCGATACGGTCCATGTTGGGAGTATGGATGGCATGGTTGCCGTCCGAGCGAAGGCAGTCGCCGCGGTGCTGGTCATCCATGAGAAACAGGATATTGGGACGGGAGGGACGGGACTGACCCTTGAGAAACGCGGGGGCAACGGCGCCGAGAAGGGCGCGGCGGGACAGGCCGGTCGCGATAGAATCTCGGAATGTTGGATCGTCGATCGTTCTTGAAGAGCTGTTCACTGGGGATACCTTCGCTGGGGGTGGAGGCTGCGGCGGGAAAGAAGCCGAATGTAGTTATTATCTTCCTGGACGATTCCGGATGGGCGGACTTCCAGCCGTTCGGCAAGCCGCCGTACCCGACACCGAACGTGGCGCGGCTGGCGAGGGAGGGGTGCGCGTTTCACAACTTCTATGTGCCGCAGGCGGTGTGTTCGGCGTCGCGGTCCGCACTACTGACGGGCTGCTACCCCGGCCGGACGAAGATGTTCGGCGCCCACGGGCCGGGGGCGCGCGGGGTGGACCCGCGGTTTGCCACGATGGGCGAGGTGATGCGGACGGCCGGATACAAAACGGCGGTCTTCGGAAAGTGGCACATCGGCGACCAGCCGGAGACGCGGCCGCCGGCGCGCGGCTTCGATGAGTCCTGCGGGCTGATGTACTCAAACGACATGTGGGAGTTTCATCCGGAGCGGCCGGAAAACTATCCACAGCCGCTGCATTTCTGGGAGAACGGGAAGGTGAAGATCGAGCGCGTGACGAAGGAGCACCAGCAGTTCCTGACCCGCTGGTACACCGAACACGCGGTGGACTTCATCGGCCGGAACAAGGACAACCCGTTTCTGCTCTACGTACCGCATTCGATGCCGCACGTGCCGCTTTTCGCGAGTCCCGAGTTTGCCGGGAAGTCGGGCGTGGGAACGTTTGGGGACGTGATGATGGAGATCGACTGGTCGGTGGGCCAGATCATGGGCGCGCTGGACAAGGCCGGGGTGGCGGACAACACGCTGGTGATCTTCACGAGCGACAACGGCCCCTGGACCTCCTACGGCAACCACAGCGGCAGCACCCCCTACCGGGAGGCGAAGGGGACGGGATTCGACGGCGGGACGCGGAGCGCGTGCATCATGCGCTACCCGGGGCGAATCCGAGCCGGAAGCGTGTCGCGGCGGGCGTTCTGCACGATCGACCTTCTGCCGACGGTGGCCCAACTGGGCGGCGCGGCGCTGCCGGCCAACGAGATCGACGGCCGGGACGTGTGGCCGCTGATCACCGGTGCGCGCGGAGCGCGGAACTCGCATGAATACTACGTCTTTTCAACGAACAACACGATGGACGCCGTGATGACGGGGGACGGCCGCTGGAAACTGCATATCCCGCACAAGTACCGGCAACTGGTAACGGCGGGCAACGACGGCGCAGCCGGGGTGTACCGGCAGACCGAGATCGGACTGAGCCTGTTCGACTTGGAGAAAGACCCGTACGAAAAGACGAATGTGCTGGAGAAGAACGGGGAGTTGGCCGGGCGGATGCGCCGGTTCGCCGAAGCGCACCAGCAGGAGTTCTACCCGGCCGTCCGTTAGTTAGCGGGTCTTCTTATCGATCTTGGCCCAGGTGTCGCGTAGCTGGACCGTCCGGTTGCAGACAAGCTTTTCGTCCGTGGAGTCAGGGTCGACACAGAAATAGCCGACACGCTCGAACTGGAAACTGGTAGCAGGCTTGACGCCCTTCACGCTGGGTTCGATGAGAGCGCCGTCCTTGACGATGAGCGAGTTGGGATTCAACTGCGTGGCGATGTCGTCCGACTGCGGCGCGCCTTCCAGCAGAAGCGGCTCATAGAGGCGGGCCTCCATCGACAGCGCGTGGGCGGCCGAGACCCAGTGGATGGTGGACTTGACCTTGCGGCCGTCGGGGGAGTTGCCGCCACGGCTGGCCGGATCATAAGAGCAGTGAATCTCGACCACCTCGCCGTTTTCGTCCTTCACGATGCTGGTGCAGGTGACGAAATAGGCGTAGCGGAGGCGGACTTCACGGCCCGGCGAGAGGCGGAAGTACTGCTTGGGCGGGTCTTCGCGGAAGTCGTCGCGCTCGATGTAGAGCACTTTCGAAAACGGTACGGTGCGGGAGCCCATGGAGGGATCATCCGGGTGGTTGACGGCTTCGAGTTCCTCGACGAGATCGTCGGGGTAATTATCGATGATGACTTTGACGGGGTCCAACACCGCCATGACACGGGCGGCGTTCTTGTTCAGGTCCTCGCGCAGGTGGTGTTCGAGGAGGGCGAACTCGATGATGCCGTTCGTCTTCGACACGCCGATGGAGCCGCAGAAGTTACGGATGGCGGCCGGGGTGTAACCGCGGCGGCGCATGCCGGAAAGGGTTGGCATACGGGGGTCGTTCCAGCCGGAGACGTGGCCCTTCTGGACGAGTTGGAGGAGTTTGCGCTTGCTGAGGACGGTATTGGTGAGGTTGAGGCGGTCAAACTCGATCTGCTGCGGCCGGTGGATGCCGAGGTTCTCGACGTACCAGTCGTAGAGCGGGCGGTGGTCCTCAAACTCCAGGGTACAAATGGAGTGGGTGATGCCTTCAATGGAGTCGCACTCGCCGTGGGCGAAGTCGTACATGGGGTAGATGCACCACTTGTTCCCGGTGCGGTGGTGTTCGGCACGGAGGATGCGGTACATGACCGGGTCGCGCATGTTGAAGTTGGGCGAGGCCATGTCGATCTTCGAACGAAGGGTGCGGGAGGCGTCAGGGAACTCGCCGTCGCGCATGCGATAGAAGAGGTCGAGGTTCTCCTCGACGCTGCGGTTGCGCCACGGGCTCTCTTTGCCGGGTTCGGTGGTGGTGCCGCGGGTTTCGCGCACCTGTTCCGCGGTGAGGTCGCAGACGTAAGCCTGGCCCTGCTTGATCAGCTGGACGGCCCATTCAAAGAGCTGATCAAAGTAATCAGAAGCAAAATAGGGCTTGTCGGCCCACTGGAAGCCGAGCCACTGCACGTCCTCGATGATGCTTTCGACGTACTCCGTCTCTTCCTTGGAAGGGTTGGTGTCGTCAAAGCGGAGGTTGCACTTGCCGCCGAATTCCAGTGCGAGTCCGAAGTTCAGGCAGATCGACT